>JAJDET010000264.1 GCA_029259655.1 Planctomycetota bacterium
CTAGCCCGGACTATTCATGAGCCGCGAGGCAGAACGCCTCGATTCGGGTCCTGCCGGTACCTTGCGCGTGCCGGCCCCGCAGGCGACCTTGACGGGTCGCCGAGGACGCCGGTGCGTGCAAGGTGCCGGCAGGGGCCGAAAGGCCGGCGAAGCCGGCCGTTCGTGGTGTTCGGTCCGCGTGGTCATGAATAGTCCGGGCTAGGTG
The DNA here is from genome assembly GCA_029259655.1 of Planctomycetota bacterium. Lineage (GTDB taxonomy): Bacteria > Planctomycetota > UBA1135 > UBA1135 > OFTM220. The sequence goes on from JAJDET010000264.1 coordinate 206, forward strand.
AGAAGCTCCTTCACGCTCTCGCGACCGGAGCTAGGAGTCTCATCGGGCGGAGGTGTGGGGACCAGTACGTCAGCATCGTTGGTGCTCGGGTCGAACCTGATCTGACCACACACCAGCTGGGGCACGGCCGCGGGCCTGTCCGGATCACCGTGCTGCCCGATCCCGATGTCGAAGTAGGCATAGTCCCCTCTCAGGCTCGAACCGTTTGGCGCCGGCAAGACCACGCAGAGTCCTCTCTTTGGGCTGCCGTCGACGTCGATTTGGTAGTCGAACATGACGCCGTCACCACCGGAGTCCTGAACGAACGAGAGGTGGTCCGCCTTCCAGGGGACGGGATCCTGGTGGGCGATAGTCGTGTCGGCGTTCTCACCAGGGACCGTCGTCCACATGCGTTCCCCGTTGAGGCACAACCCGCCGACCGGAGACCTCCGGAAACAGCAATTGCCCTCGTGCTTGTAGTTATTGCTCGAGGCGGTGACGGTGTACGTCCACGACCCGACCAGCCGTTTGAACAGTGCGTCCTGGGCCACGGCCTGGCGGAGAGCGCACGTCATGAAGGCGATGTCACAGTCTCCAGGACCGCCGGCTGCTACCACGGATTCCTCGATGGCATTGAGCCTCGAGAGCCGCTGCCGGTCTCTCCTCTTCACGATGAACGGGCCGACCAGGGCCAGAATGGTGAAGCCAGCCGCCAGCGTCCACGTCGCTACGCCAGCCAGAGGATCGGTTCCCGCTGGAAAGAACTCCAGGAGCTCCTCGGAAGCCCTCGAGATCCTCTTCAGGATGATCGCGACCAAGGATGAGCGTTCCGGCGAGGGGAATTGCCTCTGCTCCGAGATCGTCCCAGCGATCAGGATCAAGAGGCCCCCACTCATGGCAGCGACGAGCTCGTCGGGCAGTAGCCAGATCAACACGATCGCTGCGGCGGTTCCGGCCGCAGCACCCGCAAGAGCGACCGGGAAAGTGAGAACCCAGTCCGTGGAGTCGGCCACGAACATCGCGAACGACGCACTGGCAAGAGAGGCGGCGACTGCCGCCTTCCAGAGGAGCTGGAAGTGGTCCTTCATGGGCGATCGGAGGGTGGTTCGACCGACCCCGGCTCGGGATAACTGACCAGGAGGGGGTGGCGGCGTGTTCAGCACCGGAAGCAGCCCGACTCATCGCATCACCCGCGAGATTTCTATCGGGCGCGGCCCAAGTGGCCGTGAGCCGAGCTCTATCAATGCTTTAGGAGTTCAGCCCAGACGGCAGACGAAGACCGAAGGGGGCGCACGCCAGGGCTGAAGGGACGGCTCGCATCCTCACCGAGCACGACCGCCGGCTCGATTCGGCCCGAACTCCACGCCTCAGCGCGGGTCCGCGGCGCCGCGGCTGCGCAGCAGCTGACGCATCGCCTTGCGCGGCTTCATGTCCTTCGCGTGGAGGTAGAGCATCATGCTCGCCATCGAGTCCTGCTGCACGCCGGACGTGTTCTCGTAGACGCTGACGAGCTCGTACTCGTGGCCCTTGAAGATCGGGATGCCCTCGACGCTCTTGATGTCCTCGACCTTGGCCAGCCCGATCTTCCCTTCGCCGGCCTGCGTGGCTTCGACCGAGAGCACCGTCTTGCCGGTCGTCAGGTCGCGCAACTCGAGCGTCTCGGCGAACGGGTGGAGGTGGGCCGCAACCATGTGGATGGTCGTGTCATAGGGCAACATGAGCATCCCGGTCACGAGCGTGTGGTACTCGTGGCGGCCCGGTTCCACGACCCAGTGCGCGGAGAAGCGGCGTCCCAGTCCGTCCTCGAGCAGGTGCTCGTCGGTGGCCGTGGGCGCCAGCGCACAGCCCGGTCCGTGGCGATCCTCGTCGACCGCGCGCTTGGGAAGGCCGTAGTAGCCGGAGTTTCCCTCGACGAGCGACAGTCCGGAGGCGCCGTTCTGGATGAGCGGCTTCAGCGGCTTCTCGAGGTCGCTGTCCTTCACGTAGTCGATGAAGACGCGCTGTCGCACTCTTAGCGTCTCGCCCACGATGTTGTGGTTCAGGACCTGCGTGGAGATGTCGAGCGGTTCGTTCGAGACCCACGGAATGCCGAACCCCTGCGGCATCTCGATGGCGAGCTGTCCCTGCGAAAGGACGGCCAGGCGGTCCCCCATCACCCTGAGTCCGGTGCCGAACTGTTCCCGATAGCTGGGGGGAGCATCGATGTTCGCGTGACACATGAACTCCTCGGACAGCAGAGAGCCGTCCGGGTCCGTAACGGTGGCCTGGTAGCGAACGATCCACACCAGCTCGGGCTCGTCCTCCGGACTGCCCTCCACGACGCGGATCGTGTCCTTCGCCATGGGACCTTCCATGGACTTGAAGATCTGGTCCACGGTGTAGACGGGAGACAGGTACTCGCGTCGATGCACGGGTGCGCCGCTGTGCACACCCGGGCCCCCGGCGCTCTCGGCCCGTTCACTTCCCGAGGGCGTTCCCGAGTCGGCCGAGCACCCGATCAGGGCAGCCAGGCCGAACGAGACGACGGTGATGTGTGTTCGCTTCATGCTCTCCTTCGAGGAGGCAGTGTATCAGCGAGCCGACGGCGCCGGTTGTGCCGGCCTCGTCCACCCGCCGAAGGAGCCCGGGACCGGAATTGCCGGTAGGCTGATCGCCCCATGTCGGTCGTGCTCTCGGTGCTGAGCCTTCTCTTGCTCTTCTTCTTGCCGGGGTACCTCGCCTTGCTGATCGCGAGGGGCGGCGAGGCGGAGCCCGGCCGCCTCTCGATCGTGGAAGCGATCTTCGTCGCGATCGTGTCGAGCGTGATCCTGACGACCGGTCTCTCCCTCGCGATGGGCTGGACGGACACGTTCTCGCCCCTGCGTCTGTTCCTCGTCGTCGCGACCCTCGCGCTGCCGCTGATTCTCACGGTCGTCGTTCGCCGGATCCCCTTGTTGCCGTGGACCACGTCGAGCCAGAGCCTCGTACCGTTCGGGCTGCTCGCGATCCTGGCCCTCGCGTACCTGCCCCCATCCGAATTCGTCTTCGGCCGTCGGGACGACGGCACCTACGTGAACGCGGCGGCGCAACTCGCGAACGAGGGTGGGCTGCGGTTCGAGGACGACCTCCTGGCTCGCATGTCGCCGGACGAGAGGCGGCTCCACTCCCCGCTCTACCTGCCCGGGTTCTACTTCACGGACCAGGAGCAGCGCGGTTCGATCGTCTCGCACGGCTTCCACTTCTACCCCGCTTTCCTGGCCGCCCTCCATTCCGTGGGTGGGTTGTCGTTCGCGCTCGCCGGGCCCTGCTTCCTGACGCTGCTGTCGATCCTCGCCGCATACCTGCTGGGTTCCATCCTTGCGGGTCACGGCGTCGGTGTACTGGTAGCTCTCCTGATCGGAATCCACCCGATGACCGTCTGGTTCTCGGGGGAGACGTTCTCCGAGGGAATGTGCGAGGCCCTGGTGCTGAGCTCGGCCGCCCTTCTCCTCCTGGGTTGGCGCGAAACCGCCGAGCCGCGCCGTTTCGGCGGCTTGCCCGCCTGTCTGCTCGCGCTCTCGGGTGTTGCCCTGTCGGCCGTTCACCTCACGAAAATCGAGTTCATCCTGTTGCCGGCGATCGTCGTGGTCTTCGCGTTCTGCGCCTGGGCGTACGGCCACATGAACTCGGCGAGATGGCTCTTTCCCGTCGGCTACCTGGTCGGTTTGCTGATCGCCCTGGCCCTCGCTTCGACGACGAACCGTCTCTACACGCTCGCCACGCTGAGCGTCTACGGCGAGCTCAACTCGACGCGGGCCGCCGCCAGCCTCGCTCTCGTACCGCTCGTGGGAGGAGCGCTGTTCTTCTTCCGGGACGCGCTGCGGAGAACGCTCCGCCGAGTGAGCCATGCCCGCGTCCTCTGGATCGCATGCGGCGTCACGCTGATCACCGTCGGTCTCCTCTACTCGATGGCGCCCGACCGCATTCCTCTGCGCACGCTGCGGGAGCCCTATCTCGAGATCTACGAGGGGAAACCGGAATGGCTCCCGCAGAGCCTGTTCCGGAGCGGTCGCAACCTTCAGGCTCTCGGCTTCTACCTGAGCGTTCCCGGCCTCTTCCTCGGTCTCCTGGGAGCGTTCCTGCTACTCGGGCGTCCCGCCGCGTTGCCGCTCGTCCCGACGCTGGTGCTCGCATGCGTCCAGACCGGGTTCTATGCCTATGCCACTTCGGTGGGACAGGGCCACATCGACTCGCACCGCAGGTTCCTCGTTCCGATACCCGTCCTGATTCTTTCCGCTGTCGTTCCCTTCTTCGTCCGCGCAGTGGGAGAACGGTTCGGGCGGATCGCCCGTGTCGCGGGTATCGCCGTGGCCGTCTATCTCGGTGCGCACTTCCTCCAGGCCTCGTGGCCCTTCCTCTGGAACCGTCCGTGGTGTGGTTCCGAGGCGACTATCCTCAGCGTCGCCGGTGAGGCTCCCGACAACGCCATCTGGCTGGCTTCGCGAACCGACGAGGACGCTGCCCGGCTCCTCGTCCCTCTTCAGTTCATCGCAGGGGCGAAGACCTTCCTCGTCGACGACGACATCGTCGACGGAGAGCGGCTCCCGACCCTGCTCACGAGACTTGGAGCGGAAGGCCTCACGCCGGTCGTGCTGCTCGGTCGGGAGCCGCCGGCGGAGTGGCTCCGAAGATGCCGGGAGGTCTTCGAGCCGTTCGAACCGCGGGTGATCGAGATCGTCGAACCGATCGTCGTCGGCCAGGTCCACCGCCTACCGGACACCTACGACTTCCGGCTGTGGCGCTATCACGTCTATTTGCACGAGGGCACGCGAGCGGGCGAGTAGCTCAATCTCCGTTCGCGGGCCAGAACCGGGACCAGGGATCCGCCCGCTCGTACGGACGCGCCGCTCCCGTGAAGGCGCGGGTCGTCGTCACGATCTTCAAGACCCGGCCCTTCGGATGGACGTGGACGTCGAAGAGCGGCTGCCGGTTGCCGACCAGCTTGCCCCGGAACCGGAAGATCCGGTCGCCGTCGGTGCTCTCTCGAGCGACGAGCGCGTGCTGGACGATGGGGCGATCCCGGAGAGCCTGTCGCGCGACCGTGAACAGCGACGCCTGAGGCTTCAGCTCGGGTTGCCCGACTTCGATTCGAATCGTCTCGGACTCGAACGGCACGTTTGCGGCTCCATCGAGCACGACGTGTCCGGCGACCTTCACCTCGTAGATCCCGGGCCGGGTGAAATCGGGAAGGGCCTCGGCTCTCCATGCGCCGCGCCGGCCATCGGGCTCGGTCGGGTCGATCAGCTCCTCCTCGTCCAGCCTGAAGTAGAAGGATGCAGACCCGAAGAACGGGAGACTGTTCGCGTGTGGCCGACCGCCGTCCGCCGTCAGGTGGAACACTTCTCCCGACGGCGTTGCGACGGCGAAGTCCATGGTCCCGATCGATTCCTTCACGAGCCACTGCTGGACCGCGAGGGCGCCGGCCTTGACGCGGCAATGCAACGCGATGTTCAGGGGATCGTCCGGGGCGAGCTGTGTGATGAACGGACGGAGGAGTGTCTCCGCCGCAGGATCGCCGGGCGTGCCGAGGCTCCTGGCGATCCGTCCCGGTGGAACCCGGTGCGGGATGGGGACCGCCTCCGCGAAGAGGACCTCGACCGATGGCCTCGGAGGGAAGGCGTAGTAGGCGAGTCGCTGCAGATGGCCCTCCCGGATGGAAAACCACGCAGCCGCGCCCGCGGTGGCGAGAAGAGCGAGGGGCAGTCCGATCCTCATGACGGTTCAGGGGTAGGGCCGCTCGGATGTTACAGGGTTCGTCCGCGCTGACATCGCGGAGGAGAGTCCCGTCAATCCGGCTTGACGGGACCGTCGAGACCATATATAACCCTTTGGTTATGCGTGAGGGCCAGCTCGATCTCGTCTTCTCCGCGCTCGCGGACCCGACACGGCGCGGGATGCTCGAGCAGCTCGCCGACGGAGAGACCAACGTCGGCACCCTCGCGGAGCCCCACGACATGTCGCAGCCGGCGGTGTCGAAGCACCTGCGCGTCCTCGAGCGGGCGGGATTGATCCAGCGCACGCGTTCGGGACGCGAGCACCGCATCCGGATCGACCCGCGTCCCATCGACGCCGCGAGCACGTGGATCGGGCGCTACGCCCGGTTCTGGAAGCAGCAGTTCGACGCCGTCGACGCCTACCTCGAGGCGCACGCGAAGAAGACAGGGAAGAACCCCGGAAAGAGACCCAAGCGATGAGTACGGAAGTGAAGTTCGAGGACGGCAACCTGATCGTCACGCGCACCTACGACGCACCGAGAGAGCTGGTGTTCGAAGCCTGGGTCGAGACGAGCAAGGTCCAGCAGTGGTGGGGATGTGCCGAGTGCACGTCGGTTCGCTCGGAGATCGAGCTGAAGGTCGGCGGCAAGTACGACCATCACATGACGATCGAGGGAGCCGGCGAAGTACCCGGCTTCGCCACGCTCACGGAGTACGACCCTCCGTCGCGCCTCGCATTCACCTCCACCGGATCGGGCGGGCCCGGTCCCGACGCCGACATGACCGTCACGGTCGAGTTCACCGAGGTGGACGGCGGAACACTCGTGCGGCTCGTGCATGCGGGCATCCCGGACATGAAGGTCCAGGGCGATGTCGAGCTGCGCGAGATCATCCGCGCGGGGTGGACAGCGGCGTTCGGCAAGCTCGGGAAGCTGCTGGGCGCTCCAATGCAGAGCTGACCCGGGGAGCCTCCTCCGGCATCGAGCTTGCGAATCGCTCCTGACTGGGCGAGATTCTGTGGGTGGTCGAGCGAACGATCCCACCGAACGCGCCTCTCCGGAGCGGCAAGCTCGGAGTCGCCGCCGGGCTCGTCTTCCTCTTCGCGTGCCTGACCGGCATGGCGCCCCCATCGTTCGCGCAGGGCGATCTCCAGGAGCAGGTCGGGCGTTTCCGGACGCAGGCGGCGACCCAGGAACGTCTCGATCTCGGAAGCTCCATCCTCGCGCGACTCGTCGACGAACCGGATGACGTCCTGGAGGCGGAAGTCCGGCTCGCGTTGGGAATCGACCTCGTCGGATTCGAGCGGTTCGCAGAAGCGCGCGAGCACCTGGTGTTCGCGCTGGCGCTGGCTCGCCGCATCGAAGATTCCACGTCCCTTGCCCACAGCGCGTGGGAGCTCGGGGTCGTGGCCTTCCGACTCGGCGAGTTCGCCTCGGGGATCGAATGGGCCGCGGAGGGTGCGGACGCCGCCGAGGCGATCGAACGACTCGATCTCCTCTGGCGTTGCACCAACATCAAGGGGCTCATCGAGGAGCGCTCCGGCGACTATCCGGCTGCGCTCGACTCGTTCGCTCGCGGCCTCGAGGCCGCCGAGAAGGCCGGCGATCTCGGAGGGACGGCGACGCTCCACGGCAACATCGGCATCGCGCTGATGAACCTCGGCGACCTCGAGCGGGCCCGCGATTCCTTCCTCCGTGCGCGCGAGTTGCAGGTCACGTCCGGCTCCCCATCGGGGTTGCCCTCGACCGTGGCGAACCTCGGAGACGTCAGCTTCCTGCTCGAAGACCTGGACGCGGCCTACGAATTCCATGTCGAGGCGTTGCGCCTGCGGGAAGAGCTCGGGTCCGAGGTGGAGCTGGCGCTCTCCTACCACAGCCTCGGAGCCATTCACTACCAGCGCGGCGAGTACCGCCCGGCGCTGGGTCGTTTCGAACAGGCGCTCGGGCTCCGGCAACGCCTCGGCCTGATCCCCGAGCAAGCGGCGACGCTGGCGGCCATGGCCCGCGTGTATGCCGCACTCGACGAGGACGACGAAGCCGCGCAGGCGGTCCAGAAGAGCCTCGAGATCACCGACGACCTCGACATGCTGGGACGGCAACTGGGCATCCTCCAGTCGCTCGCAGTCGTCCTCGAGAAGCAGGGCAACCACGCCGAGGCGCTCGAGGCCTATCAAGACTTCTGGGCGCTCGAGCGCGAGCAACGCTCACGCGAGACTCGTGAACAGTACGCACGGTTCGAGGCCGAGCTGGACTCCAGGGAGAAGGAGCGCCGGATCGCCGCGTTGACGCTGGAGGGAGAGCTTCGCGACCTGGCACTCGACAAGCACCGGCTGACGCGCAACTTCCTGCTGGTCGGATCGCTGCTGCTCGTCGTCGTCGCGCTCGCGGGTTGGAGCGCGTGGGCGGTCCTGCGTCGTACGAACCGGGCCCTGACGCTCGCCAACGTTGCAGTTCGGCAACACAGCGAGGATCTCGAGGCGGCATCCGAGCGCATCACGCGGCTCGAGGGCCTGCTCCCGATCTGTGCCCAGTGCAAGAGCATCCGAGACGAAGCGGGTGCCTGGCACGCCATCGAGGGCTACTTCGCGGACCGCGCGCAGGTGTCTTTCACGCACGGCTTGTGTCCGAGCTGCGTGGATGACTATCGCTCGGAAGCTCGACTCGCTCCCCCGCTCCCGAAGGCCGAGGAGCCCGGGAGCCGGGAATCACGAACGTGAGTCGAGAGAGAGCTCGTTCCCGTCCGGGTCCGCGAACGCCGCGCTCGGGCCGGGCTCGAACGTCTCGGCCCAGCCCCACGCCTTGAGGAGGCGCCAGAGGTGTCCGGGGTGATAGCGCACGCCGGTACGCTTCGCGATCGCGTCGGCGATCTGCTCGACGGTCGTGTCGCGCGGGAGCGAGGCGAGCACGCGCGAGAGCTCCGCGCTCTCGAGCTTCGGAGGACGACCCGCCGGTTCGCCGCGCGCGAGCGCCCGTCGCCCATCCCTCTGCCACGCGCGTTGCCAGCGCATCGCTGTCGTGCGCGTCACGCCGAGCTCACGCGCGATCTGCGCCTGGGTCCAGCCGCGAGCGAAGAGGTCTGCGGCCCGCAACCGTCGCGTGAGAGAGGCCCGCTCTTCCATCGAGAGCGATCCTAGCGCGGATCGGCGGAGCACGGGTTGTCGCAGAATCGGGTTACACGCAGAATCCATTGGACCCCGTAGAGCGGGGCAGGAGGAAACCGATGATCCAGGGCGTCCACGCCATGTTCTATTCGTCGCAGCCCGAAGAACTGCGCGCGTTCCTGCGCGACAAGCTGCAATTCCCGTTCACCGACGTCGGCCACGGATGGCTGATCTTCGACGCGCCGGAAGGCGACATCGGCGTCCATCCGGTGGAGGGGAGCCCGCCCACGGGCACCCACAGCATCTCGTTCTACTGCGACGACATCGAGGCCACGGTGGCCGAGCTCCGTGGACGAGGCGTGGAGTTCATCGGCGAGGTCGAGGATCAGGGCTTCGGCCTGCTCATCAGCTTCGTGATGCCGGGCGACGTCAAGGTCGATCTCTATCAGCCCCACTACACGAAGAACTCGTCCAAAGCCTGAGGAGACAGCCATGTTCCGAGGTGGAATCACGACCCTGTATGTCTCCGACTTCGATCGCGCCATCGCGTTCTACACGGAGACGCTGCGTCTGGAGCTCCGGAAGCGCTACGAGTGCCACTGGGCCGAGATCGTCGCGGGCCAGGATCTCGTCATCGGCTTGCACCCCATCGAAGGGGCGAACGTGGACACGAGCACTCCGGGTCGCATGAAGATCGGCCTCCACGTCGACGGTTCGCTAGACGAAGCCGTGGAAGCCCTGGGTGCCCGCGGCGTCGTCTTCGACGGACCGATCGTCGAGGACGGCGGCGCGGTGCGACTGGCGTTCTTCACCGATCCGGACGGCAACCCGCTCTATCTCTTCGAGCTGGTCGAGGCCGCGACGCTCGCCTGATCGCACCGTCGCGCCGTCGTTCCTGCTGATGGGAACGCGTGCGGACCGGAGTCCAGGGTCTCCATGCCGTTCGAGGGCTACAATCGGCGTCGCCATGAGCGCGGTCCGCAGCCTCTCTCTGGTCATCTCCATCAGCCTTCTTTCCAGCGGATGCCTGGCGCTGGTCAAGGAGTCGTACTACGCGATCCACTCCGACCCCGGTGACGTTCGGCGTCTGGAGGAGCCCTGGTATCTCGAACGGCGCGGCGCCGAGGTCGCCTCCGCTTCGAGCCTCGTCGGGCTGGACGTCGTCATCTGGGAGCACGCGACCTACCCGGTCCTCTCCGGACCGCTGATCGCCTGCGTTCTCCCGGTCGGCGCCGTAGCTTGGATGTGGTACCAACCGTTGGGTCCTGGACCACAGATCTCGTTCGACGCGCGCGGACCACGGAACGAGCTCTCGATTCGACCCGAGGAGATCCGCCTGCGCCTGACCGATGGAACCCTGGTCTCGCCCTCGGACACCTACATCGATCGGATGCACTTCCGGACGGCGTTCGAGCTCCCCGGAGAGGAAGAGGAGGAGTTCGAGCTGCTCATCGAAGGGGTATCGATCGACGGAGAGAAAGAGACCTTCGGTCCCCTCGCGATCAGGAGAAGGTCCGAGTGGGTATGGACCGTGCTCGACGTCGCGGGAAGGAGCGAGCGATGAGATCGCGCTGGATCACGAAGCTCGTCCTGTGCGCGGCCTCGAGTAGCTGCGTCGCGGTGGGTCGCGAGTACTACTACGAGGTCGATTCTCCAGAGGTCGCCATCTCGTATGCCCCGGGCTGGGTGTTCGAGCCTCCGCGCCATCGAGTCGAGTCCGGCGAAGCCGTCTTGATGTTCCACGGCGACTACACCCAGGTCCTGATCTCCATGGGGCCGGCCCCGTTCTTCCCGGTGATCCCCGCATGGCCGCTCAGCCTCTTGTGGTACGCGCCGCTACCGGACGACGCCCTGGAGCTTCACTTCCGTTTGACAGGGCCGGACGGGAGAACCGAGGTGCACCCGACGCGGATGGTGCTCCTCCTCGCGGACGGGACTCGCATCTCGCCCGAGACGAATCCGCTCGATCACTACCGGGACGAGTCCGACGAGATCGATTCACCCAGGCGAGTCTTCGGCTTTCGCACGACCTACGCCCTGCCCGAGAACGCCGGCAAGGAGTTCGAGCTCCTCCCCGAGGGCATCTTGATCGACGACCTGGCGCCGGACTTTCCCCGCCTCGTCCTCCGACGCACGGCGGGCTGGAAGTACATCATCCCGGGCTGAGGACCACGTGATCGAGCGAGCCGCCGTCAGGCGGCTCACGTTCGCGTGAAAAGAAATAGAAGAACGATGTGACCTCTCGCGCGATCATGTCGTTATATGAAGTCGATGGCGAAGCAACTGCACAACCAGCCCCGGCCCACGTCCTTCTTGGAGGTCGATCCGGCCGGCTGATCCTGGACAGAGGAGCCCGTTCTCCGATGAGCCCAGGATCGAGGTCCTGGGCTTTTTTCGTTTCGGAGAACGAGCAGAGAGGAACGCGATGCACATCCAGCGGAAACGTACAGAACAAGTGATAGGGAACGATTGGCGCGGGTTCTTGCCCGTCTGCCCGGTCGACCACCGGCAGTCGTTCAGAGCGAACGGCCTGGAGGATCGCGCACCCTAGCCCTGACTTCCGCGCATCGACGCACGGGAAGCCCAGGGCACACCAGCCCTGGGCTTTTTTCGTGCCCCTCCCGTTCGAGGTGACAAGGCAACAAGGCGGTTCGAACCGTTCGCGGTACCGGTCCGCCCGCACGACGATCTGTGACAACCAGGTGAGATCACTAACGAGGCGGTCGACGACCCGTTCGTCGCCGCCCGTAGTTCAACGCCGATCAACGCCCGGGGGCGTGATCGGCGTGTCGGCCGGGCCGACGGAGAGTGGAGCTGGCTCGAGGGGGAGCTCGCAACGCATCGCGCAATACGCGTCCTCTCCGTCGGCCCGGGCAGTGGGGAGCCCAAGGGCGCATGGTGCGTGTAGTTCAGTGGCGGAGCGGGAGGGTGTGAGCCTCCAGACCAGGGTTCGATTCCCTGCACGCACCCCCATCGCCCGGTAGAACAGGGAGCGGTAGCTGAGACGGTGCAAGCGCTGGTTCGAAACACCGGAGACGAGGGTTCGATTCCTTCCCGCTCCGCCCAACAAACGCCTCCGTAGCTCAGCCGGCAGAGCAGCGGATTCTTAATCCGAAGGTCGCAGGTTCGATGCCTGCCGGGGGCACCAGCAAAACTCCCTTCCCACTTCCAGGGTGGTGTAGCGGAAGCACGCGAGGCTCTGAACCTCGCAGCCGGGGTTCGAATCCCTGCCCTGGATCCACCACCTCGATCGGCCCCGTCGTCCCGAGACGCGGTTTTCGATTCCCGTCGGGGTCGCCAGCACCTTCCCCCTCGACGAAGAGCACTCACGGACGTCGTCCGGCGGCGCGCCCTCCACCCTCGAACGGGTCTCGGGAGGCGTGTTCCGCGACACGGGTTCGACCGGTGTCCGCGAGAGGCACGCTCGAAAGAGCACACGACGGTGAAACGTGAACTGGTAAGGCACGCACTGCGTGCTGGGGTTCAAATCCCTCCACGGGCCTGGATTGGCCCCTCCCCGCGATCCGGGGAAGCAACTCTCCGGTGAACCGGTCGAACCGGCGTCGGTCGGACGGCACGGGTCGTCCGACGACACCGCTGTAGACACCGCAGCGAGAGGCCTCGCAGTCGCGCAACCTCGAGCCGGCGCACCACGGCCTGACTCGTCCTCGCGCGGGATTCGAGATCTCGATCCCGTCCCGATGATGGTCATGTCGCGGAAGACGTCGGCTCGATGGCGCGACTCCGCCGCCCGCGCGGAGGCTCGACCGAGAGTCTCTCCCCCGGATCGCACCACCAAACACGGCACGGGACGTCCCCGTGCTGCTTCTGTTCCGGCCGCAACGAGAGGAGGTGACGGCCATGTTCTCCCGAGTCCGCATCAAGCAGAACGAAGTCGGTCTGTGGTTCCGCCACGGCGACTTCAAGAAGTTCCTCGAGCCGGGCGTGTACTTCGTCCCGGGTCGAATCTTCGGATTCGACGAGGTCGAAGTCTTCGACACGCTGAACGCTCGCTTCGAGCACCCGCTCCTGGACGTTCTCGTCGTGGACGAGGACCTGAAGGCGGAGCTCTTCGTCGTCGACCTCGTCGACGACGAGCGGGCGTTCGTGTGGAAGGACGGCCGCCTGTTCGACATCCTCGGACCGGGCCGCCACGCGTTCTGGAAGCGACCGTACGACCTCGACTTCGAGGTGAAGACGATCGCCGATCCGCTCTTCGAGCACGATCGGATGAACGCGATCCTCCTGCACGCGAAGGCGTCCTACTTCCTGCAGCCGGTCCACGTCGAGACCGGTGAGCGTGTGCTCTTCTTCCAGGAAGGTCGCCTCATCGGCACGGTCGACGAGGGCATGACCGTGTTCTGGAAGCAGGTCGCGGGCGTCACGTGGAAGATCGTCGATCAGCGCGAGCAGGTCGCCGACGTCGCCGGACAGGAGATCATGACGTCCGACAAAGTCACGCTGCGCGTGAACCTCGTCGCCACCTACCAGGTGAAGGACGCCGTGAAAGCCGTTGCCACGGTGGACGACTACGAGCAGGCCCTCTACCGGGAGGCCCAGCTCGCCCTGCGCAAGATCGTCGGTACGCGAGCTCTCGACGCCCTCCTGACCGACAAGGAGGCCGTCGGCACCGAGGTCGCCGCCGCGATCGCGAAGCGCGCGACGGAGTTCGGGGTCGCAGTGATCAGCGTCGGTCTGCGGGACATCATCCTGCCGGGCGACATGAAGACGATCCTGAACCAGGTCATCGAGGCCGAGAAGCAGGCCGAGGCGAACCTGATCCGTCGTCGCGAGGAGACCGCGGCCGCGCGCAGCCAGGCGAACACCGCTCGCCTGCTCGCGGCCAACCCGGCCCTCGCTCGCATGAAGGAGCTCGAGGCCGTCCAGGACATCTTGGCCGGTGCGAAGGCGACCTTCGTGTTCGGCAAGACGGACCTGGTCGGTCAGGTCCGGCAGCTCACCGAAACGAACGGTGAGGAGGATTGACGACGGGCGCCCCGGTCGCGAACGGGGCGCCCGTCATCGTTCGATCCGGACTGCAGCGTGCGCGTCGGGGGAATCTGGAGCCGCTGAATCTACGCGGACAATCCGCTACCTAACAAACACCGACCCTCGTATTCCTGCTACGATCCCCCAGAGGCTAGGCGGCATCGTCGCAGCGCTCGAACTCTACGCGGGCCGCATCCAGCGGCAATCCGGCCACGAACAGACATTCGAAGAGCGGCCGCGGGTCTCACGCGAGCCGTGGCTACCCGACGCGGCTCGCCCGTCGACAAGCACCTGTACATCCGAGACTCCGAAGGGGATCTGCATTGGGCCACGACTACGACGTGATCATCATCGGGAGCGGGTTCGCCGGCTCCATCCTGGCCTCCATCCTCGCCCGACACGGTGGGAAGGTGGCCGTGATCGACGCGACCTCCCACCCGCGCTACGCGATCGGCGAGTCGACGATCCCCCAGACGTCGCAGATCCTCTCGCTGATCTCGCGCAAGTTCGACGTGCCCGAGATCGAGAACATCGGGCTCGGAGCTCCCAAGGGCATCCGCGAGAACATCACCACGAGCTGCGGCATCAAGCGCACGTTCGGCTTCGCCTATCACGACCTGGGTCGCGAACACGACCCCCAGCAAGCCCACCAGTTCGGGAACACGTTCCGCGACGAGAACCACCTGTTCCGTCAGGACATCGATGCCTACCTCGCACAGGTCTCCGTGCGATACGGGGCGGACCTGTTGCTCAACACGCGCGTGCAGGACCTCCAGATCGACGAGGCCGGCGTCACGATCACGACATCGACCGGCAAGACCCTGACCGGCCAGTACCTGGTCGACGGCAGCGGCTTCCGCAGCGTGGTCGCCGAGAAGTACGGGCTGCGCGAGGACCCCTGCCGCTTCAGACACCGATCGCGCAGCATCTTCACGCACATGATCGACGTGACGCCCTTCGAGGACGTCGTCACCAACCACTGCTCGATCAAGTGGTCGCAGGGCACGCTCCACCACATCTTTCCGGGCGGCTGGGTCTGGGTGATTCCCTTCAACAACTGGGAGAAGTCCACCAACGACATCATCAGCATCGGTCTGACGGTCGACCCGGAGATGTACCCCAAGAACCGCGAGATCAGCCCCGAGGAGGAGTTCAGGAACTTCCTCGACGAGCACCTTCCCAGCGCGGCGCTGCAGTTCCCCAAGGCCAAGGCGGTCCAGACCTGGGTCAGCACCGAACGCTTGCAGTTCTCGTCGTCCAAGAGCGTCGGCACGCGCTTTTGCCTGTTGAGCCACGCATCGGGCTTCCTCGACGCGCTCTATTCACGGGGACTCATCAACTCCTGCGAGCTCGTGCGCTCCCTGGCGACCCCGTTGCTGGAAGCGATCAAGGATGGCGACTGGTCGGATGAGCGCTTCGCGCCGATCGAGGACGTCCACAACCGAGTCCTCGGCTTCGCCGACCGAATCGTCCACTCGTCTTTCGCCTCCTGGAGCTCCTTCGAGGTCTGGGACTGGGTCGTCCGCATCTGGGCGGTCGCTGTCGGCGTCGCGGAGTCGAACCTGGGCAGCTACCTGATCTCGCGCGATCGCGCCGACTTCGAGCGGGCAAAGGACCCGCTCTTCTCCGAGTTCGAGCACGCCGGCTTCCGCGCGTTCTTCGAGGCTTCGGAGCCCTTCGTCCTCGACTTCCGTGACGGGAAGATCACGGCGAAAGAGGCAGCCGAAGGACTACGAAAGACCATGGAGGCCTACGACTTCCGCATGAAGCTCCCCGACGGAAGCCACTGCACGGAATGGGCCATCAAGAACCCGATGACGCGCAACTGGTACATCGGATCGGATGACTGCCGGAAGCGCTGGGAAGCCAAGGAGTCGGACCCGCATCTCATGCAGCCGGCATAGCAGGAGGCACGAGATCGAAGCGGCCAAGCTGCTTCGATCGTCCGTTCGGCAGTCCCTACTCTTCCGCGAGCACGCGCTGGATCGCGAGGATGATCTCCGACTTCCCGTAGTCGTGCCCGGGGATCTTCACGCGGACCTCACCGTTCGCGTCGAACCCCACGAGCCCGTGCCGCTGTTCGGCGAAGCCGTAGGACTCGATCTCGGCGGTGCGCCGGTTCGTCTCCTCGGCCGGGATGACGTTGAAGTCCACATGCCCCTCGTACTCCTTCGCGAGCTCGCCCACGGCGGCCTCGACTTTCACGCAGAAGGGTCATGTGTCGGCGATCATGAAGTAGCGGATCTCCGGGAGCGCAGCGGGCTCCGCGTCCAGCTTCGAGGCGGCGGACTGGCATGCCCCGAGGAGCGCGATCCCGAGCAGGGCGGCGATGGCGGTTCTCATGCCCAAGAGCCTACACCGACACCCGTCGCGACGTCCGAAGGGGGCGCTTCCTTAATGTAGTCTCCCCCGATGGCCGCTCCGCTCCCCGCGCGCCTCGCCCTGGCCCTCGGCTCCGTCGCGGTGGTCGTCGGCGTGGGCTGGGTCGTCCTGGCGCGATCCGAGCCGGACGAGGTACCCACGGTCGAGCTCGTCGACACGCGCCTGGAGCGGGAGAGATTGCACGCGGCTCGCCTGGCCGCAGGCGGCGCGCGCGAGGTCCCGGACGACCTGGCCGAGCTCGGTCGCGACTTCGCACAGCAATTGCGCGAGCTCGCGAACGAGGAGGTGGTGAACGCTTTCTTCCCGGCCGTGACGTCGGCGCTCTACGAGCCCGCCCCTGGCGTGTTCTTCCGCCTGGTTCCCGATACCACGGCCTGGAACGCCTTCGCGGAGCACCCCGACGAAGGCTTCCACCGAGCGACGAACGACCGCGGCATGCGGGAGGACGACTCCACGATCGGCGCGGCACCGGACGTCTGCTGGCTCGTGATGGGCGACTCCCACGTCTCCAGCGTGTGCGGGAACGACGAGTCCTTTCCCAACCTGCTCGAGGCGACCCTCGGCGCGGAGGACCGGGCGCAGAGCGTCCGGGTGTGGAACGTCGCGCACGGCGCCTACGCCCTCGCGAACTACCTCGGGACCTTCGTCGGGTACGGAGACCTGGAGCCGGACGGCGTCGTCGTGGTGGTGTACGGCGGGAACGACTTCGACCTCGACCTGTGGCGTTACGTGTACGGGCAGGAGAGTCCACCGAGGATCTCCTACGCGCTGGAGAAGCTCTTCACCGTTCGGCCGAACGGGCGCGGGCTGTTCGCGCAGGAGATCGTCCAGGCCTGTCGATTCCTCGACGAGCCCGAGCTCGAGGAGACCGCGGCGAACGTCGCGGCGGCGACCTGCATCGAACTCGCGCGGCAGAGCTCCGAACGCGACGCGGCGTTCCTGGTCGTGTACCTCCCGCCCCCCTCGCGCGGCCAACCCGACCTGTACCGGGAGCTCTTGGAGAACGGCATGGCGAGGGTCGGAGCGCCAGCCGAGGGCCTCGCGAGCAGCGACCGTGTCGCCGACGCGTTCCTGGCACACCTCGCCGCCCACGGCGTGCGGGCGCTCGACCTGCGCCCGCGCTTCGCCCGCGAGGAGACGGGCCTCTACTGGAACACCGACCTGCACCTGAACCTCGCGGGCCACGAGGTCGTCGCGGAAGAGACACGCGCCGCGATCGACGAGCTCTAGGATCCGGGACCCGTCAGCGGTTGCGCATGTCCGGCCGGTCTTCCCAGTCGGACGGTCTCCCCTCGCGCTGCTCCGCGACGATGGGGCCGGGCTTCGTGAACGCGAGCCGGAAGTTCTCCACGAGGTCGTGCTGGTTGTAGGCCTTCAATGCGATCTTCTCGAGCTCCTCGAGGTTCAGGACCATCCACTCCGGCGCCTCCCCGCTCTCCACGTAGCGCCGGAACATCCCCCGGCCGATGGGATCGCCCTTGCGATACATGTCGATCATGTCGACGGCGAGCGGGAGCAGCCCCCACTTGTGGGCCGGCCGGTAGGAGGGCATGGGCGTGCGCGCGAGGAACGGATCCGTCAGACCGAGCGAGTTGACCATCCGTCGGTCGAACTTCATGTACATGTCCACGCACCACCACTTGGTGTCCGCCTCGGCGACGGAGTATCCGACTCCGGACTCGCGCCAGGCGACCATCGCGTCGATGTTCGCGGTCTTGCTCCAGTATTCGTGCTGCAGCGGGGGCATGGCGCGGTGCGCAGCCGCGTCGTTGATCCCGGCGACCCTGCGGTGGTTCTCCTCGTGAGTGAACGGGTGCTTGTCGAGCTGCGCCGGATAAGCGCGCGCGAACAGGAGGAACAGGCTTATCCCGACCGGGAGCCCGGCCCAGCGCAGGCCGGGGGTCAGCCGGAGTGCGAGCCACTCGGGGACGCCTCCGAACGCGCAGGCGGCCAGACAGAACGGGAACGCCAGGTAGCGGTAGTGCCGCGGGTCACCGCCGATCGAGACGACGTAGGCCGTGATCACCGCGGCGAGCGCGACCATCACGAAGCGCTCCTCGAGCTTCAGCTCGGCGGCGCGCGACGATCGCAGGCGCAACCCGACCAGGAGCAAGAGGACGAGCGGCGCCATGACGTAGAAGTGATAGGTGGTGAGCGTCTCCTGGAGGTAGACGAGCCCCTGCTCCGTCATCAGCGTGCTCTTCAAGTAGAAGGTGTTCGGGAACGGATCGGCGTAGTAGCCCATCCTGAACACCTCCCAGAGGCCGGCAGTCAGCGCCGTGGAGACGAGAATCCAGCGCGGGAAGAAGCGCCGCCGTGCCCACGTCCAGAGGATCACCAGGATCAGGGGAAGCGCGAGCTCGGGTCGGACGAGCGGCGAGACACCCACCAGGAGCTGCCGGGTGCGCGACCTCGGCTCGAGGATGTAGAACGCGAAGATCACGCCGACGAGCTGGATCGCCGGCGTCTCCACGCCGGAGGTGAAGTACGTGTTCACGGCGTAGTTCGCCGCGAGGTAGAGGAGCGGCAGGTTCAGGAGGGACCGCCCCGGCGAGAGCTCGCGGTTGAGCCGAACGAGGACCCACCAGAAGAGCGCGAAGATCACGCAGCCCACGCCCTGCACCATGAACCACCAGTCGAGGTGGAGCGCCCTGAGACCGAGCAGCATCAGCATCCATCCGGGACTACTGAAGCCCTCGACGTACTCCCCCTGGTTGTAGACCAGCCCGAGGTCGAGGAAGAGGAAGTTGTCGATGTAGCGGAAGTAGACGAACGCGTCGTCGAGCAGCCACCGATAGCGCAGCGTCAGCACGATCCCGCCCACGAGGCACAGAAGCTCCAGGACGGTGGGCCGTCGTGAGCTGTCGGGGGCGGTAACCGTGTTCACGGTGTTCGTCGATCGCGGGGGCAGTCAGCCGCGAGCGCGGGAATGATCCCCGAGCGGCCCGGAGCGCGCCAGACATTCCGCGCCTCCCCTCTCACGACTTGCGTCGTGGGCGCTCGATCCCCATCGCCTTCATCCGGGAGGCGAGCGTGTTCGGCTTCATGCCCAGGAGCTCCGATGCGCCGCCATCGCCGGAGACCTTCCAGTTCGAGCGCTCGAGCGCGGCGACCGTGTTCGCCCGCACGAGCTCCGCGATCTCGGCCTCGGTGAGGACCTCGGACGCTTCGCCCCTCGCCTGTCCCGGTGTGGGCTTCACGCCGCCGACACCGACGTCCAGGCGCAGGCGACCGTGTTCGGAAAGGATCACGGCGCGCTCGATCACGTTCTGGAGCTCGCGCACGTTGCCGGGCCAGTCGTAGGACTGGAGCCGCAAGAGGTCCCTCTTCCTCAAGGACGGTTTCGACGAGCTCGCAGCACTCGAGAGCTCGAGGAAGTGCGCGACGAGCGACGGGATGTCTTGCTTCCGATCGCGCAGGGCGGGGATCTCGACGGGCACGACGGTGAGTCGGTAGTAGAGGTCCTGTCGAAACCGGCCGGCGTCGACCTCGGACGACAGGTCGCGGTTCGTGGCCGCGATCACGCGCACGTCTACCTTCCGCTCGTGGTCCTCGCCGACGCGCGAGAACGCGCCCTCCTGCAGCACGCGCAACAGCTTGCCCTGCAGCTCGATCGGAATCTCGCCGACCTCGTCGAGGAAGAGCGTCCCCTCGTGCGCGACCTGGAAGCGCCCGGCGCGCTCGCTCGCCGCGCCCGTGAAGGCTCCGGCGGTGTGGCCGAAGAACTCGCTCTCGCAGAGCTCGCGCGGGATCGATGCGCAGTTCACACGCACGATGGGCCCGTTGGCGCGCTGGCTGCGCTCGTGGATCGCGGACGCGACGAGCTCCTTCCCCGTACCCGACTCGCCCTCGATCAGGACGGTCGCGTCGGTCGGCGCCACGATCTCGACCTGGCGCAAGAGCTTCTGCATCGGGGGGCTCTCCCCGATGATTCCCTCGAACGCCTGCGTGACCTTGATCTCCTCGCGCAGGTAGTCGCGCTCGAGCTCGAGCTGATCTCGGAGGCACTCGATCTCGTCGAAGGCACGGGCGTTCGCGATCGACACGGCGGCGTGGTCGGCGAAGACCCGCAGCCACTCGAACTCGCCTTCGTCGAGCTCCCGACGGCAGAAGACACCCAGTACGCCCAGGATCTCCTGGCGGTAGACCAGGGGTTGACCTGCGAAGGCGCGCAGGCCCTCGCGCTCCGCCCACTCGGGATCGCGCAGCCACGGGCTCTCTCCGTTGCCGATCGGGAGCAGCTCCGCAACGCCGGTGGCCCCGATGCGTCCCACCTTCCGCTTGTTGAGCGGAAAGCGGCGGAACAAGCCGTCGAGATTGTCCCAGGCCTGGTGGTCGCCCGCGCTCGACGTGCCGCGACTCGCAGCGAGGTGGAGGCACTGTGTCCGGTCGGAACACTCCGCGCTCAGGTAGCACTCGTCGCACAGGTCGCCGGGCCCGATCAGCCAGATGCGCGCGAGCGCGACCGCGTCCTCGCTCGCCAGACCCTCCACGACCTTCGCGAGCACGTTCTCGACCGAGCAGGCCTCGGCGACGTGCAGCGAGATACGGCGGAGGGACCCGACGTCCATCGACGGAGCCTAATGAGATCTCGTGGAAGGAATTCCGAGATCTCGGCAATAGCGAGATCTCGGGGCGTCGCAGCGCTACCAGCAATGGGCTCAACCGTCTGCTTTGCAACGACTTGTGCTCGGTGCGTGCCCGATGGCACGGGCGGTGCACTCTCCGCTCCTCATGGCACACCCGTCCGAGACCGGAAGCATGACACGCAAGTACCCCGCGCTCACCTTCACCGACTCGGTCAAGGCGACCCAGGAGCACTACGGGGTCCGCGCCAAGGCCGCCAAGGTCGAGCACTGGGCCATGGACGACGAGCTCCTGTCCCCGCGGGAGGCGAGCTTCATCGGTCGACGCGACGGTTTCTACATGGCGACCGTCAACGAGGACGGCTGGCCCTACCTGCAGTTCCGCGGCGGCCCGAAGGGGTTCCTGAAGGTGCTCGACGAGCGGACGCTCGGATACGCCGACTTCCGCGGGAACCTCCAGTACATCAGCACGGGAAACCTCCGGAAGGACGACCGCGTGTCGCTGTTCTTCATGGACTACGCGAACCGGGCGCGCCTCAAGCTGCTCGCCAGGACGGAGGTCTTCGATGCCGCCGATCGGCCCGATCTCGTCGATCGTCTCGAGGACCCGGAGTACGGCGCCCGCGTCGAGCGCGCCGTCCTGTTCCACGTCGTCGCCTTCGACTGGAACTGCCCCCAGCACATCACACCGCGCTTCACCGAAGAAGAGCTCCGCGAGCGGGACCAGCTCATCGTGAAGCGCACCGAACACCAATCGACTCCAGAATCCAGGCCCTGAAAGGAACGCGACCATGTACTCCCAACGAACCGCTCGCTTCGCCCTTCCGATGGTCCTCGCGACCGCACTCGCACTGCCTTCACAGGCGCAGGACCTCGCGTCCGACGCCGTCCGCTACGGAACGGAAACGGTCGAGGGTGTCCAGCTCTTCTTCCGTGAGGCCGGCACGCCCGGTGCTCCGCAGATCGTCCTGCTCCACGGGTTTCCGACGTCCTCGCACATGTTTCGCAACCTGATCCCCGAGCTCGCTTCCGACTTCCACGTCATCGCTCCCGACTACCCGGGCTACGGGCTGAGCGCGATGCCGGCTGCAGGCGAGTTCGAGTACAGCTTCGAGAACATCGCCTCGCTGGTGAATCAACTGCTCGAGCGGCGGGGTTTCGAGAGCTACGCGATCTACCTCATGGACTACGGCGCTCCGATCGGATTCCGGATCGCGGAAGCGCACCCCGAGCGCGTCACCGGCCTGATCGTGCAGAACGGCAACGCCTACGAGGAGGGGTTGCGCGAGTTCTGGGACCCGATCAAGCGGTTCTGGAAGAGCGGGTCGGAGGAGCACGGGAACGAGCTTCGCGGGCTGCTGAGCCTGGGAGCCACGAAGTGGCAGTACCAGCACGGCACGCGTCGCCCCGAGACGATCAGCCCCGACAACTGGCTCGTCGATCAGCCGCTCCTGGACCGCCCCGGCAACCAGGAGATCCAGCTCGCGATGTTCTACGACTACCGCACGAACGTCCCGCTCTACCCGCGCTGGCAACAGTACTTCCGCGATCACCAGCCGCCGACGCTGATCGTCTGGGGTCAGAACGACCCGATCTTCCCCTCCGAGGGTGCGCACCCCTACCTGCGTGACCTGCCCGATGCGGAGCTCCACCTGCTGGACACGGGACACTTCGCGCTCGAGGAAGAAGGTCCGCGCATCGCCTCGCTCATGCGGCGTTTCCTGCTGTCGGCGACGAGCCAGAACTGAACGCCTGGGCAGGGGCGCGCTCCCTCCGCACCCCTGCCTTCGTCTCTGCCCCGCGCGAGAAAGGTGCAGTCATGAACAAGGTCCGAAGAGCTCATGTGGCGATGGTCGCGTCGACCCTCCTGGTCGCCACGTCCTTCCCGGTCGTTGCCTCGATCGCGGGAGCCATGGACAGCGTGGTGCTCACCGCTCTTCGGTTCGCTCTGGCGGCGCTGATCTTCCTGCCGCTCGTTGCGTTGCGCCATCGACTCGAGGTGCTCCCGACCTGGCGCGCGCTGATCCGCTACGCCGTCCTGAGCGCTCCTCTGATCGGGTTCTTCTTCGCCATGTTCGAGGCCCTTCGAACGACGACAGCCGTGAACACCGGCGCCCTGTTCACCTTCGCGCCGGGCTTCGCCGCGCTCTTCGCGCTCCTTTTCCTGGGAGAGCACCAGGGCGGCCGGCGCCTCCTCGCCCTGGTCGCCGGCATGCTCGGCGCGGTGTGGGTCGTGTTCCGCGGCGGGCTCGAGAGCTTGGTGGAGCTGGACCTGGCCCCGGGAGACGGTCTCTTCCTCGCCGGAACGGCATCCCTCGGGCTCTACACCGTGCTGGTCAAGCGCCTGCATCGCGGCGAACCCATGGCGGTGATGACGTTCTGGACGCTCGTCACCGGGACGGGATGGCTCCTCGTGTTGGGCTGGGACGAGCTCTTGCTCGTGCGCGCGAGTGAGCTCGACCTACGAGTGCTCGGTGCGATCTCCTACCTCGCGGTCTTCACCACGCTCACCACGTTCCTGCTCGCCCAGCGGGCCACCATGGTGATCGGGCCGACGCGGACGATGGCCTACACGTACCTGAACCCCGCGCTCGTCGTGCTCCTCACATGGGTGCTCGGGGGCACGGCCATCGGCTGGATGTCGCTTCCGGGCATCGCTCTGACGCTCGTGTCGATGGTCGAGCTCCAGCGACGCGAACCACCGCCGGCGGTACCGGCCACGCTACCCTGTTCGATCCCCGCCACCTCCTCGACGCCTTGACCCAACACTCCATGGACATCTTCGAAGCCATTGCATCTCGCCGCGCCGTCAAGCACTTCGACCCGAACCACCGCATGGACGAAGCGGAGACCACGCGGCTGATCGAGACCGCGATGCAGTCGCCGACTTCCTTCAACATCCAGCACTGGCGCTTCGTCGTCGTTCGGGATCCCGAGCTGCGCAAGGAGATCCGTGCGGTCGGCAACGATCAGGCGCAGATGACGGACGCTTCGCTACTGATCGTGATGACGGCGGACGTCATGGCATGGAAGAAGGAGCCGCAGCGTTACTGGCGGAACGCCCCTGAAGCCGTCGCCGAGCTGCTCGTGAACTGGATGGGTCCCTTTCACGAGGGAAAACCCGAGCTGCAGCGCGACGAGGCTCAGCGCTCGATCGGCATCGCGATGCAGACGATCATGCTCGCAGCCCAGGGTATGGGTTACGACTCGTGCCCGATGATCGGCTTCGACAGCGATGCCGTGGCGAAGCTCATCCGGCTGCCCGAAGGCCACTGCATGGGTCCCATGGTCGCCGTGGGGAAGCGGACGAAGGACCCGTGGCCCAAGCCGGGGCAGCTCCCCATCTCCGAGGTCATGCTCACCGACAGGTTCCCGGCCTGACGGGGTCTACTGTGACGGCTCCGTGGCGCGCGCGCTCTCGCGCTCGGCGAGGCGCGCCCACCAGGCCGCGACGTTCGGCGGGAGGTCGACGTCGAGCAGTGCGTGGAAGTGGAGGAACGGCAGGTAGGCGAGGTCGGCCCAGGTGAAACGGTCGGCGACGAGGTAGTCCTTCCCCTCGAGCTCGCGCTCGAGGATCGGGTAGTGGCAAGCGATCGCCTCCCGCGCGGCTGCCATCCGTTCGAGGTCCCAGCTCTCCTTCGGCTCGAGACGCCTCGGCCGCTGGATCCGGATGGCGTGGGGCGTGTACTCGAGGTCGCACAGCTTGACGTACATCACGACGCGCGCGCGGTCCGCGGGATCGTGGGGCACGAGAGGCGGCTCGGGAAACCGGGCTTCGAGATACTCGAGGATGGCGGTCGACTCGTAGAGAACGACCTGTCCGTCGACGAGGGTCGGGATGCGGCCGTAGGGGTTGAGGGACCGGTACTCGGGTGTCTTCCGAGCGGCCGCATCGGTCTCCACCTCCTCGACGGTCACCCCCTTCTCGCGGAGCGCAATGCGAGCGCGGCGCGAGAAGGTGGAGTTGACCGCCGAGTAGAGCTTCAACGGCTCCTAGAACGGCACGATGTGGACGCTGTTCGTGAGGAAGGTCTCGCTCGACCCGAACACCAGCGACTGGAGGTAGAGGTCGAGGTTGGTCCAGAACGGATCGGTGGGGACGGTGGCCGTTCGCACGGCGAGGCGCGACGCCGGGACGAATCCCTTGAACAGGAGGTAGTAGTTCGCGGGGTCCAGCAGGAAGTTCCCGGTCACGTTCGTGATCGGGATGTTGCCCGTCCCCGTGCTGAAGTAGTGGAGGAAGAAGTCGCCCTGCTGTCCCGAGAGGTTCAGCGTCAGCGAGGTCCCCTGCTCCTCCGACCCGTAGACGTTGAAGCGCGGGCGGTCGTCGTAGATCTCCACGACGACGTCGTCGACGGCGGCCTCGACCAGCGAGCCCGTCCCGGTGTCGGACGCGATGAAACGCAGCAGCATGTCCGCGGTCGGCGTCAGGAAGTCGTTCACGCGGAACTCGTGATGCGTCCACGCGCTGTCGGACACCGTCTCGGTCTCGAGCGTCGTCCAGTTCTGACCGGCATCGTTCGAGATCTCGGCCACGAAGACGTCGTCGACGAAGGAGAGGTCGGCCCACCAGCGCCAGTAGCTGACGTACGCGACCGTCGCACCCGACAGGTCGAAGGGAGGCGAGAAGAGGGTCGTCGCCCCGCCGTCGACGTCATCGTTGCCCGCCGCGCCGCGACCGTTCCCGGTCACGAAGCACATGCTCGACGCACCCGCCGTGTGGTCGTCCTCGGGGTTCAGATCCTCGCCGCTGAAAGTCGTCCCCGTCGGGTCCGCACGCGTCCAGATTCCGGTCGTCGCCGTGTCACCCGTGTCGCCGACGCTCCAGCCGTGGTCCGCCTCGACGTTGTCGATGGCGAATGCGAAGCGTTCGCCCGTGATCACCTGAAAGTCACCGATGACGGTCGTCCCCTCGTAGTCCAGTTCGACCTGGAACGGGATGACCGTCCCCGGAGCCGGGTTCCCGAGGATCGTCAGCGTGAAGGGCGTCGCCGCGTTCGTCGTGTCGCTGAAACCGGTGACGGCCCCGAAGTCGAACGTGGGCGCAGATGCCGCAGCATCGGGGCTGGTCGTCGTGACGCGCCCGATGACGTTCGTCCCCGGCGTCCCCCACCCGCTGTTTCGTGCCGTGACGACGACATCGATCGTCTCGCCGGGCTCGAAGAAGCCGTCTCCGTCCCCAGCGGGATCGCTCGTCTGGACGTCGCTCGCGCGCATGTACGCGCCCGCGGCGAGGGCCGTGCGGGCGAACGCCATCTGGTTCTCCATGGCGAGCGGGATGATGCGCGACGTGGCCGGCCAGAAGCCGTCGGTGTCGTTGCCGATCTCCGGCGTCCAGGCCATCGAGCCGTGGACTCCCTCGTCGTAGTCGTCAGTGACGCCGTTGGCCGGATAGAGCACCGTCCCGGGAACGTGCGCGTACTGGTTGAACTCGACGGCGAGGTCTCCGACCTCGATGTAGTCCGCGACGTTCGCGGGATCGAAGACGTCGTAGCCGTACGGACGGAGCCAGAGGTTCCCGTGGCAGTGGACCGTCAGCACGGTCACGAACGAGTGCGCCGCCATGAAGGTCTGCATCGCTGCCACCTCGCGCTCGCTCGCCGCCGCCGGACCTCGATACGTCTCACTGTTCGCCGAACCGCTCGATCCGATGTTGTCGTAGCCCCACTGGAAGTCGTAGTTCCGGTTGAGGTCGACGCCGAAGATGCCGCCGCCGTTGTTGCGCCGGTTCTTGCGCCACAGACCCCCGCCGCCGGGGGCGATCGTCTCGTTGTAGACGTAGCCGTCCGGGTTCACGACGGGGACGAACCACTGCTCACGCTCGTCGACGAGGTACGCGGCGAGGGGATCGGTAGCGTACTCCTCGG
This sequence comes from Planctomycetota bacterium, assembly GCA_029259655.1. GTDB lineage: Bacteria > Planctomycetota > UBA1135 > UBA1135 > OFTM220. Next base: position 26,841 of record JAJDET010000264.1, read on the forward strand.
TGAGGAAGAGCACGTACCAGATGAGCGCGTGCATGCTCATCGGTTCGCGAGCGTGGTGCATGGCGTCCATGCGGACCTCGGGCTCTCCCTCGCTCACACCAGGGTTGTCGGAAACCCTGAACGCCCACAGGTCCCGCCCCTGGAGGGTCGTCCCGAGGCTCTGGGGAACCGAGACGAGCGAGGGGTAGGCGGCCTGGATCTGGTTGATGACCGAGACCATCTCGCTGTAGGTGTAGTAGCCGCCCATCGACCCTGACCCGAAGGCCGGAGTCAGCCACTGTCCGAGCGTCGTCGCGCCGACCTGCGGCCCCGGATCCGCCGCGATCCGATCGGCGTAGAAGGACTGCAGGTCCTCGATCTCCACGCTGTAGGGCACGCCGAGCGCGTCGAGTCGGTCGAGGTCGTCCGCGTACGCGACGACGCGCGCCTCACGACCGTTGGGTGCGACCGAGATCATGTCGAGGTCGAGGGGCGCCAGCTCGAGGAGCGCTTTCCGACTCTCGAGCTCGATGCGGATCTGGCGTCCGCCGTCGGCGGGAGCCTGGACCTGGACAGGAAGGGGGATGAGGAGGAGGGCGGTGAGGGAGAGCATTCGCGGGGCCTCGGGGAGGGGGTGAGGGCGAGGGTGGAGGGGCGAGGACGGTCTCCGGCGGCCGGAAGTGCCCCCATTCTATGGGAACTGTCCTGAGGGCGGCCTGGAGCCTGCGCACATATGGAATGGAGCGGCCCCGTCCCGTCCCTATCATCTGCACCCCCCTCGACCGGCAACCGCTGCCAGGAGCCCCCCCGTGAAGATCACCATCGAATACTGCGTCCGCTGACACTACCTCCCGCAGGCGACCGGTCTGGCCGCCGAGATCGAGACGGCTTTCCCCGACAGCAAGATCGACGTCAAGCTCGTCAAGGGCGACAACGGCGCGTTCGAGGTGTCGCGCAACGGGAAGCTCGTCTACTCGAAGTTCGAGACGGGACGCTTCCCGGCGTATCAGGAGATCCCGCCGCTCTTGCTCGACTAGAGTGACGACGCCCGCCTACCGGATCGAGACGGAACGCGCGGTCCTTCGCTGCTGGTCGCCGGACGATGCCGGGCTGGTGCGCGAGTCGCTCGACGCCTCGGACCGGAGCCTCCGGCCCTGGATCCCGTTCATGAAGCACGAGCCCCGGTCCCTCGAGGAGACGGGCGAGTGGCTGCGCGGGCGCCGGACGTGGTTCGACGAGGACGAGCACTACTGCTATGGGGTGTTCACTCCCGACGAGTCCGCGTTGATCGGCGAGACGATGCTGCTCAAGCGGAGCGGCCCGGACGCCCTCGAGATCGGCTACTGGATCGACGTGCGGCAGACGGGGAACGGCTTCGCGACCGAGGCCGCCGCGGCGATGACGCGCATCGCCTTCGAGATCGCGGGAGCGGAGCTCGTCGAGATCTGCTGTGCGCCCGAGAACGAGGCTAGCGCGGCCGTTCCTGCGAAGCTCGGCTACGAACACGAGGCGACGCTGAAGCGACGCTACGTCGACTGCGACGACGCGCGTCACGACTTCATGATTTGGTCCCTGTTCGCCGAGGACTACGACCGTTCGCCGGCGCGTGAGCTCGAGCTCCGCGCTTTCGACGCGAGCAGGCGAACGCTCCTCTGAGCCGTACAATCTCATCCCCACCGAGGAGCCATGATCGACACCCGCGCGAGAGCGAGGGCGCCCCTCCGCTCACGGCGCGGGTGGGTCGCCCGAATCGGAAGAGTCGCCGTCGCAGGCATGCTCATCTCGGCAGGAGCTGCTGCCGAGGAGCCGGTCTATTCGATCACCGCCGTGCCGCCCGGAACCGAGCGGCCGGTGATCGACGGCCTGCTCGACGACCCGGCCTGGCGGAGCGCGCAACCGCTCTCCGCGCTGCGGCAGGTCGTCCCGGTCGCCGGCGCGGTTCCGACCGAGGAGACGGAGATCCGCTTGCTCTTCGACGAGCGCTCCATTTTCGTGCTGCTCGACTGCCGCGACTCCGATCCTGAACGCATCCGCGCCACGCAGTTGAAGCGCGACGCTCGTCTCGGCCCCGACGACCGCGTCGAGCTGTTCTTCGACACCTTCCTCGATCGGCGAAACGCGTTCTGGTTCCAGATCGGCGCGGGCGGTTCCAAGGGCGACGCCCTGATCGCGCGCAACGGCTCGCGCTTCAACAAGGACTGGGACGGGATCTGGTACGGGCAGTCACGTGTGACCGAGCGCGGCTGGCAGGCGGAGCTCGAGATCCCGCTGGCGACGCTCAACTTCGACCAGGCCGGCACGAGCTGGGGCTTCAACGTGCGTCGCTTCATCCGGCGTCGCGAGGAAGAGGCACGCTGGGCGAGCCCGACGCCGCGACTCCAGTTCTTCTCGGTCGCGCACGCCGGGACGCTCCAGGGCCTCGCCGGTCTCCAGCAGGGCCTCGGGCTCGATGTGGTGCCCTTCGTCGTCGGGGACTGGCTCCGCGACCGAACGACGCTGGAGCAAGACCTCGAGGAGGACGTCGGGCTCGACCTCTTCTACAAGGTGACGCCCAGCACGAAGGTCTCGCTCTCCATCAACACGGACTTCGCGGAGACCGAGGTCGACGACCGGCAGATCAACCTCACGCGCTTCGACCTGTTCTTCCCCGAGAAGCGCGACTTCTTCCTCGAGGACTCGAGCACCTTCGAGTTCGGACCCGACAACCGCGACGCAGTCCCCTTCTTCAGCCGCCGCATCGGCCTCGACGACAACGACAACGAGGTGCCCTTGCGGACTGCCGTGAAGGTCACGACGCAGACGGACTCGTTCAGCGCCGGGATTCTCGACGTCCAGACGTCGGACACGAGCTCGATCGACTCCAGGAACCTCCTCGCCGCGCGCTTCTCGAAGAACATCTTCGATCAGTCCGATATCGGACTCGTGTACACACGAGGAAACCCCACCGAGAACACCGACCAGGACCAGACCGTGGGCGTCGACATGAACCTGCGGACGGATTCGTTCCTGGGCGACAAGAACCTGCGCTTCACGACGTTCGTGCAGGAGAGCCGCAACGAGGGTTCACGCGGCAGTGACGACGCGGCGTGGTTCGCGTCGGTCGACTACCCCAACGACGAGATCGACCTCTCGTTCCAGTACCTGGGGGTCGACGACGACTTCGAACCCGAGCTCGGGCGGGCGCCGCGAACGGGTATCCGCAGCTACTTCGCGGACCTCAACTACCGCCCGCGCCTCTACGGCGACATCCGTCAGCTCCGCTTCAGCCTCGAGCCGAGACTCGTCACCAACGAGGGCAACGACACCGAGTCGGTCGAGATCGAGATCCAGCCGGTCGGGATCCTGTGGGAGTCGGGCGATCAGCTCGAGCTCAAGCTCACCCCGCGACGCGAAGTCCTCGATGCGGACTTCAACCTTCAGGGCGTGATCGTCCCGGCGGGCTCCTACGACTTCCGGAGGTTCGAGATCGAGTTCGAGAGCTCGAACAAGCGCCAGATCGAGCTCGCGGCTTCCTACGTCTTCGGCTCGTTCTTCGACGGCTACCGCCAGGACGTCAATCTCGGCGTCGGCATCCGGGCGAGCTCGCGCGTCCTGGTGGACATCGAGTACGAGTTCAACGACGTCGACCTCGACGGTGGCAGCTTCGACGTGCACGTCGCCAGGACTCGTGTCGAGCTCCAGTTCACGCCGCGCGTCTCGTGGTCGAACTTCTTCCAGTACGACAACCTCTCCGACCAGCTCGGCCTGAACAGCCGGATGTGGTGGATCGTCGAGCCGGGTCGCGAGCTGTTCTTCGTCGTCAACCAGGGCTGGGAAGCGGGCGGGGGCGACTACGCTCCGGTCGTGACGGAGCTCACGGCGAAGGTGGGCTACACCTTTCGCTATTGAGCCGGCGGCGGCTCAGGTCTTCGACGCCTCGAAGATGCTCGCGATCGAGCTGTCCAGCATCGCGTTGAACTCGGCGTCGCTCTGCTTCGCCGAGAGTCCCTCCGAGAGCGCGCGCGAGAAGCTCGCGATCATCCCGTGGTTGCGGGTGAGCCGCGCGTTCGCCTCTTCGCGGGAGTAGCCGCCGGAGAGGGCGACGACGCGCACGACGCTCGGGTGGGCGATGCACTCGGAGTAGAAGTTGTCCTGCTCGGGAAGGGTCAGCTTCAGCATCACCTTCTCGTCGGCGCCGAGCCCGTTGAGGTGTCCGAGAATGTTCTCCTTGAGGAGGTTCTCGGCCTGGGCCTTCTCGGGGCTGTGGATGTCGACCTCGGGTTCGATGATCGGGACCAGCCCGGCAGCGCAGATGCGGCGGCCGATCTCGAACTGCTGATCGACGACGGCCTTCACGCCGGCGGGGTTCGCCAGCTTGATGACCGAACGCATCTTCGTGCCGAAGACGCCGTTCTTCTTCGCGCGCTCGAGCAGCGGGTCGAGATCGGGCATCGGCTTCATCACCTGGACACCGTCCTTCTCGTCCGCCAGGCCCTTGTCGACCTTGAGGAACGGAATGATCTGCTTCTCGCCCCACAGGAACTGTGCGGTGCCCTTGCCCTGGATCTCGCGATCCATGGTGTTCTCGAACAGGATCGCGCCGAGGATCCGGTTTCCTCCGAAGCTCGGGCTCGTGATGATCCGGGTGCGCATCTCGTGCACCTTGGCGAACATCTCCTCGTCGCCCGAGTACTCGCTCTCGTCGATCCCGTACAGGCTCAAGGCCTTCGGTGTGCTGCCGCCGCTCTGGTCGAGGGCCGCGATGAAGCCGTCCGTGGTCTGGGCTTTCTTGAGTTGCTGATCGAAGGTCATGGCACTTGCGGGAGACGGGGCTCGAGGGACGGGCTCATGGACCGGAAGAGGACCGGCCGGAGCCCGATGGGGCAAAGAGGATAACGTCGGTTCCCGGAGTCCGCGACGGGAGTTCCACGACCGTCGATAGGAGCCCCCGCGCCCCCCGCGCCCATCGGACGGCTCCGCGCCTCATTCACGATCGTGCCCTGGGGCTGTGCCCGGCCGGCCCGACACCCACGGCCGAGAAACCGACGTCGGATCCGGGTTACGCGCCGCGGTGGCCGCGATACGGTTCCTGACCCGCGCCCGCCGAAGGCGATTCCCGGGGGCAGGTCGTTGCGCCGTGCCCTTCAGCGGCCCTGCTCCCGAGATGAACTGCGACGACAACGAGCACCTCGACGAGGAGGCGCTGCTCGAGCAGGTCGGGGAGGTTCGCCGGCTCGCTCGGTTCCTCGTGCGGGATCCCAACCTGGCCGAGGACATCCTCCAGGACACCTACCTGCTCGCGCTCGAGCGTCCCCCTTCACGGGCCAGAAGGGGAATCGAGCTCTGGGCTTGGTTGCGTCGCGTCGTGCGGACGATGGCACGCCAGCACTTCCGCACGGAGCGCCGGCGAAGGGTCCGTGAACAGCGCGCCTCCGGCCCGGAGCGAGCGCCGTCCTTCGTCGACGAACTGCTCGTCGCGGAGCGAGCCGCAACGGTCCGCTCGATTCTCTGCGAGCTGCCGGAGCCCTACGGGTCGACGTTGCAGCTCCGGCTCCTGGAGGGAATGGAGCCCAAGGACATCGCGCGTCTCCAGGGGATCCCCCCGGCGACCGTCCGGATGCGGCTGACGCGAGGACTGCGCAAGGTGCAGGCGGAGCTCGAGGCGCGGCGTGAGCGCCGGTCGGCCGGCGGGCTGCTCGCGTTCCTCGGTCTTCCGCGGAGACGAGACATGGTGCCGATCTTCGGCGGTGCCGCCGTCTTCACGGGCGTGGCCGTCGTGGGGGCCGTCCTCCTGTCGGATGCTCGGGATCTCGGATCGACGTCCGAGCCGGAAGCCCTCGCCGTCCACGCGGTCGATGCCGGAAGCCCAGAACGCGTCGAGTCATTCTCTCGCTCGTCGCGACGCCCCGTCGCCGTCGACCACCCGGTCGACGAGACCGCGAACGCCGGTGACTCGACGATCCGGGGGATCGCTCTCTGGCCCGACGGCCGGCCGGCCGCCGGAGTGACGCTCGAGCTCGTCGGAAGTGAACGGCCGGAGGACCTCGAGCCGATTCGGGGGGTCTCCGCGCCGGACGGCTCCTTCTCGCTCCGAGCGCGTTTCCCCGACACGGGCGTCGCGTGGGTCACCTCGGGGGAATCGGAGCGAGCCGCAATCCTCGCGGGACCCGTCAACCAGGACTCCCTCCTCGGCCTAACTGTCGTGGTGCTGGCCGACGTCACGAGCCTGACCGGGATCGTCGTCGATGGAGCCGGGAGCCCCGTGCGGGATGCGACTGTGCGATGGCACCCGCCGGCGGACCTGAAGCACCGGCTCGGCGTCTCCGCAACGTTCTCGAAGGCGACGGAAATCAGGGCGGAGACCGACGATCACGGCGAGTTCACGCTCGAGACCGTGCCCGTCTGCGAGGGCTCATCCCTCTCCGTTCGCGCAGAGAGGTTCCCTCCTGCGGACGTGCCCGTCGACGCACCCTGGGAGCGGATCGTCGTGCGCCTCGGCGACCGCGAACCCTTCCGGGGTCGTGTCGTCGGCCCGCGTGGTGAACCGCTCGAAGGGGCCACCGTGTGCACGGGCCTGGAGCGCTGCTCCACCCTCGCGGACGGCTCGTTCGAGCTGACGCTCGCCGCGGATGCGACGGACGTCCGCATCGCGAAGTCGGGCTTCGCGCCGCTGACCCTCCAGGCACCGGGCGAGGACGCCCCACCGTTCGTGGAGCTCCAGCTCGAGGGAGCTCGCCCGGCCATCCGCGGGCGCGTGGTGGATACGGTCGGGCTCGGGATCGCGGGCATCCGGGTGCAAGCCGTCGACCTGGAAGCCGCCCATTGGGACGGCAAGACGCTGTGGTCCCTGGAGGGTCTCTGCTCCTCGCCTCCGCGACCGGTTCCGGAACCCGCCGTCACCGGGTCCGACGGAGAGTTCAGTCTGGCCGGTCTGCACAGGCGTCCGTACCGCGTCCTCGCCGTCGATCCGCGCTTCCTGCACGCGACGGAGGCGACGTTCCAGCCGGGCGACGGCCCTCGCGAGCTCGTCATGTCCCACGCGGAACACGCGCTCGACGTCGCGGGGCGCATCACCGACATGAAGGGGGTGCCGGTCGTGGGCGCTTCGGTGTGGGTCATGCGGACGACCTCGAAGATCCTCGACGACGGCGCCGAGCTCCACGCGGAGTACATGCTCCGGGACCCGGTTCGATCCACGCCGGAGGGGACCTTCGAGCTGAAAGACGTCCCCCTGGACGCCTGGATCCACGCCGAGGCGACGTCCTTCTTCCCCGTGCGCATGGAGCCGGCCGCGATCGTCGAGCTCGTCCCGCCCCGCCGTTGCGAGTTGATCCTCGAAGACGCGCCGGAGAACGTGCGCTACGTCCGCATCGCGGACGCGGAGGACCGACCGTTGCCCGTTCTCGGCCTCGAGAACTCGACGGCCCTGCCGCGCGTCGTCGACGGGCGCACGTCCGTGCTGGTCGTCGGGGAGCAGGCCGCGCGCATGGAGCTCCTCGACGGAGAAGAGCGACTCCTCGGGGCGCTGCCCCTGCTCCTCGACCCGACGGCGGTCAACCGCGTCACAGGGGCCGGACTCGTCGAGCGCTGAGCCCCAGGGCTCGAGCTGGCCCAGCTCGAACGCACGGTCGCGCCTTCCTGTACTTGCCGAGGTGCGGGTCGCGGGTCATCTCGGCGGCGGGTACGTACAGTTCGAGCTCCAGCCCCGCGTCGAGGTGTTCACGGGCCGCAACCGCTCGTAGTGCATCGTGAACTCGACTCTCCAGGTCTCGCCGCCATCCGCGGAGACCAGGAAATCCGAGTCGAACGACGAGGCCCTCACGTCCCGGAACGTGACTCGTGCGCCGACACCGGGTCGACCGCGAACCACCGGCTGATCGAGGATCATGACCTCTCCATCGAGCGCCCCGGTCATCACATCGTGGTCCCCGAGCGGGCTCATGAAGGTCGCGCACCACGAGCCCAGGTGCTCGGAGAACAAGAACTCGGTCAGAGCGCCCGGCGACTCCATTCTGAGTACCTGACCCATCAACCTGCGCCGCCCGGTCGTGGTCCAGGTCGACGAGTCCGACGAGGTGAGCCGATCCCCGACGAGGAAGTCCATGTGCGCCCGCGGTGGAAGCGAGGGGAGGTCGATCGCTCCGTCATCCGGAGGGCCTCCGAAGCGACGAGCGCAACCGGCATTTCCGCGAACCTACCCGGCGGTGCTACAGTCTTGGCGCGCCGCCCGTACCACTCCGTTGCAATCCCGGTGAAACTCCAAGACCCGGTCGAGGTCATCCTCAAAGAGAAGGGGAGAGAGGTGTACTCCATCACCTCCGGGGGCACCGTCTACGAGGCGCTCGTGATGATGGAGGAGCGCCAGGTCGGGGCCCTGCTCGTCATGGACGACTCGGAGCTGGTCGGCATCCTTTCGGAGCGCGACTACGCGCGCAAGGTGATCCTGGCCGGGCGGTCGTCGAAGAAGATGATGGTCCGCGAGATCATGTCCAGCCCGGTCATCAGCGTTCAGCTGAAGACCACGGTCGACGAGTGCATGCAGCACATGACGGACGGACGTTGCCGCCACCTTCCGGTACTCGAAGGAGACAGGGTCGTCGGGTTGGTGTCGCTCGGCGACCTCGTCAACTGGGTCATGACCAAGCAGGACCGCAGGATCAACGACCTCGAGGGCTACATCTCGGGCGACTATCCGGGTTGATGCCACCTCGCTCGACCAACCGGGGGCCGACTCAGAGAGGGTCGCCGGAGAGTACCCATCCCGCCCAGTCGCGCAGCTCGGCACCTTCGTCGCGCAGTGCGCGCTTGGCCTGCCACAGAGCCTCGACCTTCGGCACGCCCTCGAGCCAGAGCTTGGCGTAGAAGAGCTCCATGAGACGCCGCGTCATGGCGTCGTCGACCTTCCAGAGGCTCGTGATCGCCGTTCGCACGCCCGCTGCGTGGAGAGCTGCCTGCAGCGACTGGACGCCCTGCCCCGCGCGCCGGATGCCGACGCCCGTCTCGCACGCGCTGAGCACGGCGAGCTCGCACGCCGAGAGATCGACACCGGCCAGCTCCTCCGCGGTCAGGATGCCAGGTACGCGGCCCTGGGAATCGCGGCCGCGGTTGGCACCGGAGAAGGCGAGACCGCAGAGGGTCATCGGCGCGAAACCGGTCGCCGTCGCACGCGGGTCGAGCGCGTTCCACGGATCGGATTCCCGCTCCGAGTCGGCGTCGAGGGTCGACGGAACGCTGTCCGGTGCGAACCAGCCGTGGGTCGCGACGTGCAGGTACGACTTGCCGGGCGCTTGCGCGTGAAAGCCGGCCTTGGTCGCGTACTCGCCGAGGAGGACGAGAGGCCGGCGCTCGAAGGCCTCCTCGAAGAGAGCGCCGACCGCGTTCGCCTCCGCGCGCGTTTCGGCGAGCGGAGCGAACTTCGTCTGCGCCCCCGCGCTGCGCGTTCCGTGATCGACGGGAGCCGAAGACTCCCCGTCCGGGGAGTGGAGGCCGGTCCCGTCGAACGCCGCGTCTCCCAGGACCAGGAGCGCCGGCTCGGGCTCGGATCGGCGGGACGACACGACGAGGCGCGCGAACGAGACCTCGATCACGATCCGGTGGCGGTCACCGACCCGCACGAGGCGCCCGCCCTCCGGCGGCCGGTCGAGCGGCAACGCGTCCAGCGGCACGACGTGGAGAAAGTCGTCCAGGCAGACGTAGAGGGTCGTGCCTTCCTCGAGCAGGTTGAGCACCGGGTCGAGGACGTACGCACGCAGGCGCCTCCCGGCCTCGTTCAGGTCGGGCTGGGGCGCGCCCGGATGTCCGACACCCAGGCCGCGCGAGACCATCGGCTCCCCGGCGGCTTCGCGCCAGAGCTCCGCGAGCTCCTCGATCCGGGCCGCCGATCCGAGATCCACCTCGATCAGGGATCCGTCCGGACGCAGAACGTGTGCCGCCATGACCTCGCCCACGGAGCGGAACTCTCGCCATGCGTGGTGACGGAGGAACCCGACCGCGACGGAGCCGTCGGGCAACGCGCGCGCCACGTCGTCACTCTCGACGGAGCCGGCGAAGACGCCGCTCGCTACGCGATCGTCGCGTACCTCGCGTTCCAGCATGTCGCGCTCGCGCACGACCTCGAAGATCTCGGCGGCGTACTCCCCCAGCGTCTCGCCCCCACGAGGTCCACCCGCGACCAGGTCGGAGAGTCGCGCGCGCTGAGCGGCGACACGCTCGGACTGCGAGCTCGCGACCAGGCGACAGCCGGCCATGTTGGAGACCGCGCGCAGCGTCTCGGCCAGATCGAAACGCGCTTCCGCGAGACCGTCTGCACTGGCCCCACGGGTCAGGTAGCGCACGATCCTGTGGCGGTGCGACTCCCACCTCGCGATCTCCCGCGCTTCGCGAGGTGAGAGCGCCCACGCGATCTCGAGCTGACGCCGAACGCCGCGCGCCAGATCCCGTCCGAGCCGGTGCGCTTCCTCGGTCTCCCCCTGTTCCAGTAGGATCAGAGCAAGGTTCTGGCGGGATCCGAGGAGGTCCGGGTGGTCCTCGGGCAACGTCCGCTCGCGAATGGCGAGGACCTCCGCCAGGAGCGCGCGCGCACGATCGACCTCGCCGATGTTGCGAAGCGTGATGGCGAGGTTTTCCCGTGCGCCCAGGAGGTTCGGGTGACCTGGGGGAAGCGTCCGCTCGAAACCCTCGAGCACGGACTCCTCCAGCTCCCGTGCTGCCGCGTGCTGCCTCATCCGCTTCAACAGACCCGCGAGTATCCCGCGGGCACGCAGGAGATCGGGATCGTCCCCGGACCGCGACTGCTCGATGCCGGCGAGCCCCGCCTCGAGGAGCCGGCGGGCCGCGTCGCGCTCGCCGAGATCGACCAGGATCCCGCTGAGATTGATGCGAGTCCGGAAGAGGTCCACGTGTTCACTCGGGAGCGTGCGCTCATAGCCGGCGAGTGCGCGTTCCGTCATGGCCCGCGCGGCGACGAGGTCGCCGATCGCGCGCAGGGTCAATCCCAGGTTCGCGTACGCCGGGAGCCGGCGCGCTTCGTCATTTCCCGCACGCTCGAGCACCGCGAGAGCCGATTCCTGCAGCGCGCGCGCGCGTGACAGATCGCCCAGCGCCTTGACGGTGTCCGCGAGATCGAGCCGCGCGCCGATAGCGAGCGGATGATCGCCCGCGACGTCGCGTTCGTACCCGGCGAGCACGCTCTCCTGCAATTCGAGAGCTTCGGGGAGCTGGCCAAGCTCGAAGAGAGTCGCTCCGAGCTTCGCGCGAACGCCGAGGATATCGGGATGCCCCGCAGGAAGGGTCTGCTCGCATGCGGCGAGAATCGACTCCTGGAGGTCGCGCGCGCGGTCCAGCTCTCCGAGCTTCAGGAGCGTCGTGGAGAGGTTCAGTCTCAGGCGGAGGACCATCGGGTTCTCGTCGGGCAAGGCCTCGCCCAGATCCGCCAGCGCCCGCTCCTGCAACCTGAGCGCTCCGTCGAGATCGCCCAGCGCGCGCATCGTCAACGCGACGTTCCCGCGTATGCGCGCGAGGCTGGGGTCGCCAGGACGGTACGCGCGCTCGGCGCTGGAGAGCAGCCCGTCCTCGAGCGCGAGTGCACCCTGGAGATCGCCCAGACTCTTCAGGGTGAGGGCCAGGTTCTCCCGCGCGCTGAGCGACATCGGGTGCTCTTCGCCGAGCGTGCGCACGAACCCGTCGAGCGTCGCCTCCTGCAACGGACGAGCGCCGGCGAAGTCGCGGAGCTCGTACAGGGTGGCCGCAAGGTTCGAGCGAGCCCGGAGCAGATCGGGGTCGTCGTCGGGACGCGTGCGCTCGTAGTTCGCGAGGATCTCCTCCTCGAGCCCGCGTGCGCCGTGGAGGTCGCCGCTGGACGCCAGCGCCGTGGCGAGGATCGTCTTCGCGCGCAGGAGCGAGGGGTCGTCGGGGGGATGCAAGCGCTCGCGGTGCGAGACGATGCGAGCGAATGCCTCGCGGGCTCCCTCGAGGTGCCCGACGTTCCACGCGAGCACGCCCGCGCGCCAGAGCAACTCGAAAGCCTCGCCACTTTGCTCGTCGAGGGGGATCGCCTCCAGCGTCTCGAGCGCCGCTGCAAGGTCTGCACGCGCCGCTGCGGCGTCACCGGCTCCCAGCGCGCTCGCCGCACGCTCGAGCACGCGCTCGACGGAGGACAGGTCGACCGGGTGCTCGTCCGTCGCGCCTTCTTGACCGATCAGGGGTCCCGAGACCGCGAGGGCGATCAGAACAACGTTCGCGAGGGCCATCTCGTCCTGCTCCTGCCGCGATTCTATCCGCGAGCACGAGAACTCGCGGGGAACCGGATCCTAGCGAGCCGAGACGAGCACGACGAGCAGGAGCAAGTTGGTCACCGCGTGCGCAACGATCGCCCCGCCGAGTCCCCGTCGCGACCGGATCGCGAAGTAGGCCGCACCGGCAACCGCGCCGGCGAGCCAGCGCTCGTGCGCGAGGCCGAAGAGCACCGAGGACACCGCGCACACCAGTGGCGCGAGGCGACCCCGCGCCCCGCCCAGACGGTCGACCAGGTAGCCGCGGAACGCCAGCTCCTCGACCAGAGGCACGACGAGCGCAGACCCCGCGAATCTCGCGACGAGCCAGCCGACGGTCTCGGCGTCGAGCACTCCCCGTACCCGGGCGAGGTGTTCCGGCGGCACGAGCGGCTCGCCCGCGAGGCCGGCGCTCGCGAGCCAGAACACGAACACCGCAGCGCCGCAGAAGAGCGCCGGCGCGCTCGGGCGAAGATCGATCTTCGAGTAGCGCCGTCGGTAGGCGAACACCACCAGCAAGGGCGCGAGGAACCGCAGCCACTCGACGTCACCCGGCCGCGCGCTGGCCGTCGCCAGGAGCAGGCCGGCGCCCAGAAAGACGACGAGGGGCAAGAGGAACGTCGATCCGTCGCCCGGCGGAACGCGATCGGACGCGGGCTCGCGGCGGAAGAAGCTCGCGCGCCGCGCGAGCACCGCCAGCCCGATCGCAAGTCCGCAGAAGAGCACCCACCCTGCACGCGAGTGGAAGGCACCTACCGCGAGCTCGGGCGAGACCGTGTCACCGATCAGCACGAGCGCTGCGATGCGGACGACGTTCGCGCCGAACGAGAGGAGTGTCCCCAGCGGCAAGAGCAACAGGGCGTGCGGAAAGCGAAGCTCGTCTCGTCGCAACCAGAGGTGCACGCAGAGAAACACCCACAGGAGGCCCATACCCTCATAGCCGGAACACCCGGCGCCGATCCTCACGACGAAGTCCGGTGTTCCAACCGCCAGCTCGTCCACGTCGACGAGAACGTCACCCGTGGCGATGCCCAGGACCACGGCGACGCTCCTCAGCGTGAGCGCGCCGAGCATGCGCCACAAGGGCGCGTCCCCCGCGCTTCCGGCGGAATAGGCGGCGAGGCCGACGACCACGCCCGTCGCCATGGCGCACGTGCGCCGGCGCACGGGGAACAAGAGCGCGCGGACCGGTACCGCCAGCGCGAGGATGGAGAGCGCTGTCGAGGCCCCGGTCGCCGCCCAGACGAGGAGCAGGAACCAGGTCGCGAGCGTGTCCCCGCCACGCGCGTCGAAGAGGTGCCAGGTGAGCGCGCTGAAGACCGTCACGGCCGCGACGTGCGCGACGAGGAGCTGCCGGTTCGGTGTCTCGGACGACCTCGCATCCAGGAACGCACGCAGGTCCGTCCTCCCCGACGTCGCGGCCCACGCGGCACCGACCGCGAGCGCAGCCGGGAACGCGACCGCGCTGTGTGCGAGGAGTCGCGCCCAGACGTGCGAGCTGGCGCGCAGCGCTGCGGTGTCGAACACGCTCGTGAGCGCGATCCCCTCGAGCGCGAGGATCGTGCACGCGAGCGCGAGTCGCAGTGCTCCCCCACGCTCCGCGGAGTGCACGAGGACGGGGGGGGCTTCCACGGCGTCGCCGTCAGGTCTGGGGCGGTGCCGTCTCCGACCGGGAGGACCTCGACCGGATCGCCGGCGCGATCAGGAGCAGGGCCGCGATCACGAGGACGATCGCCTCCCGCGACCCGCTCGGGTCGATCTCGGGAACGATGGCCTTCGTCAGGTGCCTCCGGCCGAGCTGTGCCGACACGGGAGACGCCAGGAGAAAGGCCGCCAGGAGGATGCGGCGGAACATCGGGGGGGGGCTGACAGGGGCTCATCCGAGCCTCCGTCAAGGACGTTCTCGGACGACACCCGCATCCCCTGAACCGAAACGGTGAGAAAGGCGAGTCGTGCCCTCTCGTTCCCGATCGAGTTGGATTCTCCCCTACCGAGCCAGACGGAAGCCCGCGAACATCCAGCGCTGGTGTGGGTAGAAGAAGTTGCGGTACGTCCGGCGCAGGTGACTCTCCGGCGTGACGCAGCACCCGCCGCGCAGGACGAGCTGGTTGATCATGAACTTGCCGTTGTACTCGCCGAGCTCGCCCTCGAAGGGCTCGTAGCCGGGGTAGGGCGCGTAGGGGCTGCGCGTCCACTCCCACACGTCGCCGAAGAGCTGTCCGAGCGAATCGCCCTCGGGCGCGGAGGACAACCGACGCGGGTGGTACGCACCGGACTCCAGGAACGTCCCGGTCGCAGCGTGTCCCTCGGCCGCGCGCTCCCACTCGAGCTCCGACGGCAGCCGGCAGCCGGCCCACGTGGCGTAGGCGTCGGCCTCGTAGTAGCTGACGTGGCAGACCGGCTCGCCCGGGTCTATATCGCGAAGCCCGCCGAGCGTCATCGCGCTTCCCGTGTCGGGTTCCCAGTAGAGCGGTGCGCGCCAGTCCTCCCGCTGCACATGGTCCCAGCCGTCCGCGAGCCAGAGCTCCGAGCGTCGGTAGCCTCCGTCGTCGACGAAAGCGCTGTACTCGCCGCACGTGACCGGACGCGAGGCGAGCTCGAACGGCTCGAGTCGCGCGGTGTGCCGCGGGCGCTCGTTGTCGTAGGCGAACCCGCTCCCCTCGTGGCCGATCTCCACGTCCCCACCGTCGAACGAGCGCCACTCGACCGCCGGGACGGCCACCACGGGAATCAGCGTGCCGGTCGGCGAGGGCCGGCGCCCGTAGGCGGGGCGCATCGGGTTCCCCGCGAGCACGTGCTTCACGTCCATGAGCAGGAGCTCCTGGTGCTGCTGCTCGTGGTGCATGCCGATGGTCAGGACCGGCGCCACACTCTCGACGCACTCGCGCGAGCCGTCCTCGAGGAGCGCGGTCATCGCCTCGTCGACGTGACGGCGGTAGTCGCGCACTTCGTCCACGGTCGGCCGCGACAGGAGCCCGCGGCGCGAGCGAGGGAAAGGGTCTCCCAGCGACTGGTAGTAGGAGTTGAAGATCGCCGAGAAGCGCTCGTCGAAGAGGGAGTACTGCGCGCCGCTCCGCTCGAGCACGAGGGTCTCGAAGAACCACGTGACGTGGGCCAGGTGCCACTTGGTCGGACTGACGTCGGGCATGGTCTGCACCACCATGTCCTCCGTCTCGAGAGGCTCGCATAGCGCTTCGGTCACGGACCGCACGCGCTCGTAGGCACGAAGCAGCTCGCCGCGCTCCTGAGTGATCGGAATCGAGAGAGTCATGGTCTTTCGTCGTCGCGGAGGGTCTCCGGAACACCTGTCGGCAGATGGGGTCGGTTGCGAGCGACGAGTCTAGCGAAGCTGCGCTGCATGTCTTGACCTACAATCCGCCGGATGAGCCCTCTCGCGATGCTTCTTGCCTCACTCCGGAAGGAACCCGACCGCGCCGCCGCGACGGGCTTCGTCATCAGCCTGGCTATCGGCTGTGGCAAGGTTGGGGACGAGCCGGACGGACCGGGGCGACTCGAGAGCTCGGGCGGGATGGAGCTCGTGCTCGTCCCCGCAGGCGAGTTCCTGATGGGATCCAGGGACGCCGGCATGCACCGGGAGCAAGAGCTCCCGCGCCACCGAGTCGTCGTCACCCGCCCGTTCTACATCGGCGTGACGGAAGTCACGGTCGGTCAGTTCGCGGAGTTCGTCGAGGCGACCGACTATCGCACCGAGGCCGAACGCGACCCGCAGGGCGGCTTCGGCTTCGACCTCGGCACGGGCTCGCCCCTCCAGACCGGGGGACTCTCGTGGCGTGACCCGGGCTTCGAGCAGACGAACGAGCACCCGGTCGTGCAGGTCAGCTGGATCGACGCGGAGGCGTTCTGCCAGTGGCTCTCCGAGCGCGACGATCGTCGCTACCGCCTCCCCACGGAAGCCGAGTGGGAGTACGCGGCTCGCGCGGGGACAACGACGCGCTGGTTCTTCGGCGAAGACCCTTCGGAGCTCTCCGAGTTCGCGAACATCGCAGACGCCTCGCTTCCGGCTGCCTTCCCCGAAGTCGACTGGGCGGCGGAATGGGACGACGGGCACGCGTTCACGTCCCCGGTCGGCCGCCGTCGGGCCAATCCATGGGGACTCCACGACGTGATAGGCAACGTCTGGGAATGGTGCGCCGACTGGCACGACGCCGACTACTACGCGGCTTCGCCGGAGAGGGATCCACAGGGACCCGACGAGGGGCGCATGCGCGCGGTTCGCGGGGGTGGCTGGTACGACCCCGTGCAGCGCACGCGCTCTGCGCAGCGCGCCTGGTTCTCTCCGGTCTTCCGCTACTGCCAGCTGAGCGGATTCCGGGTCGTGTGCGAGGTCCAGTAGACTGACGAGAGGAGCTCACGAACATGGAAAGCCGTCATCCCTGTGGCGTCTGCGCCGCTCTCCTCCTCACGCTCGCGGCGTCCGGGTGCCTCTCGCTCGACTACGACCTCTCCGGCGTGCCGGTTCCGGTGAGCGCCAAGTCCGTGGACCCGGGGAGCGCCGCAGAGGTCGAGCCGTTCCGGATCGAGACGCGGAACACGCTCTGGATCCACGGCCTCCTGGGGCGCAACACTCCCGACATCGGCGCGCTCGTCGCCGAGCAGGCGGCAGGCTGGGACGAGATCGCCGGCTTCCGCGTACAGCAGCGGAGCGGGGTGTCCCACTGGCTGCTCGCGCACCTGTCGCTGACCCTGATCCGCATGCGCAAGGTCGTCATCGAGGGCCAGCTCGTGCGGGAGCTCCCCTGACTCGATCGAACCGACGGCGTCAGGGGCAGATCTCGATCCGGACGCCGTTCGAGAGGGCGAAACCCATCGGCTGGGTCGCATCCGGGGCGAGAGCCTGGAAGTACACCGCGACACCGGTCAGGACGGGGTCGACGGGCATCGGGACGGTGAATGCGTCGGTACCGCTCTTGAACTCCGCACCGAACACGGGCTCCGTCAGGTCGACGAGCCCGATCCCGCCGAGCAGCGGCTCGCCGGCCTCGGCGCGCGACGAGACGCACCACCACCCGGTCTCGGGAACGGACTTCGGTGCGAGGTCCACCGACCCGCCGAGCGCCGGATCGCCGACCGCCGTGAGCTCGAGCGTGTTGACTGCGCTCGCACCGGCGCCGTACTCGGTGATTCCGCAGGTCGGACCGAAGACGGCGCGCGCGGCCACGTCCTGCAACAGGGCGGCGTCCGCCAGGTCGATCGGACCGGCGTAGGAGATCCCGACCGGGCTCTCGCCGAAGATCTTCGCGTAGAACACGCACGCGGCGAGGTAGCTGCCCTCGTGCGTGGGGTGCGACGCGTCGGCCTGGTGCAGGGCGATGCCCGGATGGAGCGCTCGACTCACGCGCCACGCTTCGCCGACCGGCGCGACCGGAGCGCCGATCAACGCTCCGACGTCGGCATAGGCGGCGGTCACCTCGTCCTGCATCTCCTCGAAGCTCGCGAAGACGGGACTGCAGTCGTTGCTCCCGCAGAACTGCCCGCCGTTCTGCCTTCCCCAGGTCTGGAACAAGAGCGTGGTCGTCGCCGGGTCGTTCGCCTTGATCGAAGCGTCGAGGCTCTGGGCCCCGGGCATCATGAAGTTGTCGCGCTTGAACGGGATCGTCGGCGTCGTGCTCTGTTCCTGCAGGACGACGTAGTCCCAGGCCTCCGACGCGATCATGGCCAGGGAGGTCGGGTTCGTGGAGTGCTGCCCGTTGCCTGCCTGCGGCTCACCCAGCGTGTTGCCACCGGGCGTGTGCTTGGCGTCGGTGACCTGACGACCTCGGTCGGCGGCGAGGTTCCGGAAGAGGATCGCCAGCTCGTTCTGGGCCGTGTAGCTGTTGCCGAGGAAGAGCACCTTGGTCTCCACGGCGGGCGGCGGGTTCCCCCCGCCGATCCCTCCGCCTCCACCCCCGGTCCCCGGAGGCGGAACCGGCGGCCCCACCGGGACCGAGCCCGACGAAGACCCGCCGTTGCAGGACGTGAACGCGAGGAGGAGTCCGAGGAGGAGGACCCCGGACGCCTGGGAGGTGGTGGTGGACGAGGACACGCCGGTTGAACTCTAGCTCGCTCGCGAGCGGTCGTTACGCCGCACGGCGCGCCATCGGAAAGCGTTTCGGACCGGTCAGCCGTGCAGCTCGTCCAGGCACGCGCGCACGACGGCCGGACGGTCGACCTTTCCGTTGGCCGTGAGCGGCATCGCGCCCTCCCAGGCGTGAATGCGCGCGGGAACCATGTACGTCGGCATGTTCGAGGCGCAGTGGATCGCGAGGGAGTCGACGTCGACCGGGCCGGCCCCGGGCCGGGCGGCCACGGCCAGGTGGACGCGCTGCCCGAGCTCGTCGTCCTCGACTCCGAACGCCACGGCCTCTCCGATGAGCCCGCTCGCCTGCGCCACCTCCTCGACCTCGGTCGGAGAGAGCCGGAAGCCGCTCGACTTGATCATCCCGTCCATGCGCCCGACGAACCACAGGAAGCCGTCCTCGTCGCGACGGACCAGGTCGCCGCTGTGGCAAACGGGCTCGTCACCGATCCGCGCGGCGAGGTGGCGGTTGGGCCGGATCCGCGCACGCGTCTCCTCCTCGCGGCCCCAGTAGCCACGGCTGACGAGCGCGCCGCGGTGGACGAGCTCGCCCTCTTCGCCGGGCCCGCAGATTCCGTTCTCCGGATGCACGACGAAGATCTCGACGTCGGGGATCGCGCGTCCGATCGAGCCGAGTTTCTCCTCGAAGAGCGCGGGCGGAAGGTAGGTGGAGCGGAAGGCCTCGGTCAGCCCGTACATGAGATAGATGTCGACCCCCGGCAGGACGTGCGGCATGACCTCGAGCACGGGCTCGGGGATCTTGCCGCCCGTGTTCGTGACGTAGCGCAGGTGCGGGAGCTCCGTCTTCGCCTCCTCGAGGAAGCGAATGATCGGAATCCATGCCGGGGGTACGGCGGCGATCCCGGTCACGCGTTGCTCGACGGCCGTCCGCACGACCTCGCTCGGCATGGGCACGCGCTGCAGGACTACGGTGGCCCCGACGAGGAACCCGGTCGTGAGCTGCGACAGCCCGGCGTCGAAGTTGAAGGCGAGCAGCGCGAGGATCCGGTCCTCGGCCGTGTTCTCGAGGTACGTCGCGACGATGCGCGCGCCGTCGACGACGTTCCTGTGCGTGACCATGACGCCCTTCGGCTTGCCCGTGGAGCCGGAGGTGTAGAGGAGCGCGGCGAGATCGTTTCCGACGGGGGCGGGGGCATCCACGCTCGCGCCGTTCTCGAGCGAGCTCCACGTCGTGCAGCGCGCGTCGTCCCGCCCCTTCCCGTGAACGAGCAGCGCCTCGAGCTCGTCGGCGAGCGGCGCCGCGAGGATCGCTTTCGCCTTGCGCGTGTCCGTGATCAGGTGGCGGATCCCGCAGTCTCGAACGACGAACTCGAGCTGCACCGAAGTCCACTGGTAGTGCACGTCGACCCAGACAGCCCCGATGCGCGCGGCCGCGAAGATCCCGACGACTTCCTCGACGCTCTTGTGCAGGTGGATTCCCACGCGGTCGCCGCGACGCACGCCGCGCGCGAGGAGCCAGGCCGCGACCGCGTCGACTCGTTGCGCCAGCTCGGCGTAGGAGACCTCCGCGTCACCGAGGACGAGCGCGGTGTGCGCGCTCCGCTCTCCGAGGTTCTTGCGCAAGAGGTCGTGGACGTTGAAGGGGATCAAGGTGTTTCTCCGCCAGGTCGCGGATCATGCTAGTTTTCGGCGCCCGCCCGGCAAGAGCGGGAGTCCCGCCGCGGACAGCCGATGGTCCTACTGACTTCCTTCTGGTGCGTCCTCTTCGCCTCGGCCGCACTGTTCTGGTTCCTGCCGCCTCGCGCGCGCCTCCCGTTCTTGTCCCTGGTCTCGATCGGCTTCCTCGGCTGGCTCACCTGGCTGCCCGTCGCGATCCTGCTCGTGTGGGTCGTCCTCTTCTGGTTCGGGGTCCGCGGCCCCGAACCCGGCTCCGAGGGAAAGCCCCATCGCTCGTTCCACTACCTCCTGATCCTGGGCGTCCTGGGACAGCTGGCCTGGTTCAAGTACCTGCCCCCCCTCGTCGCTGCGCTCGCCAGCACCGAGATCGAAGCGCTCGTCATCGTTCCGCTCGGGATGAGCTTCTTCACGTTCAAGCTCGTGCACTACGCGTTCGAGGTCTCGCGCGGAACGGTCCAGCGCGCCGGCTTCGCTCAGTTCACGAGCTACATGTTTCTCTTCCCGATCTTCACGGCGGGGCCGATCGAGCGGTACGACCACTACCTGGCGAACCAGGAATCGCGCTGGTCGCTCGAGTCCTGGAGCGAGGGGTTGCTGCGCATCGCCAAGGGCGTGATCAAGCGCTTCTTCGCCGCCGAGGTCCTGCTCCGGCCCGTGATCGACGACCTCACGGTGGACGTCCTCGCAGACCTGTCGGTGTTGTCGGTGTGGGAGGTCTGGTCCTATCTCGCGCTGACGTTTCTGTACATCTACATGGACTTCAGCGCCTACTCCGACATCGGCATCGGGGGAAGCCGGCTGTTCGGGCTGCGCATCGCCGAGAACTTCCGCTTCCCGCTCATCGCGTGCGACATCGGAGACTTCTGGAAGCGCTGGCACATGAGCCTCTCGCGGTGGTGCCAGTCCTACGTCTACCTGCCGACCATGGGAGTGACGCGAAAACCGTACCTCGCGACCTATGCGACCTTCCTCGTCATGGGGTTGTGGCACGCCGGCACCCTGAACCGGATCGGCTGGGGCATGTACCACGCGACGGGAACGGCGGTGTTCATCGCCTGGACACAGGTGAAGCGACGGCGGCGCTGGAAGAAGACGTTCCAGCGGCCGCTGCTCCGCTACTCGGGGATCCCCATCACGATGATGTTCATCACGGGCAGCGCGGCGTTCCTCGCGGCCGAGGCGGAAGGCCAGGGCCTGTCGGCCTCCATCCGGATCCTGGGGCGACTGTTCGCCCTCTGACCCCCCCGGAGCGGCGCGTGAGCCCTTGCGGGCGCCTCGGTCCACGAACGGCAGCCTTGGCCGCCCCGGACCGCTAACTACAATATAATGTGTTATGGTTCGGGGGCGGACCCGAGGGGCTCTCCCGGCCTCGCCCGTCGGGAACGACTCACCTCACCATGGCGAACGGAGGCATCGGCTCGGCCGCCCCGCACATCGGGCGGTGGCTGGGAATCCTGCTCCAGGGCTTGGTCCTGGGGATCCTCCTGTTCGCGGCCACGCTCTCCCTGCTCCTCGTTCAGTCGGGAGCGCGGGTCTTCCGCTACGAGAACTTCTGAAGCAGGCATCCAGGTGCTCTTCTCCCCGAAACAGCTGGTCTCGTTCATCGTCGAGCGCTTCGAGCTCGAGAACGACGAGGTCGACGAGACCACGTCGCTCTTCAACGACGGGCTGCTCGACTCCTTCCACCTGCTCGAGCTCGTCCACCACTTCGAGGCCAAGCTGGGGATCAAGGTCGCGCCGCTGGAGATGACCCTCGAGAACTTCGACACGGTGGCCCGCACCGTTCGCTACCTCGAGTCGAAGAAGGCGTCATGACCACTCGTTTTCGAGACTCCCTCTAGACTGCGTTCATGGGACTGCTCCTCACCACGCTGGTACTCGCCGCCGCACCCGTTCAGAGTCCGGAGACGACCAAAGTGCTGTTCCTGGGGAACAGCTACTTCAGGACGATCCCCGAGTACTTCGAGAGCTTCGCCAACGCGGGTGGGCACACCGTGCTCGTCGATAGCTACGCCCCCGGAGGGAACACGCTGGGCTCGCCGCAGGGCGGGATGACGCAGGCCCACTCGGTGAACTCCGCGTCTCTGTCCAAGATCGCATCCGAGCCCTGGGACTTCGTCGTCCTGCAGGAACAGAGCGCGACGCCCGTGATCGAGTTCACCAAGAACTCCTTCATGAAGCCGGGCGCCATGAGCCTCGACGCTTCGATCAAGGCCAACCACCCCAAGACGCGCACCGCGATGTTCCAGACGTGGGGTCGAAAGGATGGCGGGCAATTCTGCTGGAACACGGAGTGCAGCCCGTTGTTCCCGGACTTCGATTCGATGCAGGACGTGTTGACCTCCGCCTACGTGGAGGTCAGCCGGTTGATCGGCGCCGGCATGATCCCGGCCGGGGAGACGTGGCGCGCCGTCATGGAGGCCGTCCCCACGGTGAACCTGTTCAGCGAGGACGGGTCTCACCCGAACCCCGTAGGCAGCTACGTCGGCGCCTGCGCGGTCTACGCGTATTTCTTCAGGGAGCCGCCCCGGGGCTTCTACCTCGTCGACCTGAGCATGGAGACGCAGCTCCTCCTCCAGGACATCGCGACCGAGGTCGTGCTGGGCAAGGTCTGCGAGTCCGTCACGAGCCTCCAGTATCAACCGAGCAGCGCGGGCCCGTTCACGCTCGAGGGACACCTCGGGGCCGCGGGGACCGGCTCCCGCGGAAGCGACCTCGTGCTGACGCCGACGCACCTCCCCGAGGGAGCGCCCGGGGCATGGATCGTCTCGAGTCTGAACCCGGTTCGAATCGAGCTCGACGTGCTCGACTTCGATCCCCTCCGATCGCTCTTCCCGCCGCGCTTCGTCCCCGCCGGGAGCTCGATCGCGATTCCCATCCCGGACTTCCCCGAGCTCGAGGGTTGGAGTGCGCAGTTCCAGGCGGCCGCGAAAGCGCCGGGCCCGAGCAGCGTCTCGCTCTCGCGTGGGCTCGAGCTCACTTTCTGGGCCTGCTGGAAAGAGCTGTAGGCTCGACGCGGATTCGCGCACAACGGCACCGCGGACGCCGACGGAGCACTTTCTCGGCTTTCGTTGAGGCCGCCGATACCGTTCGGCGCACGCTGAAGTGAAGCGCCTGGAGCCTCCCAATGATCGCCGCCCTTCTCCTCGCCGCAGGCCCGCTCGTCCCCCATCTGTCGGACCCTCCGTCCAGGACCGAACCCGCCCTGCGCGGACTCGATCCCGTGCTGCTCTGCGAGGAGAGCGCGGAGACTCCGGGTCGCCAGGACCTGCAGGTCACGCACGGCCGCTTCACCTACTGCTTCTCCGGGGCAGAGACGCGCGTGCGTTTCCTCGACGACCCCGAGCGCTTCGGCATCCAGTGGGGCGGCGGCTGCGGCGCGATGGGTCCGCTCTCCGGAATCGGGAGCCCCGAGCGCTGGGCCGTCCACGCCGGCCGTATCTACATCTTCGCCTCGGACGGTTGCCGCGAGGGTTTCCTGGACGCGCCCGAGCGCTTCGTGGTCGCGCCGGCCGAGCCCCCGACCTTCCCGGAAGAAGAAGGTGAGGTGCGGTGGAAAGCTGGAGCAGCCATGCTCCTGCAAGCGGTCCGCGCGCACGGTGGCGTCCAGGCGATCGACGCCCCGCGCGCCCTCAGGCTCGTCTACCAGGGGACGCAGGACGACTGGACGCACCGGATCGAGCTCGTCTTCACGCGCGATGCGCTCGAGCGCAGCTCCATCTGGACTCCGCCCGCGGACGGGGCTGCGAGAGAGGTCACGCGGTGGGTGCTGGCGGAATCCGCCTTCGTCGACGAGGGCGGAGCTGTCTTCCCGGTAACGAGCCCGGATCAGGTTCTCGACCTGCGTCGCTTCGCGCACAGAGAGCCGATCGCGCTCCTGTGGGCAAGTGCCGGCTCTGACCTCCTCGCCGCGTGGACCGGCACGAGCAAGCTCCCCGGCAATCCGGGGGTCCGGGTCGTGGACGTCATCGTCCACCACGCCGGCCTCGTGACCACGCTCCACCTCGATCCGGAGTCTTGCAAGATCCTCGGGCTCTCCTGGCGTGGCCGCGCGATCGACGGCGTGACGCGCGACGTCGTCGAGGTCTTCACCGACTGGCGCGACGTCGGCGGTGCGCTCATCCCCACCGGACGGACGGTGATGGTGGATGGAGAGGTGACCCCCTCCCTGGCACTCACCTGGAACACCGCCGAGCTCCTGGCCCGGGTTCCGGCTCACTCCTTCGAACGAGGTGTGCGATGAAGTCGACTTCCCTGGAAGCGCGTGTACGACGACTCGAACGACGGAACCGGCTCTGGAGCGCCCTGGCATTCGGTGGCCTGGGGCTCTTCCTGCTCTCCGCCCTCCGCCCCCAGGAGGAGTCCATCGCCGCGAAGCGTTTCGAGCTCGTGGACGACACCGGTCGGCTGCGCGCCGCGCTTGCGATCGACGAGGACGGATCCGCGGGTCTCTTCGTGCGCGATACTGAGGGGCGCGTGCGCGCCTCCCTGACCCAGGACCAGGAACAAGGGGCCCTCTACTTCCTGGACGAGGACGGCACGATTCGCCTCGGCGCGGCCCAGTACGCCCACGGCGGCGGTGGGTTCGCGCTCCACGGTTCGGAGAGCAAGGGAGCTGCCGTGCTCTACCTGAAGGAGCGCACCGGCTCGCTCACGTTCTACGACGCGGAGGGAAACGTCAGCGAAGCGCTTCCGCGGTAGGGCTTCGTGGTTGAGCCCTACTCCTTCGAGAGCGAGGCCAGCTCGAGGTGAAACTCGCCGACCTGCTCATCGGAGATCAGGAAACCGACGCTGCGCACCTGGCCGGGGTCGAGCTCTGGAGCATCGCGGACCACGCGACCGCGCCAGACGGGCACGAACTCGTCGATGGCGAACGTGCGCTCCATCCAGACACCGGCTTCGGTCGGGAACGCGACCTGGTAGCTGACACCGTCGAAGTCGCCGGTGGTCCGCAGACGGAGCTTGTACGACTTGCCGTCGCCCCGGAAAGTCAACCGGAGCGCTTCGGCGCCCTCCAGCCCCAGGTCGGCCGCCGACGAGCGCACGGATGCGAACCCGCCGTTGTTCTCGAGCGAGACGTTGCCGGTGAAGACGCAGCTCCCTCGATCGGTCCACACGAACCGGCTCGAGGAGACACCGCCCATCACGGCGTCGTCTACGGGTCCCCAGCGACGGACCTCGTCCTTGTCGCCGAAGTCGATCACGAGCGCGCTCCGGGAAGCGGCAGCGGCGGAGCTCACGGGAATCTGGACCTCGAAGAAGCGCCGGGCCGTCGCGACCATCGGGCTGTTGTAGCCCATCGTTCGGACTTCACCCGCGAACTCGAGATCGCCGCGCTCCTCGACCCAGCGCAGGAGGAGATCCCGCGCCTCGTCGATGGCGTCGGGCGTCATCGCACCCCGGCACCCGATGCTGACGACGGTGGACGGCTTCGCATCCACGACCTCGACTTCACCGTCGTGCCCGGCTTCACCGAGCTCGGGCGATCCGTAGAGGAACGCCATGCGCGTCTCGTTCAGCTCGTCGCTCACCGTTGCGTAGGTCGTCTCGACCGGCGCCGTCATCGCGATCTCGTTCTGCTGGATGTGGCGGAAGAGCTTCCAGAAGGCGCCGTCCGAGCGGGACCCGCTCATTCCGGCTCGCACCATCCGGTAGCGGGGGTACTCCTTGAGCTGGATCTCGCGCACGGGCGTCGGATCCGGGAAGCCCTCGGGCAGGTCCGCTTCAATGAGGGGCTCGAAACCCAGGTCGTCCGCGGCCCGCTCGAGCTCCTGTGTGAGCTGAACCTGCGCAGCGTCCGGATCGGTCACGGCCCGCCAGCGGGCGTCCTGGACGATTTCGCGCAGGGAGGCTCCGAAGGAGCTGCCGTCCAGTTCCTCGCTCGCCCCGCGACCCGCTTCGACGAGGTCGGAGAACCCCGGCTCGCAGGTGTGTCCGTGCGCCTCCGCTTCGATGAGCGCGGCTCGCAGGAGCCGTGACGAGCTCTCGCGCGGGTCTCCCGAGGTGGTATCGGAGTGCATGGCGGCCGTAGAGAGCAGGATCGCAACGATCATGGGTGGTAGACCCCTCCTTGCCGGACTCTTCGCCGGGGAGAGCGTCCGGATGCAACTTTCGGGATCTCCTCCTCCCGGCTAGGGTGTGTCGTCCCATGTCGCCGCGCCCTCTCATAGGCATCGACCTCGGGACCACGAACTCGCTCGTAGCCGTCTTCGAGGATGGAGCGCCGCGGTTGCTCCTCAATCCTCACGGTGAGGAACTGACGCCGTCGGTCGTGGGGATCGTCGACTCCGGCGAAGTCGTCGTCGGCGCGTGCGCGCGGTCGCTCGCGCTGACTCGACCGGAGCGGACCGTCGCGGCTTTCAAGCGCTGGATGGGCGAGGACCGGTCGGTGGAGCTGGGCGGGCGTGAGTTCTCGCCGCCCGAGCTCTCGAGTCTGGTCCTGCGCGCATTGCGAGAAGACGCGGAGGCCGCACTGGGCGTCACGATCGAACAGGCCGTGATCACCGTTCCGGCCTATTTCAACCAGCACCAGCGCGAGGCCACGCGCCGCGCTGCGCAGCTCGCGGGGCTGGAGGTCCAGCGCATCGTGAACGAGCCCACGGCGGCTGCGCTCACCTATGGCTTCCACGAGCGCCAGGTGGATCAGAAGCTCCTGGTGCTGGACCTCGGCGGCGGCACGTTCGACGTGACGGTGATGGAGATCTTCGAGGGAACGCTGGAGATCCTCAGCACGGCGGGCGAGAGCCATCTCGGCGGCGAAGACTTCACGACGTCATTGGTTTCGCACGGCCTGTCGAAGATGGGTCGACAGCTCGAGCTGGCGGAGCTCAAGGAGCCGCTGCTCGTGGCGCGGTTGCGCGAAGAGGCCGAGAAGGCGAAGCACGACATCGGCGCGAGTGAGGAAGGAACGATGCGACTCCCGGACACGGAGGGCTGCGTCGAAGACGATTCAGAGCGAGTCACGGTCAGCGCCTCCGAGTTCGAGGAGATCGTGGCGCCGCTCGTCGAGCGTCTGCGCGGACCGACGCTACGAGCGCTGCGGGACGCCGACCTGTCTCCGGAGCGCATCGGCGAGGTCTTGCTCATCGGAGGCGCAACGCGCATGCCGGTCGTGCGGCGGATGGCCTCGGAGCTCTTCGGACGCCCTCCCCGCGACTCCGTCGATCCCGATCACGCGGTCGCGCTCGGCGCGGCGGTCCAGGCGGCCCTGGTGGCGGACGACAGAGCCGTGGACGACCTGGTGATGACCGACGTCTGTCCGCACACGCTAGGGGTGGAAGTCGTCAAGGAGTTCGGGAGCCGCCAGGCCCAGGGCTACTTCCTCCCCGTGCTGCACCGCAACACCACGGTCCCGGTCTCTCGCGAGGAGATCGTGAACACGATCCACGACGGGCAGACCGAGGTGATCGTCAAGGTCTATCAGGGCGAGGCGCGCAAGGTCGAGGAGAACCTGTTCCTCGGAGAGCTCGCCGTGACCGACATCCCGCGCGGACCGGCCGGTCAGGAAGTCTGCTTGCGCTTCACGTACGACCTGAACGGACTGCTCGAGGTCGAGGCCTTCGTCCCAGCCACGGAAAAGAAGTTCCGAACCGTGCTGCGGCACAACGCGAAGAGCCTCTCCGACGCCGAGGTCGCGGCCTCGTTGCGGCGCATGCAACAGCTGAAGTTCTACCCGCGCGAGGATCTCGAAAACCAGCGACTGCTCGCGTTCAGCAGCGCCGCGCTCAAGGAGCTCGATCGCTTCCGAAGGCAGGACCTGGAGCAGAAGGTGGACATGTACGAGACCAGCCTGCACCTGAACGAACGAGGGGTGTTCGACCATGCGCGGCAGGAGCTCCTGCGCGCACTGTCGGCTCTGGGACTCCCCTACCAGGAGGGGAGCGATGCCGACTGACGTCGGACTTCGCAACGCGTACGTCTCGGAGGTCCTCGCCCTCGACCCCGCCGTCGATCTCGAGCGGATCATTGCGCTGCGCCGCCGGTTCCTCGAGGGTGCCCGGGGGCCGGCTCTGTCCGAGCGACGCCGAGCGACGGGAACGGTAGAGACCGAAGAGTCGGTCCGGGAGCGAGCGGATCGCATCCTGACCGGGATCCGCGAGGGCTTCTGGAACGCGGACAGGGCACAGACCCAGGCTCGGCTCATCGCACTCGACCTCGAAGAGCTGCCGGATCTCGCTCGATACCGCGACCGACTGCTCCTGGTGACGGAGCTCCGGGAGGATGCTGACGAGCTCCTCGAGCACCCCGAGGTCGACGAATCGTTCGCGAGCGCGTTGCGCGCGATCCTCGTCGCTCCGGAGCGGATCGCCGTTCAGCTCAGACAGCGCTACATCCAGTCGTCGACTCGAGGTTCGGCGATCAGCACGAACAAGAGAGCTCTCCGGGCGGTGCGGGCCGAGTATCCGGAGCTCCACGAGCTCGAGAAGCCTTGGTTCAAGAAGATCTCGAGCGCCAAGAAGGACCGGAAGGACTCGCGCGCCTTGCGCGGCGGATTGGGCTGCATCGGTATCTACTTCCTGATCAAGCTCGGTGCCTACGTGATCGGAGCCATCGCCAAGTGGCTCGAGGGAAGCTGATCCAGTGACCGACCCCGACGTCGATTGGAGCCACCTGCCCGACGACCCTCTGAGCTTCTTCGGACTCGAGGCCGACTTCGAGCGTCGCGATCTCAAGCGCGCGTACACGCGGCTGATCCGCCACTACAAGCCCGAGCGGTACCCGGACGAGTTCAAGAGGGTTCGGGCCGCCTACGATCAGCTCGACGAGCGCCTGCGCTACCTCGGCGGAGGGTTCGAGGTCGCGACGCCCCCGACCCTCGTTCCGGACCGGGAGCGGGAGCGAGCTCCGTCGGTGAACGTCGTCGCGCTCCTGCGCGACAAGGGGCCGGCAGGAACGCGCACGGCGTTGCGGGAGACCGAGACGCTCGACCCGCGAGGTTGGTGTCACCTGGCACTCCTCGAGGAGGTCTTCGAGGCGAGCCCCCTGGCGCTCGGCCGAACGCTGATCGAGGCGATCCTCCGGACCGGCGGAGATTCCGAGCCCATGCAGCTCCTGCGCGCGGTGATCCACGAGGGACTGCCGCCGCGGGACGCCGCGACTCTGGTGAGGGAGATGACCGCCCTGGTCCGGGGACCCCGCCCGCTCCTGGAATCCGGCGTGTACTGGTACCTCACGGAACCGCTCTGGGTCGACCTGGTGACCCTTCTGAAGTTCCCGAGCTTCGCCCAGCTCCTCGATCAATGCACAGCGGAGGTCGGATTGGCCGGTCATTCCGGGCAGCTCGTGCTCCTGACCACACTCCTCCGCCGGGCGGCCTTCCGCGCGGAAGAGGAGTGGATCGACGAGGCGCGAGATGAGCTCGCCGAGTCCTATCTCCGCCTCGACCCGTGGCACCAGGAAGACGTCGACCTGATCGAGTGGCTGTTCCACTACCGCGCCGAGAGGGAGGAGTTCCGCGCGGGGCACGAGCTGCGCGAGACGCTCGACCGCGCGCTGGTCGCGATCGTGGAGGGCGACGAGGTTCGCGCCGACCGCATCTTCCTGGAGGCACAGGTCGCATGTCTGGACCAGCGCGAAGAGCTCTTCGAGGCGTTCCCACTCGGTGCGAACGGAGGCACGGCCACCGAGCTGATCCACTGGTACGCGGCCGAAGTCGAGAGCAGGCGTGGCGTCGAACACGAGCCGAGCACGTCGGGCACGAAGATCGCCACGGAGTTCGCGCACCGGGTCGCGCGTCGCTCGGCGAGAACCCCGACCGGTCGCGTCCAGAGCTTCGTGACGGGAATCGTCTCGGTAGTGGTGCTGGCCTGCGTCATCGTTCCATGGCCGATCACGATCGGGCTCGGAGCTCCAGAGAATCCCTTCCTCTGGCTCATCCCGATCGCAACGACTGCGTTGGCCGTCGTCGGGTTCTTCCGGGGCTGGATCGGCCGCGTGATCGGTTTCTTCGAAGGCCCTTTCGAGCGCCGCCTGCACCGAGTCCTCTGGCGCGAGATGACGGCCGACTTCCTCTCGGAGACGCACATCCCGTTGACGCAGGTCATGAGCGTGATAAGAGGCTTCAAGAAGCCCGACTTCCACCTGATCGACTACGTCAACCAGGTCGAAGACGACGAGGCCCTTTTCCTCTACTCGACGGCGATGCGTTTCGCGGAGTGACGGCTCGCTCGAGGTGCAGCGGGCGCCGCCGGAGGCCTCAGGGCGACGGGCTCGAGTACGACATCAGCGCCTTCATGTAGTTGAGGCGCTCGAAGCCCGCGGGGTTCGGGCAGTTCTCGTGGTTCATGCTGCCCTTCATCTGCGTCACCGACTGGAACTCGTGCTCCTCGATCCAGGTGCGCATCTCCGTCAGCGTGTCGCTCAGGAACGAAGGCCCGTGCAGGATCGCCGCGGAGGCGACCATCACGACGTCCGCTCCGGCGAGGATGAGCTTGAGCGCGTCCTCCGCACCGTGGGCACCACCGGTCGCGGCCAGCGAGAGGTCCGACCGGCAACTGAGGATGGCGATCCAGCGCAGCGGCATTCGCATCTCGGACGGACGGCTGAGCTCGAGGCGCGGTACGACATCCATCGTCTCGAGATCGATGTCGGGCTCGAGGAAGCGGTTGAACAGCACGAGCCCGGCCGCTCCGGCGTCACGGATCTTGGTCGCGAAGTTGACCGGCGCGCTCAGGTTGGCACCGACCTTGACCGAAACGGGAATTTCGACGGCCTGCGTGACCGTTGCCACTTGCTCGGTGTACAGGTTCTCGACGTTCTCCGCGGTGAGCGAGGGGTCCGTCGGCACGTGGACGATGTTCAGCTCGATCGCGTTTGCCCCGGCGGATTCGATGAGCTTGGCGTGGCGCTCCCAGCCCTCCTTCGAGATGCCGTTCAAGCTCGCGAGCACCGGGATCTCGAGCGCCGCACGCATCCGCTCGACGAGCCGCAGGTATCCGCCCGGTCCCGTGTTGTAGGCCTGAAGCTCGGGCATGTAGCCCGAGGCCTCGGAGTAGCTCTCGGCACCGAAGTCGTGCAGGCGTGCGAGCTCGAGCTCCTCGTGCTCGATCTGCTCCTGGAAGAGCGAGGGGAGGACGATCGCGCCTGCGCCCGCCTCTTCGAGCCGCAGGGCCGAGTCGACCTTGCCCGTCAGGGGACTGGACGACGCGACCAGCGGACTCACGAGCTCCAGGCCCAGGTAGGTGGTCGAGAGGTCGGTCGAGCTCATCGGGGGTTCTCCTGGGGCTCGTTCGCGTCGAAGCCCATCTTCGCCATCTGCTCGTAGATGCTCCACTGCTCGTCGATGTCGCGCTGCGCGCGGGCCATCAGTGCCTCGGCGCCGTCCGGGTTCGCGTGGTTGAGCATCGCGAAGCGCGCTTCCTTCGACGCGAACTCGCTGAAGGGCTTCGTGGGCTTGCGGCTATCGAGCTGGAAGGGGTTCTCGCCCTCGAGCTCGCGGCGCGGGTCGAAGCGGAAGAGCGGCCAGAAGCCGGTCTGGGTCGCCACTTTCTGGTGCGCCATCGCGCCGCTCATCTCGATGCCGTGCGCGATGCAGTGGCTGTAGGCGATGACCAGCGACGGCCCCGGATAGTCCTCGGCTTCCGCGAGAGCCCGGATCGTCTGACGCGGGTTCGAGCCCATCGCGATCTGCGCCACGTAGACGTCGCCGTAGGCCATCGCGATCCGGCCGAGATCCTTCTTGCGCGTGGAGCGGCCGCCCGCGGCGAACTTCGCCACCGCCGCGCGCGGCGTCGCCTTGGACGCCTGGCCGCCGGTGTTGGAGTACACGCCCGTGTCGAGCACGATCATGTTCACGCGTCGGCCCGAGGCGAGCACGTGGTCGAGGCCGCCGAAGCCGATGTCGTAGGCCCACCCGTCTCCCCCGACGATCCAGACGCTCCGCGGCACGAGTCCCTCGGCCAGCTCGTCGAGGTCGCGCACGCCCGGTCGGCCCACGTGCTCTCCGAGCAGCCCCCGCAGGCGCTCGACCTCGTCGCGGCGCTCGTGGATCGCCTCGGCGTCGCGAGCGCAGCGCACGAGCAGCGACTTCGCCAGCTCGGGATCGAGCTCTGCACCGATGTCGCGCAGGATCGAGCGCGCGTGGTTTCCGTGGGCTTCATAGGCCAGACGCATGCCGAGTCCGAACTCGGCGTTGTCCTCGAACAGCGAGTTGGACCACGCCGGCCCGCGACCCTCGGCGTTCGTGGACCAGGGAGTCGTCGGCAGGTTCCCGCCGTAGATCGAGGAGCAACCGGTCGCGTTCGCGACGACGAGCCGCTCGCCGAAGAGCTGTGTCAGGAGCTTGAGGTAGGGCGTCTCGCCGCAACCCGCGCACGCACCCGAGAACTCGAAGAGCGGTTCGAGGAGCTGTGTTCCCTTGACGGTGTCTGCATCGACGCTTCGCGGATCGACCTCGGGCAAGTCGAGGAAGAACGCGAAGCTCTCGCGCTCTGCGGCGAGGTGGGGCTCGCGCGGCTCCATGTCGATCGCCTTGTGCTTGGCGACCTCCTTGCTGCGCGCCGGACAGACCTGGACGCAGATACCGCATCCGGTGCAGTCGTCCGGTGCGACCTGGATCGTCATGTCGCGTCCCGGAAGCGCCTTGTCCGTCCACGTGGTGGCCTTGAAGCTCGCCGGAGCGCCCTCCAGCGATTCCTCCGGATAGGCCTTCATGCGGATCGCCGCGTGCGGGCAGACCAGCGGGCAGAGGCCGCACTGTGTGCAGATCTCCGGATCCCAGATGGGAATCTCGTGCGCGATGCCCCGCTTCTCCCACTGCGCCGTGGCGACGGGAAAGGTGCCGTCGACGGGCAGCGCGCTGACGGGCAAGAGGTCGCCCTTGCCCGCGATCATCATCCCTGTCACGCGCTGCACGAAGTCGGGAGCGGCCGCCGGCACGGGCGGCAGGCGGCGAAGGTCGCCGGCCGGTCGCGCGGGCACGTCCACTTCCTGCAACCCCTCCAGAGCCCGGTCGACCGCGCGGAAATTGCGCTCGAGAACCGTGGCCCCGCGCTTGCCGTAGGACTCGCGAATCGAGGCCTTCACGCGCTCCACTGCCTCCTCGGCGGAGCACAGGCCCGAGAGCGCGAAGAAGCAGACCTGCATCACGGTGTTGATGCGCCCCCCGAGCCCCGCCTCGCGCGCGACGCCGGCCCCGTCGACGACGAAGAACCGCAGCTCCTTCCTCAGGATCTCCTCCTGGACCTCGACCGGGAGGTGCGCCCACACCTCGCCCGGTGCATGCGTCGTGTTGAGCAGGAAGGTGGCGCCTGTCTGGGCGCGCTCGAGCACGTCGATGCGCTCGAGGAAGGAGAACTGATGGCAGGCGACGAAGCCCGCGAGCTGGATCAGGTAGGAGCTCCCGATCGGCCGGGGACCGAACCGCAGGTGCGACACGGTGACCGAGCCCGCCTTCTTCGAGTCGTACACGAAGTAGCCCTGGGAGTAGGTGTCGGGCTGCTGGGCGATGATCTTCACCGAGCTCTTGGACGCACCGACGGTGCCGTCGCTGCCCAGGCCGTAGAAGATGGCGCGCGTCACGTCGTCGGCCTCGATCGAGAGCTCGCGGTCCCACTCCAGACTCGTGTGCGCGACGTCGTCCACGATGCCGACGGTGAAGTGGCGCTTGGGCTCGTCGCGTGCGAGCTCGTCGAAGACGGCCAGCGCCATCGCCGGCGTGAACTCCTTCGAGGACAGGCCATAGCGACCGCCGATGACGCGCGGGACGTCGTCGATCACGCCGTCCATCCGCGCCTCGGCCAGCGCCGTGACCACGTCCTGGTAGAGCGGCTCTCCGACGGCGCCCGGTTCCTTCGTGCGATCGAGGACGGCCACTGCGCGGACCGTCGGGGGGAGCGCGGCCACGAGCTCCGCGGCGGGGAACGGGCGGAACAGGCGAACCTTGACGAACCCGAGCTTCTCACCCTCCTCCACTCTTCGTTCGACAAGCTCCTGCACGGCTCCGCAACCGGAGCCCATCAGCACGATCACACGCTCCGCCTCCGGGTGACCCACGTAGTCCACCAGGTCGTAGCGTCGTCCGGTGAGCTCGGCGAAGCGCTCCATGGCGTCGCGGACGCGACCGGGAAGCGCGTCGTAGTACGGGTTGATCGCCTCGCGCGCCTGGAAGAACACGTCCGGGTTCTGGGCGCTCCCGCGCAGCACCGGGCGGTCGGGATCGAGCGAGCGCGAGCGATGTGCCATGACCCATTCGCGGCGGATCATGGCGTGGATGTCCTCGTCCGACAGGGCGCAAATCTTCGCGACCTCGTGCGAGGTGCGGAAGCCGTCGAAGAAGTGCACGAACGGAATCCGTGATTCGAGCGACACGGCCTGGGAGATCAGCGCGAAGTCGTGAGCCTCCTGGACGTCGTTCGAGCACAACATCGCCCAACCGGTCGAGCGCACCGCCATGACGTCGCTGTGGTCGCCGAAGATCGACAACGCGTGCGTCGCGATAGTCCGGGCGGCGACGTGGATGACCGCCGGCGAGAGCTCGCCCGCGATCTTGAACATGTTGGGGATCATCAGGAGCAGGCCCTGCGACGCGGTAAAGGTCGTCGTCAGTGCGCCCCCCTGCAGCGCTCCGTGCACGACGCCCGCGGCGCCGGCCTCGCTCTGCATCTCGATCACGGAGGGTACGGACCCGTAGGCGTTCGGGCGTCCGGCCGACGACCACGCGTCGGAGAGCTCCCCCATCGGGGAAGCGGGCGTGATCGGGTAGATCGCGATCACCTCGTTCGTACGGTAGGCGACGGAAGCCGTCGCCTCGTTGCCGTCGACGGTCATGAACCGTTCTGTCATCGGACTCCTCTTCTTCGAGGCGCCCCGCGGAGAGAGTTCGGAACGTGGCGCTACCCTCGGATGGTAGCCGCTCGTCGGAGCGGGAACGGTTGCCGGTCGTTCCTAATCGGCGAGCCAGGTCTCGTGCACGTGAACCCACTCGAGCCCGTTTGGAGCGTCCTTGGCGCGGCGGAATACGGCACTGCTCGTACGCCCCCGGGGTCCTTCTTCGCGCTCCTGCCACTCTTCGTACGTAGCGATCCAGTGTCGATCATCGAAGGCGCGGCTCTCCTCGTTGCGCGTCCAGATCCGCATTCCGCTCCCGCGCGCCGAGCCGTGCGCGGCACGCAGCTTCACGAGGAGCGCATCGCGACGCGTCCGGACCCCGTCTGGACCGATGATCTCGAAGTCCGGCGCGAGGACGTCGGCGAAGCGCGCGTAGGTCTCGTCGTCGTCGGGCACGGAGCCCGCGAACCACGCCTCGAAGAAGCGGTGCAGCTCGCCGATCTCCCTGAGGCAGGCCTCGTTCACGTTCTCCTCCGTCGTCGGTAGATAGGGCGTGACGTCGAGAAGCTCGACGTCATCTCGCTCGCGCAGGCGGTCGAGGAACCAGTACTTGTGCCCCGAACCGAAGGTCACGAGCAGTCGCCGCCCAGGGCGCTCATCGATCGCTCGATCGATCAGCGTCATGTGTCCGCGGTTGATGTTTGTCCAGCCGCCCGGGCCGATCACATCGTTCAGAAACTCGTCGTAGGGTGCGAGCTGGCGCCGCGTCCACTCGTCGTACGCGGTCGAGTGGATGACGAGAGGGTCGTCGTCCGGACCGGGTGGTGGCTCCGCCTCGGCCGCGGCGCTCGCGCGCGCGTAGCCCAGCCGCTCCTCTTCGAACGCGGCCTCGCTCTCGAACGCGTCGATGCGCGCGCTCCTCTGGTCCGCCATCTCGCGCGTCCAGGCAGCGCACGGGACGATCTCGAACCCCATCTCCGTGGAGAGCGGAAGGAGGACGTCGGTGTACTCGGGGAAGACGCTCAGGCGGTCGTCCTCGATCACACCGCGCTCGGTCCAGTCCTTCCAGATGCGCTCCCAGCGGTCGGACGGAATCTCGGTCAGGACCGCGTCGGGCGCGATGCGCCGGATCGTCGCGCGCAGCTCGTCGAGCCCCCAGCGCTCGCTCCGGCGATGAGCGCCGTGGATCGTCCCGAGTACGGCGACTTCGGTGCGCGTAGTCGCCGGAGCGACCTCGGGGACGGGCGCCTGGAAGGCGGCGGTGGTTGCGAGCAAGGCGCCGATGAGGATCATGCCCAGAGGCTATCCACGGACGCGAAGGTCCGAAACGGCGAGACTCCCCGGAACCGTTCGCGGATCGCCCGATGCTCAGGCGCTGGCCGAGAGTCCTTGCTAGCCTGACCGGGGATGAACGGAAATCGAACCACGTCGTCGGCCGCGACGGCCGTCCACTTCGCAGCGCTGCTCGCATCGGTCGGCGTCGTGATCGGTGCGGGGCGCGGTCTCGGAGAGGTCCTCGCCCAGGGTTGGCTCGACCTCGGATTTCACCGAACCGTGTTCACGACCCTGCGGGACGAGGCGCTGAATCGGGCCGTCGCGATGGGAATCGGCGGCGCGGCGGTAGCCGCTCTGGTGTGCGTGCTCCGACTCGTCGTGCCCAGGAGCCGGCGGGTTCTCTCGCTCTCGCTGATCTCCGACATCGCTCTCGACAAGACGGTGCGGCTCCGCGCACTGATCTTCACGCTGGCGCTGGGTTGCGTCCTGATGGCGCGCTCGACGAGTCTCCTCGGGAACCTGCGCCTCGTGTACACGAGTGCCGCGCTGAGCGTGGTGGTGTTCCTCTCGGCGGCGATCCTGGTCTCTGCATGGGTCGCGGGCCGGGTCCGCGATCCCCGCGCGGCGAGCTTCTCGGCGACCTTCGGGGCGATCTACGCGTGTGGGGCGGGCGCGCTCGTCGGCGCTCTGCAGCAGAACATCGGCGGCGGCCTCGGCCTCCTCCAGGTGGAAAACGTCTGCGGGAACGTCGGAGTCGCGATCGGTGTCGTGCTCGCGTTCATCGGTCTCCGCTCGCTCGCGCGAGAGCGCCGGCGCTTCGGTACGACGCTCTCCTGGGGGCCCCTTCTCATCCTCCTCGCCGCGTGGGGAGCGAGCTCGTTCCTGGCCCGCCCAGCACTCGTGGCGCGGAATCCAAAGAGCGTGATCCTGATCGGGATCGACACGCTGCGCGCCGACTACACGAACCTCGAGGGCGTCCCGGCGAACGGTCGCGACCTCACACCCAACATGCGCCGGGTGGCCGAGGGCGGCGTGTCGTTTCGCTCGGCCCTGTCGCAGGCGCCCTGGACGATGCCCGCCTTTGCCTCGATCTTCACCGGGCGCTACCCACGCGAGCACGGGGCTTCACATCTCCTGGCCTGGCTCGACAAGCGCGAGCTCGCACTTGCGGAGATCCTGGCAGAAGCCGGCTATCGCACCGCCGGCGTCATCTCCAATAACCAGATCGATGCAATGCGGGGGTTCGCGCAGGGCTACGACGTCTACGACGACGACAACGTCGTCGGCCTCGAGCAGCACAGCGGCTCCGGCGTGACCGACCGCGGGCTGGAGTTGATCGACGAGATGGCGGACGAGCCGTTCTTCCTGTTCCTGCACTACTTCGACCCCCACTACGACTACCGCGAGAGCCCGGACTGGCCCTGGGCGGACTCCTACGACGGCTGGTTGCTCGGTGCGCAGAACAACATCACCAACCTGCGCGAGAAGCGACAGCTCCTGTCCGATCGCGAGGTGCAGTACCTCCGCGATTGCTATGCGGAGGAAGTGGCCCTGACGGATCGCGAGATCGGCAGGGTGCTCGACCGCCTGTCGGAGCTCGGACTGGAGGACGACGTCGCCGTCGTGATCGTGGGCGATCACGGCGAGGAGTTCTTCGAACACGGCTGGCTCGGGCACACGATCAGCGTTCACGAGGAGGTCATGAAGGTCCCGCTCGCGATGCGCCTGCCGGGTGTCCCTCCTGCACCCCCGGTGGACGGAGTGGTCGAGACGCGCCTCGTCTTCGGGACACTGCTCGACTACCTGGAGCTCGAGCCACCGGGAATGCCGGCGACGGCGAGCCTCCTGCCCCTCGTGCGCGGCGATCCGAATCCGGATGGAGAGGAGCCGGTGGCCTTCGGCTCGGCCCTGCTCGCGCGCGAGAAGGCACGTTCGGGCAAGCGCATCGAGCTCTACGTCGTTCAGCAGGGCAAGTGGAAGCTCATCCGCGACGAGACGCGCGACCTCGACTTCCTCTTCGACCTCGAGCGCGACCCCCGGGAGCAGACCGACCTGGCGGAGGCCGAGCCGGGACGGCGAGACGCCTTGCGCGAACGACTGAAGGCCTGGATCGAGGGCCTCTCGGGTTCGAAGCGCACCGGGAAGCTCGGCGCCGAGGCCGTCGAGGCGCTGGAGGCGACGGGGTACCTCTAATTCATAGTATCCGAACCGGGAAGCCGCTCTCCAGCGAGCCCGGTATCCTCGGACGCCATGAGCGCCCTCCTCACGGTCCTCCTCGCTCTCGCAGCCACGCCGGTCTTCCGGCAGTCCGAGACTCCCGCGCCGGAACCCGCATCGATCGCGGCCGAACAAGAGGTGCTCGCCGAGGCAAGAGACCTCGCGAAGCAGGCGAACGCCGCGTTCAATGCGAACCGCATCTCGGAGGCGCGCGAGCACCTCCGGGGCGCGCTGGAGCTCGCCCGCACGCTTCGAGATCGCGAGAACGGGGACTTCCGGATGCTGCTGGTGGTTGTGGGCCAGCAGGCGCTGAACCTGGACGTCGGGCTCGCGGACGAGACGTACGCCCTGCTCTTGGAGGTCGTCGCCGACCTGCCGGAGGACCACTCGTCCCACTGGCAGGCCCGCAAGGGACGCGCGGAAGTCCTGTCGCGGACCGGTCGCGTGCGCGAGGCCATCCCGCTGTACGACTCCGTCCTGGCTTCCCTGGAGCGCACGCAGGAACCGAGCCTCTACGTGGGGCAGACGTACTTCAACGCGGGCGTAACGAACTACGAGGCCGGCGACACGGCGAGAGCGACCGAGCTCTTGCAGGCCGCGATCGACACGTACGAAGCGGCCGGTCTTCCCGCCGACCATCCGGAGCTGCTCCACGCCCGTGCAACCATCGCCCTGCTCCGACGGAGCGGAGGCGATCTCCTCGGTGCGCACGCGGAGCTGGAGGCGATCGTCGGGATCTACGCGGAGACGCTGCCTCCTGCCGATCCCAAGTACCTGAACGCGGCGTCCAACCTGGCGGGGATGAAGTCGTTGATCGGCGACCTGGAGGGCGCGATCGCGGTCCAGGGACAGGTCCTCGCGATCTGCGAGGAATCGCTCCCCGAGGACGACACGACCCTGCAGGAGGCGCGCCAGAGCGCGGCGATGTACCTCACGAAGGCCGGCCGCCCCGGAGAAGCGAGCGGGATCCTCGAGCGCTCGCTCGCGGTGATGCGCGAGAAGTACAGCCACAGGAACAGCAAGGTCGTGCGAGCCGAGACGCTCCTCGCCATGGCGTACTTCGAGATCGGCCGCTACGCCGAGTCCCTCGAGCTCCTCGAGCACGCCCTCGAGGTGACGGAGAAGCGCAAGGGGGGCGACCACCCTGACGTTCGCGAGCTCCGCCAGAGCATCCTCGCGGTGCGCGCCAAGACGGGGGACCGGAGCGTGCTGGCGAACCTGGAGGCCATGCTCGAGGCCTACGAGGCCACGCTCCCGCCGGATCATCCCGACGTCCTGCAAGCGAAGGCGACGCTCTCGTTGAGCCTCATGGGCGCCGGCCGCGAACGAGACGCGCTGACACTCGCAGAGGAGGTGCTGGAGCTCCGCGAACGGACGCTCTCGCCGACCGATCCCGACCTGCTCACCGCGCTGGAAACGGTCGCTTCGCTGAACCTGTCCCTGGGGGACGCGCGGAGCGCGCTCGCGCTCTTCGATCGAGCGATCGCGGCCCGACGGCAAACCCAGGAAGAAGCCCACCCGCACCTGCTCGCCGCCCGTGGCAGCCGCAGCCAGGCGCTGCGCGCGCTCGGCCGAAGCGAGGAAGCGGTGGTCGAGCTCGAGGACGTTCTTCGCCTCCAGGCGGACGCACTGCCCCCGGATCATCCCGAGCGACTGGGAACGACGGCGGCGCTCGGTCTGGTGCGCGCGGACACCGGTGACCTGCAAGGAGGGTACGCGCTCCTGGTCGACGCGCTCGCCGGCTACGAGGAGACGCTCGGCGACGAGAACGATCACGTCCTGGTCGTCATGACCAACGTCGCGCTGCTCAGCCTGCGCATGGGCGATCTCACGGGCGCGCTGTCGCTCTTTCGCAAAGTGCACGAGACCCGCGCCCGGTTCCTACCCGAGGACAGCCTCGCAGTGTTGACGGCGCGGGCCAACGTCGCGAGCGCGCTCGCGAACATGGGCGACGACGCCGCCGCGCACGAGGAGCTCTCGACCCTCGTCCCCGCGTTCGAGCGGGCGCACCCCGGCCATCCCCAGCTCGAGGAAGCCAGGACGATGCTCCTCGCGGGGGCCGTGAGTCTCGGGCTGCCCGACGCGGTCGCGGAGATCGAGGCGGCACTGGAGCACGCCGACGAGCGGGGGTTGTCGAGGCGCGGCGTGACGATGGCGAAGATGTCTCTCGTCACGGCCCGACACATGGCGGGAGACGCGGCGGGAGCTCGCGAGCTGCTCGTGGAGATCCGCAACTCGCTGGTGCCCGACCTTCCCGAAACGGATCCCACCCGGATGACGATCGAGACGCTGCTCCTGCGCGCAGAGCTCTCGCTCCGCGACCGCGAGAGCGTGTCCGCGCACGTGCCCGAACGGATCGCCGCCCTTCACGAGCTCCTCGCCGACGCGTTCGTGGCGGCGCCGGGCGAGGCGCGCGCCCTGGCCGCGCGGCAGGAAGACCGCGTCGCGGACCTGCTCCAGGCGAACGAGCTCACGGGCGAGGGTCTGGCCGACATCGCGGGGCTCCTCGAGCTCCGTCGCGCGCTCGCCACGTCCGAGTCCCGGGGTACGGGCGACGCGGAGCTCGCCGAGCGGCGAGCGGAGCTTCGCTCGCTGCGCGAGCGCGTCAACAACCTCGCGCTCGGCGGATTCGGCGAGCTGGACGACGCCGCGCGGCGCGAGGAGCTCGAGTCGGCCGCGCGCGATCGCAACCGCCTGCTGCGCGAGCTCTCCGGCGGCCGCGACCTCTCGGCCGGGATGGATGTCGCGACGATCGCGGCGGCCCTGCCTCCCGGGAGCGCCGCAGTCGGATACCACCGCTACGAGCGCAAGGGCAAGCCGGCGCGAGGTGACGCGCTCCTGGCGATCGTCGTCACGCACACCGGCCAGGTTCGCCGCATCGAGCTGGGCCCGATGGGACCGATCGCCGAGCAGGTAGACGCCTGGCTACGAGTGGTACAGCCGGCGGCCGGCCGAGGGCTGAGTGGACCCGATACGGGAGGCGGGGATGCCACCGATATCGCACTCGGGTTGCGTCGCGCACTCCTCGATCCCGTCTTCGCGTTCCTCGAGATCGCGCCGGGGACCGAGGTCTTCGTCTGCCCGGACGACGCGATGCACCTCGTGCCGCTGGACGCCTTGCCGTTCGGCGACGAGGGCGAGGTCGTCGGCGATCACGTCGCGATCCGCCGCGAGATCTCCTTCGCCAGGCTCGTCGCGCCGCCGGCGCCCTCATCCGGTTTCGGAGAGCTCCTCGCTCTCGGCGACGTCGACTTCGGCGCACCGTCCGACTCGTCGAGGCCCGTGCCGGCGTCGATGCCCTTCTCCTCGTCGGCGGTGTGGCCGAGCCTGCCCGGCACGGCGGACGAGGTCTCCGCCATCGCCGAGCTCTGGGAGAGCTCCGGCGGAACTCCGCTCGTCCTGTCGGGCAAGGACGCGACGCGGGAGCGCCTCGTCTCGGAGCTCCCGGGCCGGCGCTTCGTGCACCTCGCGACCCACGGCTGGTTCGCGCCCGAGAGCGTGCTCGGCACTGCCGACGTCGAGACCTCGCCCTGGAGCTCGCTCAACCGTTCCCTCACGCCCGCGATCAGCGGGCTGGCCCCGATGACGCTCTGCGGTCTCGCGCTCTCGGATGCGAACGCCGGTCGCGACGCGCTCGGTCGCCTCTCGGGACTGCTCACGGCCGAGGAGCTCTCGAGCTACGACCTCTCCGCCTGCGAGCTGGCCGTGCTCTCCGCCTGCGAGACGAACGTCGGCATCCACCGCGCGGGGCAGGGCATCCT
This sequence comes from Planctomycetota bacterium, assembly GCA_029259655.1. GTDB lineage: Bacteria > Planctomycetota > UBA1135 > UBA1135 > OFTM220. The sequence continues at coordinate 68,801 of JAJDET010000264.1, forward strand.
CTCGCTGCAGACGGCCCTGCACGCGGCGGGTGCGCGCTCGTCGATCACGAGTCTGTGGCGCGTCGACGACGAGCTGACGCGCCGGCTGATGACGGAGCTCTACGCGAACCTCTGGACGAGGGAGATGGGCAAGGCCGACGCGCTCTGGTCCGCGAAGTCGAGCCTGCGCGAAGCGGGCCATCCCGTCTCCGCCTGGGCCGGCTGGATCCTGACCGGCAACCCCGACTGAGATCGACGCCCAGGGTGGCGGTGCGGTGCCTGGCTCGTTTCCGTCGGATTCGGCCAGCCGCTCTTCTCTCTCCCACGCTCCTCGCGAATCCGACGGAAGCGTGCCTGGCTCCGTACCGCCACCCGTCCGCCCCCGAACCGGCTTCGCAAGCGCCCCCCTCGCCCCTCGCCACCTATCATGAGGTGTATGCCCTTTCCCGGGCCCTACTGGATGCTCGCGTGGGCGGTGCTCACCCCGCTCCAGGACGACGCGCCGATCCCTCTGACGCCCTACGACCGCGAGATCGTGCTCGAGCTCACCGCCGAGGACCCGCACCTCGTCGAAGGCCGCGGGCCGACGCAGGTCGTCGAGTACGTGTCGGAGTTCGAGGGCACGCTGCACGTCTGGACGAGCTCCGAGCTCGACCTCTTCCTGCGCGTCGAGGACGCCGCCGATTCGACGCTGTTCCTCGAGGACGACGACTCCGGTGGGACCACGCCCTACCTGCGCTTCGCGGTGATCGTCGGAGACCCCCTCGCCGTTCTCGTGGCGGGGGCGACAGAGCGCACCGCGGGGCCCCTTGTGCTGCACCTCGTCGCGGCTCCCGAGACAGGAGCCACGCGCGAAGCCGCCACCGCGGTGTGGAGTGCACTGGGCGCAGCGCAGGACCTCCAGGACGGGGGAGATCTCGAAGGGGCGCGCGAGCTCGTGAGGGCAGCGACCTTCGAGGGAATCGCGGGTGCGGAGACCAGCCAGAGCATCGCGGACGCGCTGTGGGAGCTCGGATTCAGCGCGTTCGAGGCGGGCGAGATTCCCGCCTGTCACGAGGCCTGGTCGGGAGCACGCAGGCACCGCGAACGCATCTATCCGGAGAACCACCCCGAGCTGCTCCGTGCCCGCGCCAACCTGGCCATCTCGATGGCGAGGATGGGCAACCTGGCCGGAGCCCGCGCGCTGCGGGAAGCGGTGCTGGCGGGGGCCGAGCGCATCTATCCGGAGGACCATCCCGACCTGCTCCGCGCCCGGGCCGACCTGGCCATCTCGATGGCGCACATGGGCGACCTGGCCGGCGCCCGCGCGCTGCGGGAAGCGGTGCTGGCGGGCTACGAGCGCATCTATCCCAAGGACCACCCCGACCTGCTCATCGCCCGCAACAACCTGACCATCTCGAGGCACGAGATGGACGATCCGGCCGGCGTCCGCGCGTTGCTTCCCCCGCTGTGCGACGGCATTCGCGCTCGTGTCCTCGCCTCGCTGACCCTCTCGCCGCGCGAAGCGAGGCAGACCGTCGCGGCCGCGGGTCCCAGGCTCGCGAGGGTTCATTTCTTCAGCGAATCGGCCGGCGCCGAGCTGCGGGCCGGCGTGTTCGAGCTGACCGAGACCATGCGGCTCGTCGCCGGCGAAGCGGCGCGCTCCCTCGCGCGATACGACACGGATCCCGAGCTCGCGCCGATCCTGACCGAGGCCGCTTCGGTGCGGCGCGATCTCAACGATCTGATCGCGGGTGCGGGCCGAGGAGGTCGGGACACGGAGTCGATCGCGGACGAGCTCACGCGACTCTCCTTCGAGCGCGACCGCCTGGAACGCGAGGCGAGTGGCCGACTCGCGGAGCGCGGGGTCGTGACGCAGCCGGTCGGGGTCGAAGCACTGGCCGGCGCGCTCGCCGCGCTGGATCCGAAGGGGGCCGCCGTCGGCTACCGGCGACTGATTCACTGGTACAGGAGCGAGGCGTCGGGACGGATCGAGGGCGGCGCCGACCATCTGCTCGCTCGAGTCTTGCGGGCGAACGGCACGCTGAAGCGCGTCGACCTCGGTCCTGCCGCGGAGCTGGAGGAGCTGGTGACGGCGTGGCGAGCGTCGATGGGAGCTTCACTGCAGTCCCGCGGGTTTTCGTCCTCGGAGACGGAGGGCACCGGCGGTCCCGAGGTGTCCGGGGCTGAACTGCGCGCGCGTCTCCTCGACCCGGTGCTCGCGGCCGCGGGCGACGACGTCGAGCGTCTGTTCGTCTGCGCAGACGACTTCGTGTTCCTGGTGCCGCTCGACGCACTGCCGCTCGACGAGGACGGGACCGAGCGCGTGGGGGACCGCGTGCGCATCGTCGGCGAGGTGTCGTTCGCGCGACTGCTGGCGGCGGAGTCTCCGCTCGACGGAGACCCGGCGCTCCTGGCGCTCGGTGGGGTCGACTACGGGGCGAAGGGCGACGAGCCCGAAGCGCTCGTCGAGACGGACGGGCTGCCCGGTACGCGCAGGGCCCGGCCGGGGAGCTTCCTTGAGATCCCGCAGAGCGGCCACGAAGCCGAGGCCATCGCGGAGTTGTTCGAGGGGGTGCTCGACGTCGAGCCGACGCTGCTCACGGGCGCGGAGACGACCAAGGCGGCGCTCTTCGAGGCAGCCGCGGGCAAGCGCTTCGTGCACCTCGCGACGCACGGGTGGTTCGCGCCGGACTCGGTCAAGTCGACCGAGGACGTGCAGCCCGTCGCGCCGGGTCCCGAACTGATGAGCTCCGAGGAACGCGTCACCGGATTCGCGCCCATGACGCTGTGCGGCCTCGCGCTCGCCGGCGCCATCAGCGGCCGCGACTCCCTCGGTCGCGTGCCGGGCATCCTCACCGCCGAGGAGCTCTGCTCGCTCGACCTCTCGCAGTGCGAGCTCGCCGTGCTCAGCGCCTGCGAGACGAACGTCGGCATCCGCCGCGCCGGGCAGGGCATCCAGTCCTTGCAGGCCGCGCTCTACGCCGCCGGCGCGCGCACCTCGATCACGAGCCTGTGGAAGGTCGACGACCGCGCGACGCGCAAGCTGATGGAGGTCTTCTACTCGAACCTGTGGCTCGAGAAGATGCCGAAGGCCGAGGCGTTGTGGCAGGCGAAGAAGGCGCTGCGCGACGAGGACCATCCCCCCGCCGACTGGGCCGGATGGATCCTGACCGGCGACCCGAACTGAAGCGACGCCCAGGGTGGCAGTACGGAGCCAGGCACGCTTCCGTCGGATTCGCGAAGAGCGCGGGAGAGAGAAGCGCGGCTGGCTGAATCCGACGGAAACGAGCCAGGCACCGTACCGCCCGTCCGCCCCCGAACCGGCTTCGCAAGCTCCCCCGCCCCTCGCCTCCAATCATGAGGTGCATGCCCTTCCCCGGTACCTCGGTGAAACCGCGCAGCGCGGACTCGAGCTCATCGACGATGCGATCCGCAACGTCGACGTTCTCGCGAGATCGTCGGAGATGGCGTGCAGGAAAGCCCATCCCCAACTTCGGATCATGTCCAAATCCGACATCGACGGCGGGGCCGACCACGAACGGCCGGCTGCGCCGACCCTTCGGCCCTAGAGCACCTCGTCGAGCGCCTCGATCAAGCGCTCGACCTCGCGCGGCGAGTTGTAGTGCGCAAGACTCACGCGGACGACGCCGTCGCGATCGAGGAGACCGAGGTCGCGAACCAGGCGATAGGCGTAGAAGTGACCGTAGCGGACGGCGAGCCGGCGCTCGTCCAGGAGCGGCGGGAGCTCGCTCGAGCGCATGCCGTCGACGGTGAACGACACGGTCGGGACGCGCTCGGTGCCGGCGGGCGCGGCGCTCGCGATCCGGCGCGCGCGTGGGTGTTCGTCGAGGAAGAGGAGCAGCGGTCGAACGAGCTCCTCCTCGTGCTCGTCGATCCGGGCGAAGCAGGCTCCGAGGTCGAGCTCCTCCCCGAGCCCGTGGTGGGCCCCGAGCGCCTGCAGGTAGTCGAGGATCCCGACCAGCGACGCGGCCAGCTCGTAGTTGACGTTGCCCGGCTCGAACTTCGTCGGCACGGACTCCTCGGAGACGAAGAAGTGATTGGGGCTCTTCGCCTCACGGAGCAGCTCTCGTCGGCCGAACATCAACCCGAGGTGCGGTCCGAAGACCTTGTAGAGGCTCGCCAGGTAGAAATCGACGCCGAGCGCACGCACGTCGACGCGGCGATGCGGCGCGAAGGCCACGCCGTCGACGCAGGTCAGCGCGCCGGCGGCGCGAGCGCGGGCGGCGAGCGCAGCGACGTCGACGATCGAGCCGACCACGTTCGAACAATGCGTGAAGGCCACGAGCCGCGTGCGCTCGGAGAGGAGCGGCTCCAGGTCGTCCTCGTGCAGCGTCAGCGTCTCGTCGCGGAAGCGCCACTCGCGTACGACGATCCCCGTCTCCTCGAGCCTGCGCCAGGGTCCGATGTTCGCCTCGTGGTCCAGGTTGGTGACGACGACCTCGTCGCCTGTGTCCCAGGACGCGCGCAGGACGGACGCGAGCTGCTGGACGAGAACGGTCGACGAGGCGCCGAGAACGATCTCGTCCGCCTCCGAACCCACGAGCCTCGCCGCCGCGCGCCGCCCGGCCTCGACGGCCTCACGCGCCTCGACCGAGAGCCCGTAGCTCGCCCCGAGCTGTACGGGAACGCGCTCCATGTGAGCGCGCATGAGCTCGATCACCTGACGGCACGGCGCCGTGCCCCCGGCGTTGTCCATCAGGGCCCAGTCCGTCTCCAGGGCGGGAAACTCGCCGCGAACGAAGTCTAGGTCCAGCACGCCGAAGAGGCTAACCGGGAAGCTGCGTGAAGCCGTAGGCATGCCCGCGCTCGATCGACGTCTGTCGTCCGCTCGAAGCGCGGACCTCCGCCCTCGAAGCGACTCCCTAGACCGTTCGCATCAGCTGACGTTCGCCTTGCCGATCGACTCGAACCCCTCCAGGCAGGCGGCGAAGAGGTCCGGCAAGGCGACGATTCCGCACAGCGCTCCATCCTTCAGGACGACTGGCACGGCGCCGAGCTTGCCCTTGACCATCGCTTCGCCGACCACGGAGAGGGGCTCGTCGGGTGCGGCCGTGAAGACGATGGGTGTCATGATCTCGCGGACCGCGACTCCATCGAGCGTGCCGCGCCCGACCGCCAGGCGGACGTCGCGGTCCGACACGAACCCGATGAGCTCGCCCCCGTTTACCACGGGGACGTGGCGCAGGAGCCCGTGCTTCATGATCGCGACCAGCTCCTCGCCGGTGGCCTCGGGAGAGATCGTCTGCACATCGGTCGTCATGTAGCGCGATACCGGGGGATCGGCGCTGGCCGGGATCTGCTCCAGCCTGCGGAACTCCAGGAACCCCATGAGCACGTCGAGCTCGGTCAGGATTCCCATCAGGTTCTCTCCGTCGACGACCGGCAGACAGCCGATCTTGTGCGTCGCCATTCGCAGGACGGCTTTCGCCACACTGTCGTCGGGCCCGACCGTCACGACGTGCTCGTGCATGTGGTCTCCCACGGGGCCGTCGGGCGCCTCGAGCACCTCGCGTTCCCGCGGGCTGAGCCAGCCGGTGAGCTCGAGGAGATCGCGGCTCGAGATCACGCCCGCAAGAGCTCCGTCGCGCACCACCGGCAGGTGCCGGATGTCCTCGTTGTCCATGGCGAGCATGGCCTCGTCGAGGGAAGCATCCACCGCAATCGTCAGAGGATTCACGGTCATGATCGTCGCGACTTGCATGGCATCACCTCGGGGCCGGGTCGTTGGATTCCGACCAGTCGATGATGCGACCTCGGTCGCATGGACCCACCTGGGCAGGGTGCGTAGGGCCCCGGCGCAGGCTGCGTAGGGAAGTCGCCTGGCTCGTCACCACCCGGTGTTTTCTTCCGACCTCGCGCCCCCGAGCGGGGTATTCGTTGAAGACGAAGGGACCCGCCCAACCCCTGCAGAGGTCCGCATCCGGTCGAGGCACCAATGAACACTTCCCCCCGAATCGCGCTCGGCGTCTTCTCCGCCGCCGTCCTGGCCACCGCCCCGCTCGCTGACGGGCTCAACCCCGGTAGCGCCCTGGTCTATCCGCTCCACTTCGACGAAGACGTCGTCGGATCGGGAGAGGAGTGGTCGATCATCAGCATCACGAACACGAACCTGAACCCGCTCTCCGGGAGCACCAACGTTCACTTCGAGTACGTGAACCTGATCGAAGGCCCCGACGACGTGTTCGTCGACTGCACGGTCACGAACCGCGTCGAGAACCTGACGCCGGGAGACACGCTCTCGGTCCTCTCGTTCTGCCACAACCCAATCAACGAGGGCTTGGGATACCTCGTCATCAGCGCCCAGAACCCCGGCGCTTTCGACGAGGCGTGGGCCTTCGACCACCTGATCGGTTCGGAGATCGTGTTCGACGACTTCAAGGTCTTCTACACGCTCAACGCGATCCCCTTCAAGTCCGGGCAGGAGGCCAGAGAGGCCACGGACGTGGACGGCGACGGGCGGCTCGACTTCGACGACGTCGAGTACGAGGGAGTCCCGGACGAGCTCTACGTCGACTCCTTCGTCGCCGCCGTCGACTCGAGCTTGGTCCTGATCAACCTGTCGGGCGGCCCCTCGCACACGGCGATCGTGGCCTTCGACATCTTCAACGACAACGAGTTCCCCCTCAGCGCGACCACGGACTTCTTCTGCTGGATGCAGCGCTGCTTGGCCGAGGCGGACGACGAGGACGAGCCGTGCATCAGTCCCGTCTTCAGCGAAGTGTTCCTCCAGAACAACACGCCTGACGACCCGCGTGAGCTCGATATCGACTGCGACAACGACAACGACTTCGAGACGGGCTGGTTCCGCATCCGGGGCCTGACCTCGAACTCCACGGCGCAGTCCATCGCGGACCCCGCGCTCCTCGGTGCGATCACCGACGGTCGCCTACACGTCGGAGGCCGCCGCCTCTGGGAGAGCACACAGAAGCAACTCAACGGCGACTTCCTCGACTTCGGTACGGTCGCGGGCGACTGAGCTAGCCGGGGTCGGGCTCGTCCTCCGGAACCGTGGTCGGCAGCCATGCCAGGAAGAGGACCAGCGCGACCCCCACGCCGAGGAGCGTTCCGCGCAGCCACGTCGCGTCGACGATCGCGATGGAGAGCGCGAACGTGACGACCACCAGGCCGTAGGCCTTGCGCTTCGCCTCGCGCGGCACGGTGTGGTCGTGCTGCCACTGGACGAGGTAGGGACCGAACACGCGGTTCGCGAGCAGGCGCCGGTGGAAGGTCGGCGACGAGCGCGCGAAGCAGGCGGCCGCGAGCAGGAGGAACGGCGTCGTCGGGAGAATGGGGAGGAAGGCGCCGATAGCGGCGATTCCGGTGAAGAGAAACCCGAGTGCGAGCAGGAACGGGCGCGCGGGTCCGCTCTCGGGGGGGGTCTCGGAAGGAGGCTCGTTCATGAACCGGTGAGGCTCATCCAGCGGAAGCCCTTTTCTTGCGCGTCGCCTTCTTGCGAGCGGGCGCCTTGCGCGCCCCACCGAGACTGGTCTCGTAGCTCTTCACGAACCTGGCGACGCGGATGCGCTTCAGGGTCGCCCCGAGGACCTCGAGCGGCACGTCCTCGAGCTTCTTGAAGCGCACGCAGGCCTTGCCCATGTCGAACCGCTTGCCGGTCTTCTTCCACGCCGCCTCGAAGCGCTTCGTCTCCGCGGGGTCCGTGTAGAGACAGAACATGCTCAACGACATGTGGCTCTTGCGCGAAGCCAGGCCGGCGAACGGCAGCGGTTGTTCGGGGTCGCAGTGGTAGCCGGACGGATAGACCGAGTGCGGGACGAAGTACCCGATCATCCCGTACTGCATCCCCTCCTTGATCTTGGGATCGAGGTTGGCGCGCATCACCTTGCGCACTGCCTGGAGCGCCTTCTTGCGCTCGGGGGGCAGGGAGGCCAGGTACTCGCTGACGGTGGTGGGCTGGGCAGGCATTGGCTCAAGGATACGAGAAGTAGCTTCCCCGGTGTCGTGCCCAGGGCGCGCTCGCGGCAAGCGCGGGAGTCCGACGGGAGCTCGCCCGTCGCGGGGAATGGCGCGGGAAGAACGAAACTCTGCGGGGTCGACGGACACCAGCGAGCGCAGGGGTGCGAGCCCCTCGCCCGCCTCCCGAACGAGCCCCGCACTCCCAGTGAGGAGATCCCATGTCGTCGAAATGCTCTCTCTCCCGCCCGGCCTGCTCCTTCGTCGCGGCCCTCGCGCTCTGCGCCTCCGCGCCCGGTGCTCAGACCTGCGACGTTCCGACCCTGGCGCCGCTCGTTCCCGACGTCACGCCCGTCTGGGGAGGTGAGACACGCGCGGTAGTCGTCTGGGAGGTGGCCGGATCGAAGCACATCCTCACCGGCGAGGACGGGGGTCGGATCCGGCTCTCGACGAACGGCGGACTGACCTGGGCCTACTCGGCGACTCCGGGTGACTACCGCGGTGCCGTGCTCGACATCTTCATGCAGGACGACACCAAGGGGTTCGCGACGGGACGCGACGGCTGGGTGCTGCGCACGCTGGACGGGGGCGCGAGCTGGACCTACTTCGGCAATCAGGTCATGGACCCCTGCCAGGAGCCCGCAACCCTCTGGAGCGTGCGCCCCATCACCGACACGATCGTCGCGGTCGCGGGGCTCTGGACGCTGCGCGTGACGACCAACGGCGGAGGGAGCTGGGACGAGCTCAACGTCTACCAGACGAACACCGGCTCGAGCCTCACCGGACTTCTCGACGAGAAGGACTTCCACTTCTACCGACTTGCGGTGTTCGGCGGTCCGGGGAGCTTCGTGGGCAACGTCGCAGCCGAGTGGGAGGTCTCGGAGACCGATCACAGGGGCGTCGTGCTCTACACCGACGCGGGTGATCCCCTGGCCAACGCCGGCCGCAACTGGTGGATCACGCTGGACGACTCCTCGATGCCGCCCAAGCCGAGTCCTCCCAACCAGGGCGCCGTGATGACGGAGCCCTGGGACCTCTCCTACGAGCGCGGCTCGACGGACCCGTCGACGGCGGTGGGCTACGTCGTCGGAGGTCCGGGCGGGAACAGCGCAGCACGCTGGTGGAAGACCATGAACGGCGGCAAGGACTGGGCGATCGACGGTGATACGAGCGTCACCATGTACGGAGTCGCCGCCGAGCCGGGGGACACGGCGATGATCGTGGGCTACTCCGGTCAGTACATCACGCGGGCTGCGGGCGGTCCGTGGAGCGCGGTGAACATCCTCGACTCCTCGTTCGACGTCCCGCCGAACGGGACGAAATTCCGCGGAGCGATCCTGGCCGTGGACAGCCTGAACGGCGACGACTTCCACATCGGAGGCAGCTTCGGCGTCCAGCGCCAGACGCCCGACCTGGGCGCGAGCTGGGTCACGATGAGCGCCTACGACGACCTCGACGAGAAGGAGTGGCGCGTCCAGGACACGTTCTTCCACCCGCAGCGCCCGAACCTCGGCTACATGGTCGGGCAGGGCGAGCGGATCCTGTTCACCGCGAACGGCGGCTGCACCTGGGACGTGCGCAACAGCGGCACGGGGCCGGGCCACAATGCCGTCGACTTCCGGAGCCTGCGCAACGGCGTGGCCGTGGGCGGGGCGGCGGGCATCCACTTCACCGTCGACGGGTTCAACTGGAACGCGGCCGGCCTGGTCGGCGTCGTGAACCCGGGCTCCGTGCAGCTCCGCGACGTGGATCTGGTCGGCGCCGACGAGGGCTGGGCCGTGGGACACCGGGGCAACGCGCCCGTCGTCCTCTACAGCGCCAACGACGGCGCCACCTGGACCGAGCTCAACGCGCCGCCAATCGGCAACATGCGCCTGCAGGGCGTCGCGGCCGCGAACGCGTCCGAGATCCTCGTCGTCGGCTTCACGCGTGTGGTCGGCGCCGTCACGGAGGCGAAGGCCTGGACCGGAGCTCTGTCCGGAACGACCGTGGCCTGGACGGAGGTCTCACCGCCCCACCCGGACATCGCGGACACGGAGCACGGACGCAAGCTGCTCGGCGTCGCGCTGCGCGGCTCGAGCCTCGCCACGGCGACCGGCTACGTCGTGGGCAACAACGGGATGGTGCTCGAGTGGGATGGGTCGAGTCTCGCTAACGTCGCCACCGTGTACGAGCTGGACGCGAGCGGCGTCGTCACCTTCCGCAAGCTGCGGACGGACCTCGAGACCGTGTCCTTCTCACCGAGCGGCAACGTCTTGCTCATCGGCGGACAGTACGACGGCGATCTCGACGACGCCGACGACAAGGGCTGGCTCCTGCGCCTCGACTCCGGGGTCTGGGACCTCGTGAGCTCGCGCACGAGCAAGGACATTCAGGGCATCAGCCTGACGAGCGACACCCAGGGCTTCCTGCTCGGCCAGGCCGGCAACAACGGCGCCAAGCGCCTCGACGAGTGCGACGGCTTCGCCAACCTCGAACTGTCGGGCTTCCTCGACCTGGACCCGGCGACGGCCGACTTCGACAACGGCAACCTGGCCGATTCGATCCTGCTGCGCTACGACGCGCAGGCGCCGCTGAGGCCTTTGCAGGGGCTCCTGGAAGCGCCCGCTCTCCAGGGCAAGCTGGTCGAGAAGTAGGACGTCAGTCCAAGCCGCCTCATTAGATCCCCTTCAGCAGCGCGTCGGCCTCCCGGTGCACGTTCCCGAAGTGCGGCGGCCAGGAGGTCGACCGTAGGTGGGAGATCACGTCGCGCGCCTCGTCGAGTCGGCCCGTCTGGATCAGAGCGCGCGCGAGACCCAGGTAGCCGGTCGGCTCCTGGGTCCGGATGCGCGACACGTGGCGCCAGTGCGCGGCGGCGTCGTCCCAGCGGAACTGCTGCTCGCGCACACCGGCCAGCAGCTGGTGGCCCTCCGACTCGTTCGGAGAGAGCTCGACCAGGTTCGTGAAGGCGCGCTCGGAACGCTCCGACGACTCGAGGCGCCGTCCGAGATCGGCGTAGAGGGAGAGCTCGTGCCCGGCCATGCGCGCCCACTCGAGCAGGGCGTCCGCCGCCAGGTCGGGGCGGCGCATGTGCTCGTAGGCCGTGAGCAGGAGCTGGTGCGTCTCGGCGTCGTTCGGACTCGCCAGGAGCGCGCGCCGGAATTGCTCTGCCGACCGCTCGTGGTCCTTGCGGCGCTGGAACACCTGTCCCAGAGCCTTGCGCACGATCGGGTTGTCGAGGCCGGTCGACTCGACCTCGGCGTCGAGCGCGGCGACGTAGCCGTCCAGGTCGCGCGATTCGTCGAGCACGCGCACGAGCTGCATGAGCTCCTCGTTGCGCTGGCTGATGTGACGTCCCCAGGAAACGATCGCGCCGGCCGTCGCGTCGACCGCGTCGAACGTGCGGCCCAGGCCCGAGTACGCGCCGGCCTGATAGCGGTAGTAGCTCGAGAGCACCCCATCGCCGACGCCGCGATTCGGTGCGCTGCGCACGTGCAGGGCGATCGCCTCGTCGTAGAGGCGCGCCGAGTCCTCGAGCAGCCGTGTCTCGAGGCAGCCCGCGGCGAGCTCGGCAATCGGAGCTTCCCTCCACTGCCGCTCCTCCCGGAACCACGCCTCCGCTCCGTGGAAGGCGCGCACGAGTGCGTCGTGGTCGTCGGAGTGGAAGTGACCCTTCATGAGCATCACGCGATAGCGCGCGACGACCGGGCGCTCTTCCACCAGCTCGGCGGCGACCGGAACCGACTCGGCCCAGCGGCGATCTTCCTGCAGGAAGACGGCGAGCTGATCGCGGCCCTCGAGGTGCAGGATTCCCCGCTGCCTGGCGCCGGCCAGGGCTTCGATCGCCTCGTCGTGGGCATCCAGGCCGCGGAAGACGTACTCGGTCGCCCAGGCGATGGCGTGCGGCGAGTCGCGGCGCGCGTCGAGGAAGTCGAGCGCGGCGGCGAGGAAGTCCGCGCGCTTCGCGGTCCAGAAGTGACCGTAGCGATGGTCGTAGACCGACCGGTTGCGGGACTGCCGCGAGCGCAGGTCCTCGTGCAACTCCGCCAGCACGATGGCCAGCGCGCGCTCTTCGAGCGCTCCCCGCGGTGTCCCGACCTGGGACAGGAAGTCGCCGAAGCGCCAGCCGTGCTGGGACCAGAAGTCCTGGCTCTGGAGCCTCAGCCAGCGCGGCTCGGTCTCGGCCCGCACGACCAGGAACTCGAGCCCGGTGTGCGCGTCACGCACATCGCGCAGGAGGTCGGCCATCTGCGAGACCATCGATTGGCCTCCCCGGTACTGGTAGAGATCCAGCACGGCGGGCAGCTTCGCAAAGGCGAAGCGCGTCGCGTCGTCGGAGACCCGGGCCAGCCCCTGCTC
>JAJDET010000265.1 GCA_029259655.1 Planctomycetota bacterium
ACCTCGCCCGGACCGACGCTCGGATGCGAGCTGCGCAGGAGGGCCATCTCGCGCCGCATGTCGAGCCGGTCGTTGCTCGCGAGCGAGTCCGTCCCGAGCGCCAGCGACACTCCGGCCCGCACGTAGCGCTCGAGGGGGAACGGAGCCCGATCGAAGAATGCGTGGGATCCAGGGCAGTGAACGACGGTCGCGCGCGCCTGCGCGATGCGCGCGGGCTCGCCCCGACCGGGGAAGTTGCCGTGCACGAGCGACGTCGTCTTGCCGAGCAGGCGGGCTCGTTCGAGCAGGTCGAGCCCGCTCGTGAGCGGTGACTCACGGAGCAGCCGGGCGAAGGGGCCCTCTCCCGCGCTGAGCCAGCGCACCTCCTCCTCGGTCTCCGACCAGTGGACCTGCACCGGGATGCGCCGCCGCGCTGCAAGCCGACCGAGGGAGGCCAGGAGCTCGGAGCTCACCGTGTGGGGAGCATGGGGCGAGATTCCCTCGCGCAGGAAAGCGCCGCCGGCGAGCCGCGTCCCGAGCCGCGCGACGACCTGGTCGCGCCGCGCGGGATCACCTGCGTCGAGGGCTTCCCGAAACGCGACGCGCCGGGGCGCTTCGCGCCAGGGAATCCGCGCACAGACGCCGGTGGAGTCGATGTCACCGACTAGGGTCGTTCCGCTCGCGACGAGCTCCGCCGCTGCACGCCGTGCGTGTTTCAGGCGGGGACCCGCGCGCTCCCCTGCCCGCCGCGCGACGACGTCGCTGATCCACTCGACCATCGCGCCGCCCGGAGCGATCTCCCCCCCGAGGGCACTGAGGTCGAGGTGCGCGTGGGCGTCGACCAGTCCCGGTGCGACCAGCGTGTCGCCGGTGTCGACGGGATGCACACCCTCGGCGGCCGCGGCGCGTGCGACGGCCCGCGAGGAGGTGAGCACGCGCTCGACCTTGCCCGCCACGACCAGGAGCCCACCGCCCGCGATCCACCGATCGGACCGGGCCAGGAGCCGCTCTGTCCGGAAAACCCTGGTCACGCCCTGAACCGGGCACTCGAGGCCCGCCCGATCAGTCGGGCTGGGCCAGGATCACGACGTCGTCGACGCCGACGAAGGCCAGCGGCGCGGTACGCGTCGCGGTCCTGTTGAAGATGATCTGGTAGCGGATCATCGTGGAGCGCCGCTTCGAGACCTCGGCGGTCTCGTTCGGGTCGCCGGCGAACACGGCATCCCAGTACGCATTGAGCTCCGCCGGGTGCAGGACCCAGGGAGTCAGGGAACCGGGCTGGAGCGGGCTGTCCGGACCCGTCAGCGGGACGTCACAGAGGTCGTCGATCTCGCGCACGGCGCGTGCGCCCTGGAACCGGATGAGGATCGCGGAGCCCTCCGTCGGTGCCATGACCTCGGGCGGCTCCTGCAGGAAGCCGACCTGCCCGTCGAGGGCCGCGAAGCCTCCCTCGATCGTGTTCGGATAGTTGGGATCGGTCGTGGCGGCGCGATACGGGGTCTTCGAGCCGTCCGCCATGGTGACCATCATGTTCCAGCCCGGGACGAGCGTCCCCGGATCGTCGTCCAGGAACGTGAGGCGGAAGAAGTTCCCCGGCGGCTGCATCCAGCACGACTGCGCCCCGCTCATCGCGTCGGGGAAGTAGCTCATCGTGTCGCCGGAGTTCGGGTGCATCATCCCGAAGAACTGATTCGCGTTCAGCTGCAACCAGCCGGTCGCGGCGACCGACAGCCAGGTGCCGGGATTGGCAGGATCCGTCGACGGGATCGGAGTCACGGTCGGCACGATCGAGGTGAAGCCCGGGACCGTCAGGAAGGCGGTCCTTCCGGCCTCGACCCGGACGAAGCCCGTGCCGCCGGAGCCGCCGGTCGAGAGGTTCCCGACCGAGCTCGGACCGCCGGAGATGTTCAGGCGACCGGCCAGTGAGGCGAGCTGGAGGTCGAGAGTCTGGAGCAGGACCGAACCTCCCGCACCGGATCCGCCGGGCGCGACCAGCCTCTCGTCGAGGTTGGCGGGATCGAGCTTCTGGACGGGTCGACCGCCGCGTCCTCCGCTGGCGTCGACGACGCCGTCGATCGAGAGCCGGCGTCCGGCCTGGAACTGGAGCGCCCCACCGCCTCCGCCTCCGCCGGCGCCGCTCTGGGTCCCGATCTGGAACAGGCCGCCGATGCATGAGGTCGGGAAGGGAATGAGCTGTCTGCGGGCCCCGATCTGCATTCCGCCACCGCCGCCGCCGCCGGGCCCGCCGGTGAGGAAGCCGGCCTCGAAGCGCAGCGCGACGGAAGCCGAGTCCAGCGGGAAGGCGCCGCCGAGGGTCTGCGGGGGAACCGAACCGGGGAGTGCCAGCGGGGGAGCGACCGGTACACCCAACCCACCGGGGTCGGTCTTTCCGCCGCCGCTCCCGGGCCCTGCCGTCATGTCGGAGAGGCAGCCGGCGAAGGGACCGAACAGGACGCCCCCGAAGTCCATCAGGCCCGGATTCGTCGCCGGGATCAGGTCGCAGCTCATCCCGACGCAGGCGGTCGCGTTGGGCCAGCGCGTCCCGCCGAGTCCTTGGCCGGCGACGATCGGCATCCCGGGCACACCCGAGGGAGTCGGCACTCCGATTCCGTCGAGACCGTCGCAGTCGGCGAAGCTCGTGAAGAGCGGATTGAAGACGCCTCCGACCGACGCGAGGTCGGCCCCACCGTCCGGTCGCAAGCCGCCGCGACCGCCCGAGCCGCCACCGGGTCCACCGCGTCCCGCCAGACCACCTCGGTCGACCGAGGGCGAGTAGTCCTGCTCACCGTCCAGGCCGTTGATCTCGAGGCGACCGCTGACGGATGCCGTGCCGCGCACGAACAGGCGCGGTGAGTGAGGGCCGACGAAGCGCAGGACGGCGCCGGCCTCGACGATCAGGGAGCCGAACTCGAAGATCCCGTCGCGGACGACGCGGGTCTTCATGCCCGGGACCTCGGTCGCAGGGTCGTAGTTGTCGGTGATGATGGTCTCGACGTCCTGCGAGTCGTCCAGGAGAGCCGGCACGGCGGGCGAAGCCGTCGGGTCCCCCGGGCAAGCGAGCAACGACTCCGTGTTCACGTGCAGGAGGTCGGAAGGCCCGAAGAGCTGGTCGACGAAGAGCGGGGTTCCGACCATGTCGACGTCCTGGCCGATGCAGACCCCGCCGGTCTCGAGCACGGCCGGCCGCAGCCCGTCGGTGTAGAGCGTGAGGATCTGACCCGCGGCCAGGTGGAGGTCGCCGAGACGTCCGGATCCTCCGCCGAGGCCGGGAACGAGCTGTTCCAGGGTCGTGTCCTTCGGTCCCCAGAACGCACCCGTCCGGTCGGTGTCCTCGCCGTGATCGTTGTCTCCGAACTCGGTGGAGAAGTCCTCTCCACCCGTCCGCGGCAGAGTGGCCAGCGGGAACACGAGCCGCTCCGGGATGAAGGACACCGGGTTGGCGTTGGCGAGCGCAAAGCCGCCCAGGTCGACGATCGTGCTCGGAATGCTCGCGATCACGCGCCGCGGCAGGATCTGCGCGAGCGGTCCGGCCGACGGCAACTCCGTCGCGGGATCGAAGGTCACCGTCGTCTGCAGCTGATCCTGGTCGAGGGTGATCTGGAACTCGCCGAAGATCTCGACCTGGTCGGTCGGGTCGGTGATGTTTCCGTCGGGGTCGACGAAGATCCGCAACGACGGCGACAGCTTCGTGACAGGGTTGACCAGCGTGGCCGGGTTCATCACGTCGTTGAACGTGAACGTGATGCTCGAACCGCGGTGCACGTCGGACTGGTTGTTCGCGACGACGAACGGCCCGAAGAACGGCGCGCCGGTACTCGGATCGATCACCGGGTTTCCGAGGGCGTCCTTCTGGATCAGGTTGACTCTCGTAGTGACTTCGGGGGCGCCGGCCACCGCATCGTTGACGCCGCTGCCGGCCGTGACGATGCAGCGCAGGCGCGTCCCCAGCGGACGTCCGCTCGTGCTCGTGATGAACGGACCCAGGTCACCGCTGACCGCGCCCGGCAGCAGGATCTCGTAGGAGAGGCCCTGGTCGAGCCCGAACACGGGGTTGCCGGAGGAGTCGAAGGTCAGGAGCGGGCGGTAGATGATCCCGCGCGGGTTGGACGGGTCGGCGCTGAAGGTGCCCGGGGGCACGATGCCGTTGACGGTCTCCTGGACCTGGAACGTGCTCTGCTTGAGCGAGCTGAGGTTCACCGGCAACGAGAACTCGATCCGGATCTCCTCGTTGACGAAGACGTCGTTCAGGTTGCAGGAGATCTGCGTCGTCTGGAACGTGTTGCAGCCCAGAGAGCAGGAGATGATCTCGAGCGTGCCTCCGGTCCCCGGCGGCGAAGTGCCGCCCAGGGCGTCCTTGGAGCGGCTGTTCGAGCAACCCGCGACGAAGAGGAGGGAGACGAGGCTCGTCGCCGTGAGAAGGGATCGCTTCTGAATCATGGAGTCGGCGGTCCTGGTTGGCTCTCGAGACCGGGCTGTGGATAGGCCTCTGCGATGCGGGCCGAGGGGGCGACTCCTCTCCTCGCTGGCATCCTCCTGCCACCGCGGAGAGGGACCGGGGGCTTCCCCGCCCCGGTCGGACCCAGCACTATAGGGGCTCCCCGGGCGGACGCTACCACGAAACGGACGGCCCTCCGCGGCGCGGGCGGAGCGTCCGAGGCCCCGGTCTTGCTGGTCAGGTCCAGACATGTCGTCACTCCCCCACCACTACAAAGCGCGTACCGCTGCCGGGCCAGACGGCGGCCCTCCGAGCCTGCTCCAGGGCGCTCCCGGCCGGGTCCTCGTCGACCGCCCCGCACGCCCGAAGCGTGCGATCCCGCTCACCCCGAGGTCCTGCCGGCCCCGCACGGCAGTGCTGGCCGTGCTGCTCCTCGGGGTCGGGTGCGCCAAGACCGAGGCCGGAGCGGTGCGCGACGAGCCGGGCGCCGATTCCTCGCCCGCCCTCGTCGAGCAGGAGCTGGGCGACCTGGTCACGGCGCTGAGACCGCCTCCCGTGGACGCCCACTCGGGCATCCACGACGACTGGCTCCGGCGGCGGCGCACGACACTCGACCGCATGAAGAACGCCGATCCGGCGTTCGGTGAGCACATCCTGGCGGAGTTCGCCGAGCGCTCCGACGCGCCGCTGCACCTGCGCACGGGTCTCCTCGAGGCGGCCACACGTGCGAACCCCGTGGCAGCCCGGGAGGTCCTCGCGGAGCTGGTGAGCCAGTACGGCGAGGACCTGGGTGTCCGCACGGAAGCTTGTCGGCTGCTGGGCGAGAGCTCGCCCGAGCGGGCGATCGAGGTGATCGAGCCCATCCTCATGGATCCCGAGCGCGCGAGCACGTCTCCGCCGGACGAGGCCATGCTCGACGGCTGGCTCAGGGCGCACGAGGCTCTGGACCGGGTCCCCATGCCGGGACTCGCGATGATCGCGACCGACATCCGGCGCGACCAGGCGACGCGCCACCGCGCGGTGCGAGCGCTCGCGGACTACCCGGGCGGGATCACGGTCCCGGCGCTCCAGGAGATCCTCGTGGAGTCGACGGGCAACGCCTACCTGCGCCGCCTCGCAACCCAGTCCCTGATCGAGGTCGTAGAGCCCGGCGAGCTGTGCGGGATGCTCGAGGACGTGTTCCTGCGCGAGGCCGACGGCGAGTTCAAGGCGTTCCTGGCCAACGTGATCGAGGACCATTGCCGAGAGTGAAGCCTCCGCGCGTCACGGACAGCCACGCTCACGTCTTCTGGAAGACCTACGACGGCGACCGCGCCGAGGTCATCGGGCGTGCGCGAGAAGCCGGCGTCGACCGGATGATCATCGTCGGGACGGACGTCGAGACGTCGCGCGCATGCTTCGAGCTGTGCGCGGGTGAGGCGGGGCTCTTCCCGACCGCCGGGATCCATCCCCACGACGCGAGCGAATCCGACGAGGGCGCGCGCGAGTCCATCGCGGAGATGTGCGGGCGAGTGGAGTGCGTCGCCGTCGGGGAGACGGGGCTCGACTACTTCAAGAAGTTCTCTCCGCGCGCGGCCCAGCTCGAGAACTTCGACTGGCACCTGGCACTGGCTCGCGAGCTGTCGAAGCCCGTCGTCGTCCACTGTCGCGACGCACACGATGACACCGCCGATGCCCTGGCGCGACACGCGGGAGTCGCGGGAGTGATGCACTGCTACACCATGGGCCCGGACGAGCTCCCGACCTACCTCGAGCTCGGGCTCTACATCTCGTTCTCGGGCGTCGTGACGTATCCGAAGAACGATGCGAATCGCGAGGCCGCACGACTCGTGCCCGAGGACCGATTGCTGGTCGAGACGGACTGCCCGTTCCTCGCCCCCCAGGGACACCGCGGCCGCCGGAACGAACCCGCGTTCGTGCTCGCGACCCTGGCCGAGCTGGCGCGCGTGCGCGGCTCGACGGTCGAGGAGCTCGCGGCAGCGACCTCGGCCAACGCGGCGCGCCTCTTCTCCCTCCCCCAATGAGAGAGGGCGCCGCGGCCGGTGTGGCCGCGACGCCCTCGCGTTGACTATGTCGGAGACCTACTGGACCGGCGTCCAGAGGAACCCGTCGTTCGTGACCACGCCGTTGATGCCGAGCGTCTCGCCCATGTCGAGGGCGGTGTTGGCAGAGTAGGCGGCGTCGAAAATGGGGATGTTCGCCACGGCCGCGATGCCGTCGTACGGCGCCTGACCGGCGATCGGGCGGTTCTGGAACTGGAGCAGGTCGCTCTCCTGGTTGATGAAGAACGTGCGGTTGCCGGTCTGAGAGGCCTGCACGGGCCAGGCATAGCAGCACCAGAGCACTTCACCGTTGTTCGGGTTCGGCAGTGCGCCGCCCGCTCCGCCGCCGCCGGCCTCCGGGATGCCGGGCGTGGCGCCACCGGCACCCGTGGGGCCGGGAAGGAAGAGCTTGAACACGTAGCCCGAGCGCGTCACGACGCCGTCGCCGTTCGCCTCCGGAATGACGTTGCCGAACGCGGTCGAGAGAACCGCAGGGTTCAGCTCGTCTTGGTTGACCACGCCGATCTGCGCACCCGGGAGAGCCGGGTTGAAGACGCGGACGGGGTCGGTGCCGGCCAGCTCGCCAAAGTAGCCGTACTCACCGCCGCCGTCGGCGTCGCTGTCGATCGCCGACGAGCTCTGCAGCTGGGCTTGCGCCGAGCTGAGCGAGCGAAGCGTCGAGATCGCAGCCGACTCGTTGGCGGAGAGGCGTGCGGCCATGAGGCGCGGAATGGCGACGGATGCGATGATCGCGATAATGGCCACCACGATCATGAGCTCGATCAGGGTGAAACCTGCTGTTTTTCGGTTGTGCTTCATTTCCCTCTGCTTGTCCTTGAGAACCGGGTCCCTTCCAGGAGGGGGTGTCTTTTCGATTGCTGCCGAGGTTTCACCCTGGGCGACGCGCCTCCCGGAAGTGGGGTGCGCACTCGGCGTTTGCCATGTATCGACCCGGTTTCCGCGCGATCTTGAGAAGCGATTGCCCCGCTTTATCTCGCGCGTTCGTCGTGCCGCGCACGTGGAAAAAAATGGCGCGTCCCGTGCTCGAGACGCTCCAACGAAGCGTCGAGTCGTGCGCGCTTCTCCCCGCAGTCCCGCACTCTCCGCGCACGGGCGGATGCCCGCGCGCGCGAGGAAGGCGCCCCAGCGCCGGTCGCTCGTGAGCCGACCGCCCTAGGCGGTGTCGGCGTGTGCCATGAGGTTTCTTCCGCCCGCCGGAGGCATCGCCGCGGGTACCGCGGCTTCACCGGGTTGGGGTCGAGGTGCCCTCGAACGGGTTGCTCTCCACGGGTTGCGGGTGTCAGGGGGTCGGAATGCCTTCGCGATGCTTGCGCGGGCTGCGCCGCGCAAGCGAGGCGTCGGGAGGCGTCGACACGTGGGGGGACGTCGGGGGGCGACGTCGCAATGCGCACTCGCTCGCGGGCTTCGCCCGGCGAGCATCGCGATACTGGGAGTCCGACCGCATGCGGCTCGTCAGCCCTGGTACGACACGCGACTGCGCGGCACCACGGCACTCCGCCGAGGATGCGCCGGTGCCCGGCGCGATGCCTCCCGGCGGGTGGAAGAAACCACATGGGACACGCCGACACCGCCTAGGGCGGTCGGCTCACGAGCGAGAGCGCTTGACGCGCTCCGCTCGCGGCATCGCGCCCGCGCGAGACGACCGCTCGGTCGGAGTACCGGGTACGCGGTGCCTCGCGGTCGCGTTGCGCACCCCGCGCACCGGCGGATGCCCGCGCGCGCGAGGAAGGCGCCCCAGCGCCGGTCCCTCGTGAGCCGACCGCCCTGATATGGAGGCCCCTTCCGTCAAGTAGGCACGAGGGATTCCGACCGCGCCCCCCTGGTGGGTGCGGCTGTTTCGTCGGGGTGTCGGGAGCGGCGCCGGACGTCCACGGTGGCGACGGCGGTCAGTCTGATATTCGCGGGCCGGTACCGCAGGTGGCTTGTTCCGTCGCGAGGCCTTCAGTCTAG
>JAJDET010000266.1 GCA_029259655.1 Planctomycetota bacterium
CTCCGACACTCGACACCCCGGCGCGCGTTGCCCCCGCGAGGCACCCGCCTCCTCCCTACGGCACGCCCCCGCGCAAGATCGTCGCGAGCTTCGCGGGGTCGAGGTTGCCGCCCGAGACTACGCACGCGATCTTGCCGCGTCCCGCACCACCCGCGAGGGCCGCGGCGACCGACGCGGCGCCGGCGCCCTCCGCGACGACGTGGTTCTTCTTCGCGATACGGCGCAGCGCCTCGGCCACGGCGGCGAGCTCCGACACCAGCGACCCCGCGAGCAGCTCCTTCGCCATCGGCCACATCGGCGGGAGCACCGACTTGCCGCCGATCCCGTCGACGAAACTCGGCACGTAGTCGACCTCGACCGGCTCTCCGGCCTCGAGCGCGGCCGCGAACGGAGCCGCCGTCGAGACCTCCGCCGCGTAGACCGGAACCCCCGGGCGGAGAGCTGCGAGCGCCGACGCGATCCCGCAGGACAGTCCGCCGCCTCCGAACGGGACGACGACCGCGTCGACGTCGGGCAGGTCCTCGACGATCTCGAGACCGATCGTCGCGTTGCCCGCGACCACGGCGGGGTCGCAGACGGGATGCACGAAGAAGCCGCGTGCGGCGTCGTGCGTTCCCGAGAGCAGCGTCTCCCACCACTCGTCGAACGGGACCGGGAAGACCTCGCCGCCCAGACGCTCGATCGCATCGAGCTTGGCCCGCGGCGCGTGATCCGGGACGATCACGCGGCAAGGGAGGCCGAGCCGGCGCGCGTTCCACGCGACTCCCTGGGCCATGTTCCCGGCGCTCGCGGTGGTCACTCCGTCGACCAGCGCCCGCGCGCCTGCGAGAGCCATCGCGTTGCCGGCGCCGCGCAGCTTGAAGGAACCGATCGGCTGCAGGTTCTCGAGCTTGAGATGGATCTCCGCCGGTGCGTCGCCGGCCAGGGGGACGAGCGGAGTTCGCACGACCGAGCCGTCGAGGCGTCTCGCGGCGGCGCGGATCTCCTCGAGCGCGACCGGCTCGAGGGCCTTCATGCGTCGGCGCGGCCGGCCAGGTCGACGTCGACTCCGACACCCTCCTCGCGCGCGCGCCGCGCGAGCCAGTCGGCCACGATCACGTCCTCCACGCCGACTCCCAGGGATTCGAAGAGCGTGATCTCCTCCGGGGAGCCGCGCCCCGGTGCGCGGCCAAGGAGGACGTCGCCGAGCTCGGCCACCAGGTGCTCGTCCGTGACGGCACCCTCGTCCCGGGCGAGCAGGAAGTCCCCGGCCTCGTTCTCGAGCGACTCCTTGCAGTCCGTGTAGAGCCGCGAGCGCGCCACCGCGTCGGCGTCGAGCTCGCGGGCCCGTGGCACGCAGGCTCCCACGGCGTTGACGTGGGCGCCGGGAGCCAGCCACTCGCCGAGCAGCACGGGCTCGCGGGCGGACGTCGTCGTGCAGACCAGGTCCGCACCGATGACGGCTTCGCGCGCCGTCGCGACGGCCTCCACGGCGATTCCGAAGCGCTCGGCCTCACGCTCGGCGAACGCCTCGCGGCGTGCCGCGTCCCGGCTGTGGACGCGCACGCGCTCGAGCCCGGGCCGCGCGATCAGCATGGCTTCGAGGTGGGTCCGCGCCTGGACTCCGGACCCGACGAGTCCGAGCACCGACGCGTCCGCGCGGGCCAGAGCGCGCGTCGCCACGCCGCTGGCCGCCGCCGTCCGGATGGCGGTGATCTCGCTCGCCTCCAGCACGGCGATGGGGAACCCGCGCTCGGGATCGAACGCGATCACGACGCCCTGGTGCGCGTCGAGCTCCGTCCCGTGGTTCGCGTGCACGATCGACACGACCTTGAGCCCGAGCGCCGGCGGGTCGACCGTGCGTCCCGGCATCATGCCGAGGAGGCCGCGTCGATCGGGCAGGGGCATCGCCCAGCGCAGCGGGTTCCGGGCGGCTCCGCTCGAGAGCTCGCGGAGGGCGCGCTCGACGAGGTCCATGCAGGTCGCCATCGAGAGGAGCCGGCGAATCTCTTGCTGGTCGAGGACGATGGCCACTGCGTCACGCTAGGGCGAGCCTCTCCCGCGGTCCAGCCCGGTTATGCTCGCCGTCCCGATGGTGACGATCGAAGCCCCCGGTCGCGAGGAATTCGAGCGCGCGCGACTCATCGCGGACGAGGTTTGTCTGAGGACACCGCTCGTGCGTGCGGGTGGACGCGACGACCTCTTTCTCAAGCTCGAGGTCCTGCAACCCGTCGGGTGCTTCAAGCTGCGTGGTGTGTACCACGCCGTCGCCCGCATGGACCCGGAACGCCGTGCCAGGGGAATCAGCACGGTGAGCGCCGGCAACACGGCGAAGGCGCTGGCCTGGGTCGGTCGTCGGTTCGCCGTCCCCGCGCGCAGCCTGATGCCCGAAGGCGCGCCGCAGACGAAGGTCGACGCGGTGCGCGCACTGGGCGGGACGCCCGTGCTCGTCCCGACCGCGGAGGTCTTTCGGTTCATGAAAGAGCACGGGTGGGAGCGCGAGCCCTACGCGTTCGTCCATCCCTGGACCGACCGCGACGTGCTGCTCGGTCATGGTTCGATGGCGTTCGAGATCCTCGAGGACTGTCCGGACGTGGAGAGCGTGTTCCTGCCCGTCGGGGGCGGTGGACTGCTCGGCGGAGTGGGGAGCGCGCTGCGCGCTCTGCGGCCGGACATCCGCATCTTCGGCGTCGAGCCCGCCGGATGTCCCTCGCTCTTCGAGGCCCGCAGAGCAGGGCACCCGGTCGAGGTCGCCTGCGACACGCTGTGCGACGGCGTCGCCGTGCCGTACACGACCGACGAGATGTTCCCCCTGCTCGACTCGCTCGTCGAGGACGTCGTGCTGGTCGAGGAGGACGCGGTTCGCGCTGCCATCCGCGCGCTCGCCCTCGAGGATCACGTCGTGGCCGAAGGCGCGGGAGCGCTCGCCCTGGCCGCCGCGCTCGCGATGCCCGAGGCCCGGCGCGGGCGCTCGGTGTGCCCTGTCACCGGCGGGAGCATCGACGCGGCGGTGCTCGCCGACCTCCTGGGCTGACGCTCACTCGCCCGCGAGCGCGCGCCGGGACACGGCCTCGAGCTCCGCGAGTCCCCCCGCATCGCGCAGGGCTTGCGGCACGGTCTCGAAGGCCTGCAGTGCTTCGCGGTGCCGCCCCAGCGCCTGGAGGCACTGCCCGCTGCGCAGAGCGACGAGCGCCCGCTCGGTCTCGTCGGTGGTGTCCGCCAGGAAGGCGTAGTGGTCGAGCGCCGACGCGTGGTCTCCCGCCCCGAGCGCCGAGCGCGCGGCCGCGTGACGGGCAGCTCGGTGACCCGGGTCCCGGGCCAGGACCCGGTCGGCGGCCGTGCGGATCTCGGCGACGTCGCCGCGCCCTCCGGCGAGCTCGAGCAACGCGACGGCCGACGTCACGTGTCCTGCGTGCGTGGAGGCGACCCGCTCGAAGGCGCGCTCCGCTCCGGCGAGGTCACCGTCGAGCTCCAGCACGAGACCCGCCGAATACGCCGCGTCGGCGTCCTCCGGGCGGAGCGCTCGCCAGCGCTCGACGTATTCGCCCGTGCGCTCCAGGAGCCGCTCGCGCTCGGGGCCGGCGGTCTCGATCAGTCGCAGCGCCTCGATCGCGGTCCAGCGCAGGAGCGCGGGGTTCTCCGGATCCTCGCGCACCGTCTGCTCCAGGATCGCGAGTCCCGCGCGTTCGCGTCCCGAGCGGCAGAGCTCGAGCGCCTGCTCGATCGCGAGCGACACCTCGCGCCGATCCTTGGGGTCGGGGAGCCCGCGCTGATCCTCCGGAAGAGCGGGAGCGTCGCTGCCCGAGTAACCCAGTGCAGCCAGGCCCGAGCGTCCCGCTGCGTCGAGGCGCACCCGCTCCTCGCGGCGCGAAGCACGCGCGATCGCGGCCAGGAGCTCGGCGCGCATCGCGCCCGCGCGCTCGGGAGCGTCGGCCTCCAGGTTGCGCGTCTCGCCGCCGTCGGTCGCGAGCTCGTAGAGCTCAGGGCGCGGCGCCAGCACGTACTTCCAGTCCCCCTCGATTCGCGCGAAGAGGGGGCTCCACCCGTTGAGCTCCCAGGCGTGGAGGCTCTCGGCGTAGGCCGCGGGCGGCGGGCCCGGCGTCGACAGACCCAGGAGCTCGGGCACGAGGGAGGAGCCGTCGATGCCCGGGACGGGCTCGGCGCCGACGAGGTCCAGCACGGTGGGCAGGATGTCGACGTGGCGCGCCGGACGCTCGACGACGCGCGGCGCCAGCGATCCGCTCGCCGCGATCAGGAGCGGGACCCGGAGCGTCGACTCGTACAGGAAGACGCCATGCGTGAGCTCGCCATGCTCACCAAGACCCTCGCCGTGGTCGGCGGTGACCACCCACAGCGGGTCGCGGTCCAGGCCGTCCAGAGCGCGTGCGAGCTCCCCGAGCGCCTCGTCCACGGCGCGGATCTCCGTGTCGTAGCGAGCGAAAGGAGCGTCGCCGAAGCGCGAGGAGGACGCGTAGGGGGCATGGGGATCGAAGAAGTGGAGCCAGGCGAAGACCCGCTCGTGCTCGCCGAGTTGCGCGATCCACTCGACTGCGCGCGCGACCGTGCGGTCGGCGGTGCGCGTGGCGAAGGTGAAGCGTTCCGCGGGTGGATCGAGCTCGTCGTCGTAGTGCTCGAAACCGCGCGCGAGCCCGTGGCGCGCATCGAGCACCAGCGCGCTGACGAAGGCGCCGGTGCGCCAGCCCCGCTCGCCGAGCAGCGTGGCGAGCGTGGGGAGCTCGTCGGGCAGTCGGTAGAAGCCGTTGTTCCGGACACCGTGGCGAGGCGGGTCGAGGCCCGTCAGGATCGAAGCGTGCGAGACCAGCGTCAGCGGCGCGGCGGCCCACGCGCGCTCGAAGCGCACGCCGCGCTCGGCGAGGCTGTCGAGGAACGGCGAGGTCGCGCGGTCGTACCCGTAGGCCCCTAGGTGGTCGGCGCGCGTCGTGTCCAGGGTCACCAGGAGGACGTCCCGCTCCTCGAACGGCGCGGCGGCCCGGTCGCAACCGGCGAGTGCGGCGACGGCGGCCAGGAGGACGAGGGGGGAGCGAGGGATCACGGGCCAGAAGATAGCTGCGATCGGGGTCGGGTTTCAGGGGCTCCTCCGGTCCGCCACAATGCGCGGGTGGAGGGGAGCCCATGAGCGTCGCACTCGCCTGGGTCGAACACGCCTTGCCGGGCCGCAGCACGCGCGAGCGCGTGAGTGTGGCCCGAGAGCTCGGGCTCTCGCTCGAAGTGGCGAACCGCCCCGAGCTCGATGTGGGCGCGGTCCGCGCATCGGGAGTCCCCGTCGTGACCGTCCAGGCGTACGGGATGCACGACGACCATCCGCTCTGCTCCGATCCTCGCCGGGTCGCGGCAGCGAACCTGCACGTGGCCTCGACGCTGGACCTCGCGGTGCGGCTCGGTGCGCGGTTCGTGCTCGCGGTGTGCGGCTACGGGAGCGAGCCCGTGAGCGACGAGGGCTCATGCACGGCGGTCGCGCGCTGTCGCGACTTCTTCGCGGCCCTCGAGCCCGCTGCCCGCGAGCGCGGGGTCCGGATCCTCCTCGAGCCGCTGAGTCCGCTGCGGTGTTCGGCCCTGCACGGTCCGGAGCCGATCGCGGAGCTCCTGGCGGAGCTCGGGCCCCACTTCGGCGCGGCTCTCGACACCGGGCACCTCTTGGACGGGGGGCTCGACCCGGGCGAGGTCTTCGCGCGCTTTCCGGGACCGGTGCACGAGGTTCAGGCGCGCGGCGCGGGCTCCACACCTCCGGACGGGGCGCCGCTGGCCGCCTGGCTCGCGCGCCTCGCCGAGCCGCCGGAGGTCGTCTGCGTCGAGCACGGCGGCGTTCTCCGGCGCGTTGCACTGGACCCTCTCGTGGACCGCATACGCGCGGCCCTCGGTCGCTGACTCCGCGCTCCCCCCAGGAGTCCCAGGAACGGAATTCGGCGACGTTTACCGCTTGCCATCCGATTCGGGGTACAAAGTGGGCGAGGAGTTGGAACCCACCGGACTCTCGATTCCGGTGCGCGTCAGAGCGTGGGATGGCTGAAGGAGCACGCACGTCGCGAGAACGAGCCCTTGGGTGGCAGATCGAGCAGCTCGAAGCGCGGCTGAGAGCTGCACAGGAGCGTATCGACGAGCTCGAGAGCGCACCCGCCGGAGGTGGGCGGCCATCGGCCGAAGCCCGCTTGCGGCAGGTCATCGATCTCGTCCCGCACTTCATCTTCGCGAAGGACGAGGATGGTCGCTTCCTCTTGCTGAACAAGGCCGTGGCCGATGCGTTCGGCGCACGGGTCGAGGAGGTCCTGGGACGGACGGATGCCGACTTCATCTCGGACCACGAGCAGGTCGAGGAGTTCCGACAAGGCGACCTCCAGGTGATGCAGAGCGGGCGCCCGCTCATGGTCCCCGAGGAGAGGATCACCGACGCCGACGGCGGGCTGCGCTTCTTGCAGACCGTGAAGATCCCCTACACGGAGTCCGGGACCGATCGCCCCGCCATTCTCGGCGTGGCCGTCGACATCACCGAGCGCAAGCGGGCCGAGGAGAAACGGCTGGGGCTCGAGGCGCGGCTGCTCGAGGCGGAACGGCTGAAGAGCCTGGGGCTCTTGACCGGTGGGTTGGCGCACGACTTCAACAACCTGATCCAGATCATCCTGGGGAACCTCGATCTCGCACTGGACGACGTGGTCGAGAAGTCGGAGGCCTACGAGTGCCTCGAACAGGGAACGATCGCCTGTCGCCGCGCATCGGACATGTGCAATCAGCTCCTCGCGTACGCGGGACAGGGTGTCGTCAGCGTCGAGCCGCTCGACCTCTCGGCGATAACGACCGAGATCTGCCAGCTGGTCGACGTGGGGCGCTTGGAGGGGATGGAGCTCGAGCTCTCGGTCGCCGACGTGCCGCCGGTCGAGGCCGACCCGAGCCAGATCCGCCAGGTGATGCTCAATCTGATCACGAACGCGCTCGAGGCCCAGCGGGGCGCGCCCGGCAAGATCGAGGTCCGGACGGGGTGCCGTGCTCTCGAGGCGGGCGACCTGGAGACGGTCTCCGGCGACGACCCGCTGCCCGCCGGTGACTACGTGTGGTTCGAGGTGCAGGACCACGGGCGGGGCATGGACCCGGAGACGGCCCGGCGCATCTTCGATCCGTTCTTCTCCACGAAGCCGAGCGGCCATGGCCTGGGGCTGGCCGCCGCGCGCGGGATCGTCCGGTCCCACCGCGGTGCGATCCATGTCGAGAGTGCGGTGGGTCGCGGAACGACCATCCGCGTGCACCTGCCCGTCGCCGCGGGTGCTGTGCTGCCCGTTGAATCCGGAGGGCCCGGACGGGGGCTCGGGGTCGGCGAGGGACGAGTCCTCTTCGTCGACGACGAGGAGGGAGTCCGCCAGGTGGTCCGTCGCTCCCTGAGTCGTGCCGGGTTCGACGTGACGACGGCGGCGGACGGAGCAGAGGCGCTGGAGATCGTGCGGGAGCATGCTTCGGACCTGGCGCTGGTGGTCCTCGACCTCACCATGCCCGGTCTCTCGGGAGTCGACGTCCTGACCGAGCTGCGAGGCATTCGACCCGACCTGCCCGTGCTCGTGACGAGCGGCTACCGGGAGCCGCGAGCGTTGTCCGAGCTGCGCGGCGAGGCTCCGCTCGCGTTCCTGCCGAAGCCGTTCCGTCCCGCGGACCTACTCGAGGCGATCCAGCGCTTGCTCGATCCCGCGCGCGGCGACTGATCGTGTCGTGGAGAGCGGTCGCTCTTGCCCTGGCGCTCGTCTACACGTCGAGTTGCGCCGGCTCGGAGCGACCGGAACGGGTGGTCCTGGTCGTCCTGGACGCACTGAACGCGGCGCATCTCGGCTGCTACGGGGACACCGGCCGACTGACACCGAACCTGGACCGCCTGGCCGCGCGCGGGCTGGTCTTCGAGCGGGCCTTCTCGAACAGCACCTGGACGCTTCCCTCCACGACCTCGCTCTTCACGGGGCAGCTGCAGGAGACGCATGGCGTGGTGACCGCCCGGCACTCCGTGCCGACGGACGCGGTCCTCTTGCCCGAGCTCTTCCGGTCCGCGGGCTGGCGAACCGCAGCCTTCGTCCAGATGGCGCAGGCGTCCGCGACCTACGGCTTCGATCGGGGGTTCGACGAGTTCCGCTACTACGGCTCCTCCGGCGAGTCGCGGTGGGACGCGCTGCCCGAGGACGCGCTCGCCTGGCTTCGCGCGCACACCGGCGAGCGGTACTTCGCCTACCTGCACCTGCGCCGGCCGCACGGCGTGTACGACCCCTTCCCGCGCGAGCTCGCGCGCCTGGAAGGCGGGTGTCGGCTGGTCGCGGGGGAGCGCGACGAGGAGCTGTCGCGTGCCGGCTCGTTCGGGGAGCGCGCCCTCGACCCGCACGCGAAGAAGCACGTCGCGCACCTGTACCGCGCGAACCTGGCCTCCGTCGACCTCAGCCTGGGCGACATCATCGACTTCGTCGAGGCCGACACCGGTGCGCTCGTGATCGTGACCTCCGATCACGGCGAAGCGCTCGGTGAGCACGACTACTACGGCCACGGCGACCAGCTCTACGCGGAGAGCGTCGACATCCCCTTGATCCTCGCGGGGGCCGGAGTACGACTGGGCACGGATCGGACCCCCGTGTCGACCATCGACCTCTTTCCGACCCTGTCGGAGCTGTGCGGCCTGGATCACTCGAACCGGACGGCGCTCGACGGCGTGTCCCTGGTGGGCAGAGTCGCGAGCGACGCGGCGCCGGTGGTGCAGCGCGCCATCCCCTTCTCGGCGCGCTATCGCGCGAAGGGGCTGGTCTCGGTGGGGCTCGTGCAGGACGGGCTGACGGTCGTGCTCACGCCCGACGGGATCCGGACCCGGGGTCCGGACGCGCGTGGGTCCGAGACCGACATCGCCGATCTGACGCGGCTGGCGCGCGACTTCAGGCGCAGGCACGCGGACCTGGGGGCCCGTCCCGCCGAGCCCGTCGAGATCCCGCCCGAGATCCAGGCGGACCTGGACCTCCTCGGTTGCGAGGGCGAGGAGTGAGCATGGGGGATTCGCCGCGGCTCGTCGTCACGCTCGCGCTCGCGCTCGGAGCGTGTCGCGCACTCCCCGAGCCCGCGGTGGCTCCGGGTCAGCGCCCCGTTGCGGCGGAGACCGCGGGCGTGTCCACGAACTGGAGCGTCGCGGGCACCTCGGTGCAGGGGCGTCCCCTCCACCACGCGACGTTCGGGAACGGCGAGACGACCGTGCTCGTCCTGGCCTCGATCCACGGTGACGAGGCCGCCGGGACGCCGCTCGTCCTGGAGCTCTGCCGCCGCCTGGAGGAGGACCCACCCTGGCTCGCAGGCCGACGCGTCGCGGTGATGCCGGAGGTCAACCCCGACGGCGTGGCGCTCGAGCGTCGGGGAAACGCTCGCGGTGTGGACCTCAACCGGAACTTCCCCGCGGTGAATCGCCGAGAGCACGCCCGCTACGGACCCGAGGCCCTGTCCGAGCCCGAGAGTCGGGTCGTGCACCAGCTCGTCCTCGAGCTCGAGGTGGACCGTGTCGTCACCTTCCATCAGGCCGCCAACCTCGTCGACTACGACGGACCGGCAGCGGACATCGCCAGGGCCATGTCCGAGGCGTCGGGGCTCCCGTTGCGGCGGATGGGCTCGCGGCCCGGCTCGCTCGGCTCCTGGGCGGGCGAGGACCTCGGGCTCGCAGTGGTCACCGTCGAGCTGCCGCGCAGCGCCGACCGGGCGTCACCCGACGAGCTGTGGGAGCGCTACGGACCGCTCCTGGTGGAGGCGATTCGCGCTCCCTGACGTGCGGCGTCAGGCAGCCATCCAGCCGGGCTGGTAGGAGAGACCGAGCTTGAGGATCCGGTCGAGGAGCTCGGGATACTCGTACCCCGCCTGGAGAGCCGAGTCCGCGACGTCCTCGCCCGGGGTCAGGTCCGGATTGGGGTTGGCCTCGAGCACGTAGATCTCTCCGGCCGCGTCCATCCGGAAGTCCACGCGCCCATAGCCCGACATGCCCAGTGCGCGGTAGACGCGCTTGCCGAGCTTGACGATCTCGCTCGCCTTCTCGGCGGGAAGGTCGGCCGGGCCGTTCCGCACGCCGAGCTTCTTCTGGTAGGCCGCGTTCCACTTGACGCGCGAGGTCGCGATGGCCGCGGTGCCCTCCGGCAGCTCGTCGAAGAAGAGCTCCCAGATAGGGAGCGCCGTCAGGCGCTGGTTCCCGAGCAAGCCGATCGTGAGCTCGCGGCCTTCGACGTATTCCTCGACGAGCGCGTCCGTCCCGAGGTTGTCGTGCACGAACTGCACGCGACTCTCGAGCGCGTCGGGGCCGGACACGATCGACGCCTGGGAGATGCCGAGCGAGGCGTGCTCGGTCCCCGATTTGACGAACAGGGGATAGCGGAGCTTGGCCGGAATGCGCGGACGACGGCCGCGGGGCACGAGCGCGAAGCGCGGCGACCGGATGCGGTGATAGGCGAGGATGCGCTTGGCGAGCGTCTTGTCGTTGGCGAGCAGGAGCCCGCGCGGATTGCACCCGGTATAGGGCGTC
This sequence comes from Planctomycetota bacterium, assembly GCA_029259655.1. Taxonomy (GTDB): domain Bacteria; phylum Planctomycetota; class UBA1135; order UBA1135; genus OFTM220. The sequence goes on from JAJDET010000266.1 coordinate 10,499, forward strand.
TTCAGGAGCTCGAGGTAGCTGACGACGTGCGCGTCGTAGAGCGGGGCGCCGTGGAAGTCGAGGAGCTGGTTGAAGACGACGTGCGGTGCCTCTTCCGAGATGGCCTCCCGGATAGGGGCGAGCTCGTCCTTCACTCCCAGACACCGCACCTGGTGTCCGCGCTCGCGGAGCCCGGCCAGGAGCTCGAACGCGGACCAGCGGTCGTCGGTCTCGGAGGTGAGCTCGGCGCGCGTCTCCGGCGGGACGTGGTCCGTGTGGAACAGCGCCAGGACGCGGCGACGGCTCACCGGCTGTAGGTCGAGGATCTCCCCGACACCGTGTGGATGGTGGCTGCCGTGAGCACGATGGCGGTGTCGACGAAGGTCTCGCGGGGCGATCTCGAGAGCTGGAGGCCGAGCTGGCGGCAGCGCGGAACGAGCTCGTTCAGGAGCTGGTCGATGACGTAGGGATGCTGGTCGGTCATGGCACACACGCGCCGGCGCAGCTCGGTGCGACTCCGGCGGAGGAAGGCCGCCGCCGTTCCGTGGCGGCTCCCGTGCGCGCCCTCGAAGAGCTTCCGCAAGGTCGAGTCGTGCACGGAGGGAAGGTCCATGCAGTAGCGCGCGCGCTTCTCCTCGTAGTGCTCGCGCAGCGTGACCTTCAGCGCCGGGAGCGTCTCCTCTCGCCGCCGTGTCCGGACGGGAGGGACCACACCGCGCAGGTCTCCGAGGAGCTCGTCGACGTAGTGGAGCTTCTCGAGCGCGGGCCAGTCGCGGTACTCGGAGCGCCAGCGTGACCCGGGCTTCAGGCACACGGCGAAGGTCTCGGCGAAGTCCTCGACCGGGTGGCTCTGCGAGTACCACTGCGGCAGGTTTAGGACGAAGTCACGGCTCCTGGGATCGGGTGTGTAGACGTCGTCGTAGGGCGTTCCCGCGGGGCCGAAGACGCGCCGAAAACGAGCGCGGCGCCGGAGGCGAAACGCGTTGTCGATCGCGTGGCCCGCTTCGTGACGCAGGAGCCGCATGCAGTCCGCGTGCGTGGCCCCCTCGGCCTCGAACATCATCGCGTGCTCGAGCCGTACCAGCCGCCGATGGGCCAGGTAGAAGGGCACCGCGAATCCGGTCAGCCCGTCGGGCGTGAAGAAGTCGCTCGCCAGCCAGACGTAGGGACGTGGAACGAGGCCGGCCAGACGCAGCTCCTCGTGCAGGCGTTCGACGCGCGCCTCCAGCGCGGTTCCCTCGACCGAGAGCCCGAGGTCGCATAGTCGTACGTCGAGGAGCTCGTCCTGGGGGAGTGCCTCCCACCAGATCCGGTTCGCCCCTCCTCTGCGCGCCCGCGTCCTCTCCACCGCTCGTGCCACGGCGGGAGAGGTTACCACCGGAGTGGTCGGCGCCGGCTCGCGTCTCGCGGCTTCAGCGATCCGCGCGCCCGTAGAGCGCGAGTCGGTCCAGGGTGTCCGCGACGATCTCCCGGTAAGGGCCGTCCTCTTCCTCGAGACGTCCGGTCCCCGGCACGAGCCGTTTCACACAGATGAGGTAGGTCGGCCACGCAGACTTGGGCTGCGTGAGGGGGCGCGGGGCGGCCGGTATTCCCGCGTCGCGCAGGTAGAACAGCGGCGTCATGTCGCCGAGGACGCCGACCACCTCTCCTTCGCGATGGCGGCGGAGCCACTCGATGATGGGCCGCTCGACCTCGCGTGCGAGGCGCAGCTCGCGATCCCGGGTGGCCTGATCGCGGAGATCGCCGCGCGGGGGTTCCTCCGGCCCGGCGAGGCCCGGCAGGCGAAGCAACGTGTTCGCGACCAGACCGGCCCAGAGCCCCTGTTTCACGCCGGGGTTCGCCGCCGCGTGGATCCTGTGCTGGAAGAACCTGTCGTCGGGCTCGCCGAACATCGTCTGCCAGGTCTGGAGGAACAGGAATCCCAGGACGGCGGTGGGCAGGAGCCAGGCGACCGGGCGGCGCGGCGTGCCGGGGCCCGCGACGAGGCCCATCAGACTCACGAGCCCCTCGGCGGCCAGGAACATCAGCATCACCGCGGACGGCAAGTAGAGCCGCACGAGATGTGCATCCTTGAACCCGAGCACGAGGATCGCGGGGCCGACGACGAGGTTGACGAGCAGGAACACCGCGAGCCGCCGGTCGGAACGGAAGAGGGCCACCGCTCCGATCGGCGCCAGCAGGAAAGGCAGGAGGCCGATCTGGACGTGCATCTGGTGGATGGCGAAGAGGGCGTGGAGCAGCCGTTGGCGGTACGTCCAGAAGCCCGCGTCGTCCGTCACGCTGAACTGCTCGCGCACGAGCTCGTTGCTGTACAGGACGGCCGCGCCCGCGAGGATCACGAGCGGCGCCGCCGAGATCGCCCAGGTCCAGGTCGAGCCCTGACGCAGCGGGCGCTCGCGGTGCGGACGAACGAACGCGTAGGCGCCGGCCGCGAACGCGTACACGACGAGGAACTCCTGGTAGCCGAAACCCACGAGGAGCAGTCCGGCCGCGGCGAGTCCGAGGCGCAGCATCCGCCCCGAGTCCTCCGGCCGAGTGCGCTCGAAGACCAGCCACAGCACGGCCAGATACAGGAGCCAGAAGGTCGTCGCAGCCATCTCCCCCCAGACGACTCGGCTGTAGAAGACCGTGAGCGGGGAGAACGCGACCAGGCCCGTGGCGATGATCGCCGTGGCCCGTCGGCGCGGGGCAGCGACCGACAGGAAGAGGAACGCCGCCGCCGCGGCGAGCCCGCCCAGGAGGGCGATGCTTCCGCGCGCGGTCACCGGGGCCGAGGCGCCCAGGCGGTGGAGGTGCCGCTGGGTTACCTGGTGGAGGAAGCAGTGCGGCCAGCTCTTCTCGCCCAGGAGCCAGGAGACGTCGTCCCGGATCCAGTCGACGGGGGTTCCGCCGCGCGGCAGCTCGCGGACCTTGGCCGACACGAGGTAGCTCCCCACGTCGACGTTCATCCGGTAGAGGTCGAGGTCGCGGAAGCGCAGGAAGAGCCCGAGCAGGACCAGGAGCAGGGCGATGACGAGCGCACGCCGCGCGTTGCGCGGGGGATCCACGGTCCTCTCGAGGTCGTCCACTCGCCGATTGTCCCCGACCGGGGACCGCCGATCTACTCCGCGATCAGGACCTCGCGCGCCAGCGGCACCGGGAGCCCGAGCGTCAGGAATCGATCGTGGAATTCCCGCAGGGTGAAGGTGCGGCCGTCCCGCTCGACGTTCCGGCGGTACTCCTCCCGGAGCTCGAAGATCTGCATGCGGCCGAGCGCGTAGTAGAGGTAGGTGGGGTCGAAGGAGGCGCGCTGGACCTCGCGCAGCGCCGGGAACTCCGCGAAGTACGCGATCTCGGCGAAGCGCGCTGCCACCTCCTCGATGCCGGCGCCGCGGACGTGAAGGGCCATGCCCGCGTACCAGCGCGCGTGTCGCTGGAGCGCCCGCCGGAGCTGTCCGAGCCGGATCTCGGGAGAACCGCCTCCGAGCCCCTCGTCGACCATCATCTGCTCGGTGTAGTGCGCCCAGCCCTCCACCAGCGTGCCCGCGGTGAACACGCGGCGCACGTCGGTCGGGATCCGCTGCTCGTAGAGGAGCTGCACGAAGTGGCCCGGCATCGCCTCGTGTACGGTGATTCCGAGGAGCCCCGGGTAGTTGAAGTAGGTCAGGTGCTGGGCCTGCTCCTCCTCGGACCACTCCGGATCGACGTTCGTGATGTTGTAGTAGGCCTCGGTCGCCACGGTCTCGAAGGGGCCCGGCGTCGACATCGAGGCGAAGCCCATCCGCGCGTACTCGGGCGTGGGCCGGACCGTCGGGAGCCCGGGCGAGGGGAGGGTCACGATCTCTCGCTCGACGATGAAGTCGCGCGCCTCGACCAGCATGCGTCTCGCCGTCTCGACCAGGTCCTCCGGCGCGGGGTGGTCGGCGGTGATCGTCTGCATGACGGCGGCGGGCGTCGCCGCGGGGTCGATCTCGGCGGCCAACCGGCCGACCCAGTCCTGATAGCGCAGGATGGCGCGCTCGTTCATGGCCCAGAGCTCGTCGAGGTCCGTCGTGACGAACTCCTCCAACCGGAGCTTCTCCGCGAAGAGCTCCGGACCCAGGCGATAGTCTCCGTCCGCGCTCGGCAGGAGGTCTTGCTCGAGCCAGGCGCTGTAGTTGCGCACCGCATCGGAGGCGCTGGAGCGCGCCGAGTCCCAGTCGCGGCGCAACTCGTCCTCGACGTCGAGGAGTCCCTGGTCGACCAGCATCGCGCCCAGGTCCTGCTCGAGAAAGCGCACGGTTCCCGCAGCGTCCCGCACGGCCAGCTCGACCCACAGGGCGGGGACGTCCTCGAGGTTCCGGCGGGCCTGCGCGAGGAAGCGGGGGACGCCCGAGAGCCTGGACTGCATCGCACGCAGCCGATTCTCGAGCGGCGCGAACTGCCGCTCGGCGAGGCCGGCGACGGCGCGCGCCACGAGCGAGTTGTAGAGCCGCGGATCGCGAGCCCAGGTGCGGACGCGCTCGTGCTGGAAGAGCTCGGCTCCGATCGCGTGTGTGAGGATCCGGTGGTCCAGCCGCGCGTGGCCGGAGAGCTCGGCAGGGTCGATGTCGGCCAGCCGGTGCGAGAATTCATCGAGCTGCTCGACGCGCCGTCGGACTCCGGCCGGCGTGATCTCCGGCATGACGGCGTCGTGGTCGTGGACCCCGAGCCCCGTCGATCGGATCGGGTGCGTGGCGTAGTAGCTCGCCAGGTACTCGTCCGTGAAGCGTGCGTGGCGCGCAGCGTCGCTACCCTCGGGGAGCGCGTGGCACGCGACGAGCGGGAGCGTGAGCGCGATCCACGCGCGGGTCGTCGTCATTCGTTCCTCTTCCGGCCGCGGCCGGTCGGGACCAGGATCTGGAAGTTCGGGTTCTCCCAGACGAGCGTGGGCTGGAACCGCTTGCGCATCTCGTTGCGAATGAGCCGGTAGGTCTCCGGCTCCTCGAGCAAGGGCATGCCCGGCTTGTAGTGGAACGGGTAGTAGGCCGGTGCCTTCGAGCGAACGATGAGCACCGGGGGCTCGGCGGAGCGTGCCGCTTCGAGCTCCGCCTCCAGGATCTCGATGGAGCGCAGGCGCGGCCAGACGAGTCCGCCCCAGGCCTCGCAGCGCGTCGCGTAGTACAGGAAGGGGAGGTTGTCGTAGGCCAGGATCGTGTCGCCCGGCTCGACCTTCGCCTCGATCTGGCGCATGAGCTCGTCGAAGCTCTCGCCGCGCCGCGGCCGCGTGCGGGCCCCGGCGACACGGCCCGACTCGAAGCGATAGGTGTAGTGGCGTAGGTCGTGCGATCCCATGTAGACCTGCGTGTAGCCGTAGGCGAGCGACGTGCCCGCGATCACGGCGAGAAACGCGACGAGCGCGGGCCGCCAGACGCGAGCCGCCGACGTGATCTCGGACCACTTCAGCACCAGGGCGGGGAGCAGCACGACGAGGAGGGTCATTCCCAGCCGCAGCTTGCCGAGTCCGACGGCGCTGCCGAAGCCGGCGACGATCGGCATGGCGAGGGCGAACAGCGCGAGCACGGCGTGGCCGAGGAGATCCCGCCGCGCGATCGCGGTCGAGCGTACGAGGGCGACGAGGAGGGTCAGGTCGAGCACGACCAGGTAGAGCAGGAGGAAGTTCGACAGCGCCCAGGGTCCGTAGGGCTGCAAGTGCAGGAACACGGGGATGGTCCTGTTCAGGGTCGCGAGGCCGGGCGAGCTCGCGAGCCCTCCGATGCAGACGACGGCCGTCCCGGCGACGAGCCATCCGAGCATCAGCCCGGGCGTCCGGCGCAGCAGCGCTCCCAGTAGGGCCGCGCCGACGACGATCACGGCGAGCGCGGGTGAGGCGAGCTCCACATCCGTGAAGATCCGCGCGAGGATCGCCAGCGCGGTGTGGCGGCCGCGCTGGTCCGGTACGGAGGGTGCCGTGGTGAGCGAGTCCAGTCCCTGCGTCGCGGCCACCCACGCGAAGAGCAAGAGGCACGAGAGCACGGCCGTCGAGACGAGCAGGCCGTTGGCGCGGGCCGCGGCGCGCAGGCGAGGGCGGTCGAATTGCCCGAAGAGCACCGTGACGAGGACCGGCAGGACCATCGCGGTCGCACACGTGAGCTTGGCGTTGATCAGCGCTGCGAGGAGGACTCCGCCCGCGAGCGCGGGGCCCGTGGCCTTCCGGCCATGCGCCACGCGCTGCACGAGGATCGAGCAGGCCCAGACGAAGGCGGTGGCCAGCACGACCGGGATCGACTGGTAGTGCGGCATGAGTACCAGCGGTCGCGCGATCGGCGCGATCGCGACCGCGGCGAACGCGAGCGTCCAGTGCGCCCGCCCGAGGAGGCGCCCGGCGGTCGCGACGGCGAAACCGCCGGACAGGGCGACGCACAGGAGCCCGCCCATGCGCGCCCCGACGAGTCCGAACCGATCGGACAGGACCAACCACCAGCCACCCAGGTGGTCGGAGAGCCACCACCAGAGATAGGGTGCCTCACCGCTCCGGACCGTCAGTTCCTGCGCGTAGAGGTGGAGGCCCGTGTCGCTGAGGTCGATCCCGAGGAACGGGAGGGGCCACAGCAAGAGGACGATGGCCCCGAAAGCTGCCGCGGCGATCCACCTTCCTCCGTCGTCGTCCTTCTCGCCCGGCCCCTCCGACATGCGATCATCTTGTCGGCTGGGCTCGCCTTGCACCAGACGAGGGCGCACGAGCTCATCCGACCCGAGGAACCGCCCGTGTCACGGAGCCCCATCCACGTGAGATCCGCGCGTATCGAGCGAGGACTCCTCGTCGGGATCGCGCTCGCGGCCACCTTGCTCCTCGCCTACTCGCCGATCCTGCTGCGCGAAGGCGCGTACTTCGGGATGGTCGACCACTGGCAGCAATGGCTGCCCAACGTGTTCGCGCTCGACTCGGCGATCGACTCGGGCGAGCTCCCGCTCTGGAACCCGCTCAGCTTCTGCGGGACTCCGATGGCCGGGCATCCGCTGTGGCATCCGTTCTACCCCCCGAACCTGCTGCGGAGCCTCTTCGTCGGAGAGGTGAGCCCGATGCGGGTCCACGTGTCGCTGGCGATCCTCGCGGCTCTCCACGTCTGGCTCGCGGCATTCGGGGCCTACCTCCTGGCGCGCGACCACGGGCAGTCCCCTCCCGCCGCGATGGTCGCCTCGCTCGCGTTCGTGCTCGCCGCGGCCGTCACGCAGCGCGTCTACGCCAACCAGTTCATGGTCTCGCTCGCGTGGGTTCCGCTCGTCCTGCTCGCGGCTCGTCGGGTGATCTTCGGAGCGGGCTGGACGGCGAAGCTGCGCCCGGCGATCGGCGGTGGGGGGGCGGTGGGGCTGCTCGTCCTCGGCGGTTCCCCGCCGATCGTCTACTACGCCGCCGTCCTCGTCGCCTGCTACTGCCTGGCGCTCGGCGCCACGCACATCCGGAGCACCGGGCCGCGCCGGCTCGTGAGTCCGGGGCAGAGCCTCGTCGCGCTCGGCGTCCTGGCTGTCCTGGGTGCGCTGATCGGAGCGGCGCTCCTCGTTCCGGCCGCCGAGCTCTCCTCGCTGAGCCCTCGCGGCCGGGAGAGCGGCGTCCTCGCGAAGATCGCGAACCTCGTCGGCAGGAGCTCGGCGCTCGACCTGCCCGACATTCTCCAGCTCTTGACGGTCTTCCCGGGAGACCTCGATCCGGACGCCCTCATCGACTCGCTCCGCCGCCCGCGGTTCGCCGGCTTGTCGGTCCTGATCCTGGCCGTCGCGTCGCTCGCGCACAGGGACTGGCGGCAGGTCGTTGCGATCGCCGGGACCTTCTACGTGTTCTTCGACGCGTCGCTCGGGCCGCCCTTCCTCTTCTCCGTGCTGACCGAGGCGTTCGCCCCGTACGCGGCGGGGTCCCCGGACCGCGCGGCCGTCATCGCCGCGCCGCTCCTGGGGCTCCTGGCGGGCTTCGGTACGGATGCGGTCACGAGCGCGGGCTCGGGACGTGCGCGGCGGTTCTTCGCACTGGGTGTCGGACTGGCGCTCTTCGCCATCGGGCTCGTCGGGATGCGAGGCGGAACCGCTCTGTCTGCGAGTCCCGTCGTGGTCGCAATGCCGATCCTCGTGCTGGCGGTGGTGGCCCTCGGGGCGAGGGTCGGGCACAAGCTCGGACGCGCGGTCCTGCTGGTCTTCGTCCTCGGCGAGCTCCTCGCCTGGAACGTTCCCTACCTGGCGCTCCTCGCCCACGAGCGCGGGTTCAAGGGCTTCGGTCGGGCGCTCGAGAGCCCCGTGATGTGGTCGGACAACCGGCGCGGGACCTCGGACCCCCCGAACCAGTCGCTCCTGCGCCTCGCGCCGGCCATGAACGGCTACGACCCGCTCTATCTCGACTCGGTCCGCCGAGTTCTTTGCCGACCCGGCGCAGAGGACCTCTACTCGCGGACCATCTTGGCGGAAGAGGTGACGGCGCGGTCCGGCCACGGTTTCCTGTTCTTGAAGCGCAGCTTCTGGCTGGCGAACCGTTACGCGGTCGCGCCGCTGCCGCCCAAGGGCGAGTTCTTTGCCCCGACCACGACCGTCTTCCTGCCGGAGCTCGAGGGCTCGCTCCCCGTTCCTCGAGTGGAGCCCGGGTCGAGCGTCCGGAGCAGCGTCTCGGCCGACGTGGACGTGCGCGCGGTCGACCTCCGGGTCATCCGCGCCGCCCGCAAGCGCGGAGAGGTGTACGAGTTCTCGACTCCTCTCTCCGGGCGCCACTCCGCCCTGCGCGTCGACTACTCCGCGTCCGGGCGGGGCTACGTCACGTGCCTCTTCGGCGAGTCGGGGGTCGGTCCGGAGCGCGGCAAGAACCAGGACGTCCGGCCGGGCCGGGGGACCTTCGAGATTCCCCTGCCGGATTGGGGGGCCGTGCACGGCAACCTGATCGTCCGCACCCCGGACACCGTTCGCCTCGAAGGGGCGCGTCTGGTCGCGGATCGCGCGGACGAGGATCACCTGATCCGCGGAATCGAGCGACGCTTCAACTCGGTCAGCCTCGAGGTGGGTGAGCTCCCCGAGGACCGGATCCTGCTCTTCGTGGATGCCCACTATCCCGGCTGGGAGGCCTGGCTGGACGGCGAGCGCGTTCCCATCCATCTCGCCAACGACGCCTTCAAGGCGATCCACGTCCCGCGCGGGACGCACTCCGTGCGGTTCGTCTTCCGCCCGGCTCGAGTCGGGATCGGAGTGGCCGTCTCGCTGATCGCCTTCGTACTGAGCGCGCTCGTTCTCTTCCTTCTCGCCCGCAGGTCCGGACACGAGGGGCATCCGGTCGGTTAGGCTCGCGCGCCCTGAGAGGAATGAGCTCGACCTCGACACACGTTCCGCGGCCCATCCTGAGTGGGCGGAGCGAGCCGGTAGTCCTGGCCATCCTGGTCGGCGGGTGGATGGTCCTGCTCCTGTCGGTTCTTCCGCGCGCGTACTGGACCAACGACGACGTCGTGATCGAGGCGGACATCCGCGGCGGGTACCTGACCTCGTTCCAGTCGCCGCTGATCGGCGCCTGTCTCTCGCTCCTGTACCGCTTCGTCGCAGCCGACGTCCCCTGGTACCCGCTCTACCTGTACGCCGTCACGTTCCTCGCGATCACCGTCCTGCTCGCCGTCCTGGCGAGGCTGGGCACTCCCGTCTTCGTGCGGGTCTTCCTGATCCTCGCCGGGCTGGTGGCCTCGGCACAGCTCGTCACCACGGTCAGCATGACCGGAGCGAGCATTGCGGCGGGCGCCGCGGGGCTCATCGGTCTCGCGGTGCGCCTGCGTTCCGGTGGCGTGTCGACGCGGACCGCCCTGCTCCTCGGCTGCATGCTCGCGCTCTGCTACTTGTCGCGGACGAGCGGCGTGGGAGCGGCGGTCGTGTTCGCGGGTCCCGCCGTCCTGCTCCTCGCGTGGCGCCACGTCCTCGCACACTGGCGAGGGATCGCCTGGTTCGCACTCCCTCTGGTCGTCGCCGTCGGGGCGAGCCAGCTCTACAACACCGTCGCCACGACCGAGGCCGACGTGCACTTCCAGGAATGGAATGCCGTCCGCAGCAAGTTTCACGGCTTCCACACGGCCCAGGAAGCTCGCGAGGACGAGTCCATGTACGCCGGGAACGACTGGACGCTCAAGGAGCTCCAGATGCTCAACGGCTGGTTCTACCTCGACGAGGACAAGTTCAACGCCGAGACCGTGGGGCGCGTGCTCGCCGGTTCGAGCACTGCACGCGACGCGCTTCGGTGGAGGAACGCCGAGAACGACCTCTATCGAGAGGTCTGGAAGCCACTGCGCAATTGGTTCCTCGGGCTCGGCGCGCTGGCTCTGCTCGTCTGGTTCCTGGAGCGCTCGGCGGTCCCGTCCGTGCTCCAGGGGCTCGCCGCGATCGTCGTCGCCTGTGCGATGGCGATCCTCTTGCGGCTGCCGGTCCACGTCGCGACCCCGGCCATGATCGTGGTGACCTTCGGAGCCGTCTGTCTCGGACTGCCGCCCGATCGCATGATCGCCTGGTCGAACGGGTGGCGGGAGCGCGCCGCCCTGGTCGCCCTCGTGCTCGGCGCCGTCTACTCCGGATGGGCCAACACACAGGCCGAGCTGGCGCGACTACCGCGCCGGGAGTGGCGGCGCTCCGCTCACTACGAGCTCATGAACACGCTCGAGGGTCTCGACCCCGAGTTCGTCGTCGTGCAACCGACCCTGCCGATCTGGGAGATCGATCCGCTGGGGGACAGCCCGGTGTGGGACCTCCCGCACGTTCCGCTCGGGTGGCCGATCTACTCCCCGCGCTTCTACGACATCCTGGCCGGCTTCGGGATGGAGCGCGCGAAGGAGGTCTTCCCCGCCCTGGTCGAGCGCAGGAACGCGTTCCTCGTCGGCTCCGACGCCGTCCACCGGCGGGTCGTCATCTACCTGCGCGACAACCACGGCTTGCGGGTCAAGACCTCCCTCGTGGCACAGAACCCCCTGGGTCAGAAGGTCGTCCGCCTCGTCCACGACTGACGACCGGTCATGCGGAGGTGCCGCGCACGAACGCGGTCACCTGGTCGATGACCCGGTCCTGCTCGGGCGTCTCGAGCTCGAAGTAGCAGGGGAGCCTCACGACGCGCGCCGCGAGGTCCTCCGTGACGGGCAGGTCGCCCTCCGCGTAGCCCAGGCGGAGCCCCATGGGGGACGTGTGCAGGGGCACGTAGTGGAACAGGGACAGGATCCCATGCTCGCGGAGGTGCGTGATCAGGTCGTTGCGCTCGGCCGCGTTCGGGAGCACGACGTAGAACATGTGCGCGTTGTGCACGCAGCCCTCGGGAACGTGGGGGAGCTGCACCCGGCCCTCTTCCTCGAGCGGTCGCAGGGCCTCGGCGTAGCGGTTGTAGATCTGCCAGCGCTTCTCCGTGATCGTGTCCGCGTTCTCGAGCTGGGCGTAGAGGAACGCCGCCACGAGCTCGGAGGGGAGGTACGACGACCCGACGTCGATCCAGGTGTACTTGTCGACCTGCCCGCGCAGGAACGCGGATCGGTTCGTGCCCTTCTCGCGCAGGACCTCGGCCCTCTGGACCAGCTCCTCGTCGTTGATGACGATCGCGCCGCCCTCGCCGGAGATGAAGTTCTTCGTCTCGTGGAAGCTGTAGGCGCCGAGCTGGCCCAGCGTTCCGAGGTAGCGACCGCGGTAGGTCGCGTTCACACCCTGCGCAGCATCCTCGACGACCATCAGGTTCCGGCTGCGAGCGATCTCGAGGATCGCGTCCATCTCGCACGCGACTCCGGCGTAATGGACCGGGACGATCACGCGCGTGCGCTCCCCGATGGCCTCCTCGAGCTTGTTCTCGTCGAGGTTGAGCGTGTCCGGCCGGATGTCGACGAACCGGACCGTGGCGCCGCGCAGCGCGAAGGCGTTCGCGGTGGAAACGAACGTGTAGGAGGGCATCACGACCTCGTCGCCTGGTCCCACGTCGCTGAGCAGCGCGGCGAGCTCGAGCGCGCCCGTGCAGGAGTGGGTCAGGAGGACCTTCTGCGCGCCGAAACGCTCCTCCATCCAGCGGTGGCAGCGATCGGAGAAGCTCCCGTCGCCGGCGAGGTGGCCGGCCTGCACCGCCTGCGCGATGTAGTGGAGCTCCTTGCCGACGATGAAGGGACGGTTGAACGGTGTTCTCGGGCTCTCCATCGCGCGTTTCGGGCGGGGACTATAGCACCGCCCGGGTACGTCCCGGACCGCCGGAGCTGGTTCGGAGCACCTCGTCCTGGCATCGTGACGCGCCACCGGCGGAGGACGCCGTCGAGTGGGCATGTACCGGTACAGGAAGGTGTCGCGGAGCTCGATCGCCCTGGTCGTCCTCGCCTTCGTCGCCGTCCTCCTGGTCTCGCTGCCCCGGACCTTTGCGGTGAGCGACGACGTCGCCATCGACGCCGACATCCGGGGCGGGTTCCCGACCTCGTTCCAGTCGTCCCTCGTGGGAGCGACCCTCTCGTTCCTCCACCGGCACGTCGCGGGGGGAGTGCCCTGGTACGCGCTGTACCTCTACGCCGCGCTCGCGGCCGCCCTGGCCGTGATCGCGGCCGTGGCGATGCGTCTCGAGCTCCGACCCGGGGGGTGCACGGCGCTCGCGGTAGCCGAGCTCCTGCTCGCGGCGGAGTTCGTGGTCGAGCTCGGCTACAACGACGTGAGCATCCTCTGCACGACGGCGGGGATGATGGGCCTCGCGGTCCTCCTCCGCCGAGAAGAGCGACCGCGGGTACGAGACGTCCTGTTCCTCGGCTGCGTCTTCGCACTGGGATACCTGACCCGAAAGGCCGGGATCGCCGCGGGACTCGCCTTCGGAGCGCTGCCGTTCCTGCTCCTCGCCGGTCGCCGGCTCGCGCGCTCGCCGGCGGTCGCCGCGATCTTCCTGCTGCCGCTCGCGGCGAGCCTCGCGGGGACGTTCCTGGTCGACGCTACCGCCGACGAGGTGCACGGGCGATTCCGCGAGTGGAACGCGGTGCGCGGTCGCCTGCACAACTTCCCGGTGGTCGACGCGGCTCGGGAGGACCCGAGCGTGTTCGAGGACAACGGGTGGACGTCGAACGACTATCGGCTGCTGGCCGCCGAGCGCGCTTTCGCCGACGAGGACCGGTTCAACGTGGGCACGCTTACGCGAGCCCTGGAGACGACCGTCCCCGTCTACGCCGGGCTCGGCTGGAGCGGGGCCTGGGAGCGGATCGAGGGGACCGTCGTCGCGAAGAACCAGGAGTGGATCCTGCTCCTCGTCGCGCTTGCGATTGCGGCCGGCATGGCGCGCGGAGTAAGTGCGTTCGCGGCCGCCGGGTCCGCCGCGCTGGTCGCGCTCGGCATCGCGTCGGCGCTGGCGGTATTCCTGCGCTTTCCCGAGCGCATTGCCGAACCCGCGTTCTACTCGGCGACGGCCTGGGGGCTGCTCCTCGCGCTCGCGCCCGGCGGGCCGCCGCCGTCCCGTCCCCGGCTCACGCTCCTCCTCGCGACATCTGCCTCGCTCCTGCTCGGAGTCGTCGGGGCGGGCGCGACCTTGGAGCGAGCGGATGCGCGCGTCAGGTTGCGGGAGGGACACTACTCCTGCTTCGAACGCGTCCAGGTGCTCGAGCCGGAGCTGGTCATCGTCGACCCCGCGATCGCGCTGTGGCTCGGCGTGGACCCTCTGCGCGGGGCCGGCGTCCTGGAGCTACCCCACGTGTCGCTCGGATGGCAGATCTACTCGCCGCGCTTCTACGCCCAGCTGGCCGGTTTCGGAATGACGCGCGCGACCGAGCTCTTTCCCTTCGCGGTTGACCGGGAGGTGCTGTTCGTCGGTCCGAGGGCCTTCGTGCGCGTGATCGGTCGCTACCTGGGCGAGGCACATGGCACGGAAGTTCAGATCGTCGTGATCGACGAGGGGCGGAAAGGAATTCCATGGCAACCCATGATCTCGAAGCTCGTGTCGCGCTGAACGCCCTCTAGAGCTTCCGCGCGCCGGTTCGGAAACGAACGCTGTTCTCCGCGATCACCGCACATCGGCGAAGACCGGGGTAGCGTTTCGGTGAGGCAGTCTTCGCACCAGGGAGCGGAGATTCCTCCCACGCTATCCACAACCGAGGGTGAATCAGCAATGAAACGGTCGAGCCTGGGAATTCTTTTCCTCCCGATGGCCATTCTGGTCAGCGGATGCAGTGGGGGCCTGTTCGGTTCCGACGATGACGACGGATCTTTCATGTCCGCCGTCGAAATCGCGGTCACCGACGCCCCCTTCGAAAACTGGATGGTCGAGAAGGCCGTCGTTCGCATCGATGCCGTGCGTCTTCACGAAGACGCCAACGGTACCGACAACTTCCTGACGATCATGGAGGGCAAAGAGCTCTCCCTCGATCTGACGAAGCTGACGAACGGTCTCACGGAACTGATGGTGCGCGCCGCGATTCCGCCCGGCGAGTACGCTCAGGCCCGTCTGAACATCACGGGCGGCTACATCCGCCTGCACAACGGCAAGGTCTTCAGCACCGAAGACGGCACGATGCTCTTGTCGAACTTCCCCGCCAGCGGCTTCAAGGTTCCGCTCGCTCCGGCAGTGCACGCGCACTCCGGCGTCACCATGCGGCTCCTGCTCGACTTCGACCTCTCGAAGTCGTTCCGGCCGGTCCCGGCGGACGATCCGCTCAACGCCAACTCCGTGCTGCTCCTCCCGGCGCTGCGCTGTGTCGACGTTCTGGAGTCCGGTGAGATCCGCGGCATCGTCGAGGAAGACGTGACAGGGACCATGACCTCCGTCGAGGATGCGTTCGTCTACGTCCTGCCTCCTGGTGAGGCCGACATGGACAACCGCATCGCGACGACGGGGACGGAAGAGGACGGGAGCTTCGCGCTCCTGGGTCTCGACCCGGGTACCTACGACATCGTCGCCACCAAGGGCGGCGTCGACCGTCGGAACTCCATCACCGTTTCGAAGGGTGGAGTCACGACGGTGGACCTCGAGCTCCAGTGACGTGAGCGGCACCCGGCCCATGCGAGGGCGAGCTCTGCTCGCCGCCGCGGCCGGGGGCGCTCTCCTCGGGCTGATCGTCTATCTCGAGCAGTCCGGAGGAGCCGCGGCGATCCCCATCGCCCCGGCTCCTCCGACTGTTTCTCGGGGAGCTGTCGCGACGCCGACGCTGTCGCGGCCGACGGTCCCGAACGAGGCGGTCGCCCCGGTTGCGGTGAAACGACGCGACGAGCCGCGGCCGGCCATGACCGAGGCGCGTGTGCGTCGGGCGGTGGGCGGCCTCGCCGGTGCGCTCGAGCCGTCCGTCTTCGAGCGACCCGGGTGGACGCGCGCGGCTGAAGCTGCCGCCGGTTCGCTGGGCCTGGACGCGGTCCCGATCCTCGTGCGCATGCTGGGCGAGGAGGGACGCTCCACGGCCGAGATGGTCGCCGCGGCCGAGCTCTTCGGCCGTCTGAGCCCGAGGCCCGACCACGCGACAGAGTTGCCCGGTGAGGCGCTCACGCGACTGCGCGCGACCGTCGTCGATTCCGAGGCGGGCGCCCTCGCCGTCGCCGCGACGCGCGTCCTGTGTCGTTCCGGCGACGCACGGGACGCCGAGCTCATCGTGGACGCGCTCTTTGCAGACCCGGACCCGTCCGATCGGACGTCCGCGGACGTCGCGGCCTGGGCCCTCGCGGCCAATCGCCGGGCGTCGATCGTGCGCGCGATCGCCGAGGAGCTGGAGACCGTCGCACCCGACCGCCGGCTCGTGCTGGGCATGCGCGCACTGGGCGACATGGAGCGCGCGGGAGTCGACGAGCTGACGCTCGCGCGAGTGCTCGACTCGGCGGCGATCCGGCTCTTCGACCCGGAGACGCCGGACGACGTGTCGAGCGGTATCGTGGCGGCGCTCGGCCGGCTCGACCCGGAGCACGCGCGGGACGG
>JAJDET010000267.1 GCA_029259655.1 Planctomycetota bacterium
CCGAGCCCCAGCGCCGCGAACCGTCTGACGTGAGCGGACACGCTGGTCAGGCCTGGACGCGCTCCATGCGCCAGAAGATACCAATCGAGATCACGCGGCGAACGCGATCAGTGCTGTCTCGCGCGCGCTTCCGATTCCGCCAAGGCGGGTCGCGAGCGAACGTCCTCGAGCTTCCGCGCCAGATCCCGGAAGACCTCGGGGTGCTCCGCCGAGAGATCCCGTCCGAAGGGATCGTCTTCCAGGTTCACGAGTCGCGGTGCGTCCCGGCGAGCCCAGATCAACTGCCACGGCCCCTCCCGGATCGAGGTCAGGCGTTTCTCCTGGGCGACGATCGGGCGTTCGACGTCCTCCAGGAGAGAACGGCCGTCGACCTCGCCCGGAACGGAGACGCCCAGGAGCTCCAGCACCGTGGGCAGGATGTCCACCGTGGAGACAGGTCGCTCGATCACCACGCCACGCGGTGAGCCGGGGTACGACAGCCACAGGGGAACTCGCAGCTGGTCGGGCGTGAGCCCGTGGCTGTGGCTGAAGAAGTATCCGTCGTCGTCGACGAGGGCTTCGCCGTGGTCGCTCGTCAGGACGACGACCGCGCTCTCCAGAACACCCGCTTCCTCCAGCCCGGAGAAGAGGCGCTCGAGCTCGTCGTCCAGGGTGCGCACCTCCGCCGCGTAGAGCGACTCGTACGCACGCACGTCGCCGTCGCCGTCCGGAAGGGCGACCTGCTGATAGAAGGGAATCCCCCCCAGGCCCGAGTTGTCACCCGCCTCCAGCAGCGGGACCTCGCGCCGGAGGCCGAATGATCCGCGTGGGAACTTCGCGGCGTTCTCGGCCGGCGGAAGGTACGGCCCGTGCGGCTCCATGTAGTGCACCCACAGGAAGAAGCGGTCCTCCGGCGGCCTGCGTGCCACCCAGGCCAGGGCGCCGTCCGTGACCCGGCTTCCGCGCACCTTCTTGTCACCCGACTGCGCGCGCACCCACTCGAAGGTCTCGAAGTCCCGGTCGAAACCGGAGCCGGGTCCCAGGACCGGATTCGACTGAAAGGCCGCCGTCCGAAAGCTGCGCTTCGCGAGCACGCTCGTCAGCGTCGCGAGCTCATCCGGGACGACGTGGGAGTTGACGACCACGCCCGAGCGACCCGGGTGCAGGCCGGTCAGGATGCCGGCCGTTCCGGGCGAGGTGCAGTTCGCGACGGACGACGCGTCCCCGTAGCGAATGCCGCGCTGCGTGAAGCTCTCCAGGAACGGTGTCAGCGGAACCCCGCCGCGATCCGCGAGGAAGTGATCGTCGCGGTACGTGTCCACCGTGACCAGGACCAGGTGGCGCGCGCCGGTGCCCTCACCGCAGGCGACGGCGAGGAGGATCGAGGCGGCGGCGATCAGCCACCGGGCGCGCGAAAGGCGGTGATCCACTCGTCCTCGTAGACGGTACTTCCGAACTGGGCTCGGCAGAGTTCCAGCGCTTCTTGCCAGCGACGGTCGGGGGGCCAGGGGCCGGGAACCGGACCGGTCGATTCCCGGACGTGATGGTATTCCTCCTCCACTCTGCGGTGCAAGACGACGTAGGCCCCCGGTGGTACGCGATCCTCGATTCCCCGCACTCCGAAGCTCAACGTCTCGAGGACGAGCCCGCGCGGGTGGCCTTCCTGGTGATGGCAGCGGATGAAACGTCCGCTGTGAAGCTCCTGGTACGCGCGGAAGAGGTGCATCACGGTCTGGCGCGAGGGCCACTCGACGACGGTCGGCGATCGGCCGGCGAGCTCGCGGTAGAACGTCGGCGCGCGCCCCAGGTCGATCGCTTCCTCGGGCAGGAGATACAGTCGGCTCATCAGCGGACCGTAGGGATTCTCCGGCGGCAGACCTCCGCGCAGCGGACCCAGCGCGAACGCCGCGACGGCCAGGATCCAGCCGACAGGGCCGACCCACGCTCCGACGCGATGCCGCAGCTCGGCCAGGCCGAGCACCAGGGCGAGCAGGAGGAGGGGCACCGCCGCCGCCTGATAGCGAACGAAGACGCGCGGTTGACTGACGAGCTCGAGCTCGGAGAAGGCGTAGGCAGTCCCCGGCAGGACGAGCACGACGAGGGCCGGCAGGAGCCAGGGACGATGCAGACGCCGCACGCGAACGAGGCCCAGGATCACGAGGGCGACCGGAACCACGAGGAAGACATGGGTCGGGCTGGCGAGGTGCTCGCGTGGGAGTCCGAACACGAGGCGGGCGCTGCTCACGAGAGTCGCGGCCGTCACGCGTTGCCCCTCGGCCTTCTCCGCGAGCACGTCGAAGAGCGACGGGAGCGCCGGCCCCACCATCAAGAGGGTGAAGAGTCCGGCCACGAGGCCCGTCCGCAACGCGAAGCGCGGTCCCTCACGCTCCTGCCGCTCCCGGAGCCAGGCGGCGAGGAGGACGGCTCCGACGAACGGCGCGGCCGTGAGGCTGAACCACAGCATGCTCGCGTACAGGCACGCCGCGAGCACGAGCCGCCGCGTGCTGGGCGATTCGACGAGACGGAACTGCGCCACGACCGCGAGGAACCCCAGTGCCGCGACGATGCCGTAGGGCCGACCCTCGCGGCTCCACGAGACGAGCAGCGGCGAGCCGGCGGCGAGGAGGGTCAAGAGCAGGCGGTCCCCCTCTCCGAGGAGATTCCTCGTTCGGCGCCACATGAAAAGCGGAAGCAGGAGCCCGACGATCGCGGGGAGCGCACGCAACCCCCACTCGTCGAGTCCGGTCGTCTCCAGCAACACCCGGCACCAGGCCGTCAACGGAATGCAGTTGTCCGACCGGTTGAAGTGGGTCAGCACGTACGCGAGTCCGTGCTCCTTCGCCACGCGTAGCGCGTGGACCTCGTCCCCGTTCACGATCTGCGTCCCCAGGTGAACGAGGCGCATCGCCGCACCGAGCAGCACGATCAGAGCTCCGGCGATGGCGAGGCAGAGAGACTTCAAGGTCGGTCCGGCGGCCGCGCCTCGACGGCGCTCAGATGTCGCCCAGGGCGAGCGTCAGGGCGGGGTTCGAGACCACGAACACCCCCTCGTCTCCGAAGAACAGTCCTTGCTGAAACACGTTGAGCACCGGCGCGCCGAGGTCGTCGAGGAAGAGCTCGACGGTCCGCTCTCCCTGCGCGTCGAGCCGTCCACGGAACACGAGCTTGGCGCCCGCTGCAAGGAAGGAGACGCCGGTGAGGTTCACGTCGTAGGAGATGGGCGACGCCACCTGGAACCCGTAGGCCTGCCAGGCGAAGTCGAAGGGAAGCCCGGTGAAGCGGAAGTTCGCGAACGACTGGTCCGGAGCGACTCCCGTCACGGTCAACCCGCGCCCGCTGACGGCGGGCGTCTCGTGCGTGCCGGCCACGACGTCCATCGGGACAC
Source organism: Planctomycetota bacterium (assembly GCA_029259655.1). Taxonomy (GTDB): domain Bacteria; phylum Planctomycetota; class UBA1135; order UBA1135; genus OFTM220. The sequence continues at coordinate 3,365 of JAJDET010000267.1, forward strand.
CGTCGACTCCCCCACCACACGTGAATCCGGGTCCGCCGCCCGCGCCGGCCGTGAACGTCGTGCCCACCGTCACGAGCTCGGGAGCTCCGATGCCGGCGATGAGGCGCGCGCCGGGGCCCCCGTCTCCGCCCGGCTGGCAGGTGGTGGTGAACGGGATGAGGAATGCGTCTGCACCGTCACCGCCGCGGATCACGGTGTCGACCACCAGGGCGAAGCCGCCCTGCATGAAGAGCCCCGGGGCCGAGGGCATGGTGGTGGTGTTCACCAGCTCCGCACCCTGAAGGACGCAGCGGTGGACGTAGACGGCGGAATCCGTGGAGGTGATCGCAGAACCACCCCCGAGGAGGGTCGGCAGCGACTTCTCGATTCGCGAATCGATGAAGGTGACGGCAGCGCTGTTCGTGACGATGACCGCGCTCCCGAGCTGGAACGTGCCGGCCGTGGGGAAGATCTCGCAATCCTGGAAGAGGATCGCGCCGGCACAGTCGGTGACCGTCACGATGTTGAGGTTCGACGTGACGTCGATGCCGACGATCGCGACCCGCTGCGAGGCGCCGACGTTGCTCACGACGAGGTCCCCGATCACGACGGGCTCCTCCGGCTCCGCAGCGAGGAAGACATCCCTTCCGTCGATGGTCACCGTGCCGTAGACGCCGGCCGAGACGAGCACCGTGTCACCGTCTGCTGCGGCGTCGATCGCGTCCTGAACGACGGTGAAGGACCCGGTTGCGCCGGTGGCATCCACCACCCGGACGGCCCCTTGGGCCGAGACCGCGATCGCGAGCCAGAACAAGAGGCAGGTGAGCGCCAGGGTCGTCCGCATGGGGGCCTCCGGATAGACGGGGAGTCGAACGCGCTCCGGATTCTATCAGCGATGTCGGGGTTCCGGTGCGCGTCGGGGGCAGGCCGCGGGAATCGCGCGAGTTGGGCGAAACTATCCCGACACCCGCGGCACTGCGTCCTCAGTAGGTGCTCTCCGCACCAGCAGAAGGCCCCCACGGGAGGTACAGGCATGCGGCACTGGATTCGACGAGCTCTGGGATCGCTCATCGCGGGAGCGATCGTGTCCTTCGGCATCACGGCGACGGCGGTCGCCCAGACCGCACAGGTTTCGGCGAGCTCCGCGGGAGCGCAGAAAGGCCAGGTGACCCCGGTTCCCAAGACCGGGTCCAGGCAGCCGGCCTCGTCCAGCTCCTCTCCGCCCGCTCCGCTGGCGGCCTTCGACGCAGAGATCGTGCCGCAGTTCCTGTGCGGGCGAGCGGACGACTTCGAGACGAACTGCGACATCGTGCCGAACCAGGAGCTCTTCATCACGGAACTGTGCGTGGTCGAGGACCCTTGCCGGACGCGGTGGACGAACTCGGGTCTCTGCGCCACGAACAGCCACGGCGCCTGGACGTTCGGCACGCTGATGGCGCACATGGCTGGATTCCAGGACGTCGACGAGAACCCGGCTGCGCTCTCGCAGTTCGTCAGGGGCTGGCTCGAGCAGATCCAGACCACGCAGACGATCAACGGCTTCACCGTCACCGGTCGGCCGGGCATCGCCTCGTTCCTGTCTGACTGGGAGACCGTGAGTGGCGTCGGCAAGGACGGCGTTCTCGACATGCGGCTGGCACCCTTCCGGCTGCTGGCCATCGTGAACAGGATGGACCTGCGCCAGCGTCCGGGCGCCGGCGGCTACGGTGCGGGGAACGCCGGAGAAGGCCGCTTCGTGTTCGGCTTCCTCCAGGTGAACTTCTCGCAACCCAACGATCCGGACGCCTGGTTCAGCCGGCCGGCGACCGTGATCATGGAGTACTTCCTGCCGGCCTCGACCTGCGACGAGGTGCTCGACTGGGCCGCGAGCTGGCATGCTCTCGGATCTCTTCCCTTCGGGTCCCAGTACAATGCGGCCCTGCAGGCGGTCACGGACGACTTTGCGGGATTCAACGCAGACCCCTCCCGCCCGAACGGGAGCTCGCTGGCGCAGTTGCGGACGAACGAGATTTCGTTCGGGTCGCCGTGGGAGCTGCGGGAGTTCAAGCTGCAGGGATTCCTGCCGACCGTGTACGTCCCGCTGACGGAAGTAACCGTCGCTCAGACGGTCGACCTCAGCCACGACAACAGCGCCCTGCTCGGGCGCTACGTCACGCAGGACGAGCTCGACATCCTGCACGACGAGCACACGATTCCGCTCCAGTTCGAGGGACAGCCGTTCCGCGCCGGATCGTCGATCAACCCGAGCACCCAGTTCTTCTGGGACGTCCCGGGCTTCGACTGCACGGAGACGCGGTTCAAGTACGCGATCAACAACTGCAACGGGTGCCACTCGCGTGAGGCCGGCGTGCCCAACTTCCTTCAGGTGAACCCGCGTTCCATCGGGAACGAGGCGCTGCTTGCGGCGTTTCTCACCGGAGATTTCAATGGCGTGACGGATCCGACCTGTCCCCCTCCGCCGGACAACGGTGCCGTGACGCGCCATTTCAACGACATCCAGCGCCGCGGGCTCGATCTATGCGATCTCCTGAACGCCAGTTGCGCCGTGGTCGACATCGACGGCATACCGCTGTTCTTCGCGACGAAGAACATCTCCACGACCGTGCACTGAGCCGGTACGGCTCCGCGCCTGGGGATCAGGCGGAGGGGGGGGCCGACCGGATCCCGGCTCTGGTCGCCGGCGGCGCCTCCGTCAAGCCCGCGCGGAGCGGACGTCGGGGGACCAGGCCTCGTGCCGGAGGCACTCCTGACCGCAGTCGACGACCTTCGGGTCGCTCAAGTGATCGCAGGACTTGACGCGCACGGGCCGCCGCTTGCGATAACGCTGGACGACGTCGACCTCCGCAACGGTCCCTGTGCCGGGGCAGACGAGCCTCCGCTTCACCAGTTCGTTGCGGCCGAGGATCATGCACACGCCGAAGACCACGGCGATGGGAACGATGACTAGGGGATCCATGGAAACCTCCGACGCGAGCATGCGCGAACGTCCCTGGGTGGTCGATCGGGCGTAGGTCGTAGGCTCGCCCCATCCTGTGCTGACGTCCCCAGGAGGGGAACGGAGCTCGATTCGAGTTCTTGCCCTCCAGGCAGGACGGATCCGGCCCGATAGGCCCTTCGATGCTCTCTGAAGAGATGGCCGCGGTTCCCGGTGTCTCCCCCAATCGCCGACTCAGGAACGCTCTGCTCCTGCTCACCCTGGTGACCCTGGGCGGTGCGGCGGGGTTCGTGATCATCGAGGGGTGGGACTTCTGGCGCGCGTTGTTCTTCACGCTGATCACGATCACGACGGTCGGCTACGGGGACGAGGGCATCTCCGACGCCGGCAAGAAGTTCGCGAGCATTCTCCTCGTCGGCGGCATCGGAGTCGCCTCCTACACGTTTGCACTGATCGTCCAGACGGCCGTCACAAGCCAGTTCGCATGGAGGAAGAAGATGCAGAAGCACATCGATCAGCTAGCCAAGCACACTCTCGTCTGTGGCTTCGGGCGAATGGGCAGGGAGGTCTCCAACCAGCTGGCCACGATGAACATCCCGTTCGTCGTCATCGACCGGGATCCCAAGGCCTTCTTCGAGGCCTGTGAGCTCGGCTACCTGGCCGTGGAAGGGGCAGCCAGTGAGGATGAGGTCCTCGAGAAGGCGGGGATCGCGAGTGCGGCGCATGTCGTGTGCCTGGTGCCGTCCGCGGCCGAGAACATCGTGATCACTCTCAGCGCGCGCGAGCTCCGTCGCGACATCCCGATCATCTCGCGCGCGGAGCGGAACGAAGAGGTGAAGAAGCTCCGGTTGGCCGGCGCGACGCGCATCGTCTCCCCCTACAAGAGCGGCGGCCTCGAGATCGCGAACGCCATCGTGCGCCCCACGGTCGCCGACTTCATCGCTCGCTCACAGCTCGCCGACAGCGACGTCGCCTTCTCGGACTTCGTCATCGGCGATCGGTCGCCCCTCGTGGGGCGTCTACTCGCCGAGGTGGGCAAGAGCGAAGGCACGCGGCTCTCGTTCGTCGCCATGGAGCGCCCCGGCGAAGCCGCGATGATACCGCCCTCCGGGGCCCTCGCCCTCGAGGCGGGCGACCACCTCATCGTGGCCGGCGACCCGCTCCAGATCGACGCGTTGCGCGAGCTGGCCGAGGGCAGATCGAAGGCGGCCTGAGCTCGGCCGCGTTCGTCTAGCCCGGACTATTCATGACCACGCGGACCGAACACCACGAACGGCCGGCTTCGCCGTCCTTTCGGCCCCTGCCGGCCAGTCCGGGCTAGCGGGGTGAGTCAGAGACTCAGTTCGCGGCCCGGCTGGCACTGCGCTCGACGGGCTGGGGCGGATCCCAGAACTGCCCCTGCTCGTACATGAACCGGAGCTGCTGGTAGCGGGCGAACGCCTCCATGATCGGGACCGTAGCGCCGGGCTTCTCGGGGATCTTGCCCATGACCCGCCGCCACATCTTGTTCGACTCCGCATCCAGCTTGGGGATGTCCGAGATCAGAGCAAGCGTGTCGCGATCGACGCTCCGGATCGACTTGCGCTTGTGCGGCGAGCGGTCCGTCCCGTAGCGAAAGTTGAGCCGGTCGACGTATTGCACGATGCGCTCCCCGAAGTTCTCGGGGTGGTAGAGGCGATTGGCCAGGCCGCGGATGCCTTCCGTCAGCTCCTCGCGACTCATCCCCGCCGGGATCAGGTTGGTGTTCCACGGGTGGCCCGGGACCTCGTAGCCGTCGACCAGGCGGCCGTCGGCCTCGAGCCTCGCGTGTAGCGGCGTCGCGTGCGGCGCGGCGAGCGCACTCAGCGTCAGCACCGGGATCCCAGAGGCCATCGCGAACTCGAATTGCGTGTCGAAGATCGACGTCTTGTCCTCGTCGAACCCGCAGATCATCCCGCCCGTGACGCCGATCCCGTGCGCGTAGAAGCGCTCGACCTGGTCCACGATCGTCGGGTTCTCCTGGTACTTGTTGCGGAGCTTCTTGCGCAGGTTCTGAACCTTCTTGGCGCCCAGCAAGCTCTCCTCCGCAGTCGTCTCGATCCCGATGAAGCAATGCGTCAGGCCGGCCGTTGCCGCCAGCTCGAGCACTTCGTCGTCGCGTGCCGCGTCGATCGAGAGCTGCGTGCTCAAGGACATCATTCCGTCCTCACGCTTGCGGTTCCATTCGCCTACGCCGGCCAGCATCTCCTTGACCCACTTGCGGTTGGCCGTCGTGTTGTCGTCCGCGAAGAGCACGCTCCGATAGCCGTGGTCGTACACGACCTGGAGCTCGTCGATGATGTTCGCGACGGGCTTGTGGCGCTGGGTCCGCCCGACGTACTGGATGACATCGCAGAACTCGCACGTGAAGGGGCACCCGCGCGAGGTCTGGACGGTGACTGTCAGCACGCGGTCGTTGTACTTCGAGTACAGGTCCCAGCGCGGCACGGGAGTCTTCGCGAGGTCCGGTTTCCCGCCGACGTACTCCTCCTTCCAGTCGCCGCGCCTGAGGTCGGCGAAGAGCTCCTCTGCGATCTCCTCGATCTCGTCGCGCACGAGCACGTCGCAGTGCGGCCGCACGTGCTCCGGAGAGAGAGACGCATGCGGCCCGCCGATGAGCACGACCTTCCCGCGCCGCCGAAACTCGGCGGCGATCGCCTTGGTGCGGTTCCACTGGCTGATCTTCCCCGTGATCCCGACGTACTCGCAGGGCGAGTCGAAGTCGACGGGTTCGAGGTGTTCGTCGCAGATCTCGACCTTGAAGTCGTCCGGCACCATCGCCGCCAGGGTCGGGACGACGAGATCCGCGAGGAAGACGGCGGGCTGGTACCCCCGACCGGCGTAGACCTCGGCGCCGTAGTAGGTCGGGAAGTCGGCTGCGGGGTTGATCAAGTAGATAGAGCTCATGAACCGTGCTCCTTCGAGGTCTTTCGAGTCTCACGCGAACGTTCGATCCAGCGTGCGAAGAGGGCGGCGTCCACTTCCGGGCATGCGACCCCGCTCCCTCGCAGTCCCTCGCGTGATCGACGGTCGTCGATGCGCGGCAAGCGCACGTCTCCGATGAAGTCCGATGCGCGCGGTGTTCCTGTGTGCTCCGGAGCGACGAGGGGCATCAGCGCTGCCAGCCCGTCCCCGGGATCGGCCGAGACACGGGCGCCAAGCCGCTCGTACCACTCCTCAAGCGGGACCCGCTCGAGGGCGTAGCCGAGGTCCTCTGCCCAGCCGAGCATCTCGCTGAACTGCGTGCGCTTCGAGCTCACGAGGTGGTAGGGACCTCCGCCCGGTGCGCCCCGGACGGCCAGGTGCACGAGCGCGGCGGAGACGTAGTCGACCGGCGTCACGTCCATCGCAACCTGGAGGTCCGGCGCACACCCGAGCTCGAGACACGCCTGCATCACGCGTCCCGCCACGTCGTCGGGGTTCGAGAGTCCGCTTCGCGAGTCACCCGCCACACGTCCGGGGCGGTGGATCGAGACGGGGAGCCCTCGCGCACCGGCCTCGAGCACGAGCTTCTCGGCCACCCACTTCGTGCGATCGTATCCGCCCTCGCATCCCGACAGGCCGTCGAGGTCGACGTCCTCCAGGACGCCCTCTCCCGGCGCGTGGTCCCCACCGGTGAGCACGCCGACCGACGACACGAAGTGGAACGGGACGCGACCGGCGAGACAGGCCAGCCGCAGGAGGCTCCGCGTTCCCTCGACGTTGGGTGGCGCCAGGGCTCGGTAGCCCTCGAGGAAGTTCACCGCGGCGCCCCCGTGAACGACCAGGTCCAGGCTGTCGGCGAGCGCGCTTCGGGCGCTCTCGTCGAGACCGAGCTCGGGCGCGGCGAGATCTCCCACGACCACGACGACGCGCGACTCGTCGTGATCGATCTCGTAGCGCGCCAGGTTGCGTGCCAGGCGCTCGGTCGCCGCCGGCTCGTCCTTCGCGCGCACCAGGCAGTGGATACGCGCATCGGTGTGCTCGAGGAGCTCGCGCAGGACGAAGGCTCCGAGGTAGCCCGTCGCTCCCGTGAGCAGGACCTTGCGCGGCGGACGAGACGGGAGCGCGGCCCCGGGCGCGGGGCGGATGTCCGCATCGAGGCGCGCCTCCGCGAAGAGGTCGACGTCCTCGCCGTGCAGGACATCCGCGACATCACCACCGTCCAGCACGTGCGTCAGCGCTCGCCCGAAGTCGGCCGGAGTCGGTGACTCGAACAGCGCGCGGAGCGGAAGCTCGACCTCGAACGCCTGCTCGACCGCTCGATTGAGCCGCACGGCCGAGAGGGACGTCCCCCCCAGCGCGAAGAAGTCGTCGCGCCGGCCCACGGCTTCGCGCTCGAGCGTCTGCGCGAAGAGCCGGCAGAGCTCGCTCTCGACCTCGCCGATGGGCGCTTCGGCCACGCCCACGAGATCCTGGACCCGGGGTGTGTTCGCGGTTGCCGCCTCGAGCGCGCGCCGGTCGACCTTGCCGTTGCGCGTCCGCGGGAGCGCGTCGAGCACTCGCCAGGCTCCCGGCCGAAGCGCCGCGGGGAGCCGCGCCCCGGCGTGTCGCCGGAGCTCAGCCAGGTCGACCTGTCCGACCACGTGAGCCACGAGCTGCGTATCGCCGCTGCGGTCCGTCGCCGCAGTCACCGCGGCGTCCCGCACGGTCGGGTGCTCCGTGAGAACGGCCTCGATCTCGCCCGGCTCGACCCGTCGACCGCGCACCTGCACCTGGAGGTCGGCCCTACCCGCGAAGACCAGCGCACCGTCCGAGCGCCGTCGCGCGAGGTCCCCGGTCCTGTAGGAGCGCGCCCCCCCGGCCTCCGCGACAAAGCGCTCGGCCGTCCAGTCTGGGCGTCCGCGATAGCCGCGCGCGAGCCCCGCTCCGCCGATGTAGAGCTCCCCCACGACACCCGCGGGCACGGCGTGGCCCTCGGCGTCCCGGAGCACGACCGTGACGTTCGAGATCGGGCGGCCGATGGGTACCTCGCCCGCCTCGTTGCGGCGGCACCTGTGTGCTGTCGCGTCGATGCACGCCTCGGCCGGCCCGTATAGGTTGAAGACCTCGAGCTCGCGTCCCGCGGCGTCGGCGGTCGCGAACATCCTCTCCGGGAGGCCGGGATCCATCCGCTCGCCGCCGACGACGACCTGGCGCAGAGTCGACCACTCTTCCATGCGCCCGAGGTCGAGGATGGCGGCAGTCATCGAGTGCACGGACAGGAAGGACGTGACGTTCTCCCGCAGTGCGAGCTCGAACAGTGCCCGCGGGTCCCGGTCGTCTTCGTCCGGCACCACGACCAGCCGCGCTCCGCCGCACAGGGGCGCGAGGATCTCGAGCAAGGCTGCGTCGAAGCCGAGCGGAATGCGCTGCAGGACGGCGTCGTCCGGACCGAGGCGGAGCGTGCGATCGACCCACGCCGTGTGGTTGGCGAGCGCCCGAAACGGAACCTCGACCAGCTTCGGCCGGCCGGTCGAACCCGATGTCGGGATGACGTAGGCCAGGTCATCCGGTTCGACAGCGGGGAGCTGGTCGCCACCGTTGTCGGATCGGTCGTCCGCTCCCCACACCGGAACCCCGAGCGCGGCCAGCTCCGCGTGGAACCGCGGTTCGGCGATGACGAGGGCCACCTCCGCGTCGCGCAGCCGATCGCGTCGGACCGCAGGGGGATCGGTGGCGTCGAGAGGGAACCAGGCCGCTCCGGCCTTCCAGACTCCGAGCAGCGCCTCGTACAGCCGGGGCGTACGGTCCAGACAGAGTGCGACGAGCGACTCGCGTCCGATTCCACGAGCGCGGAGCGAGACGGCGAGCCCCCGCGCGCGTGCGTCCAGCTCGCCGCGGGTCCAGTGGCCGGGCGTGGGCGCGACCCACGTGAGGGCGACGGCGTCCGGACACTCGCGCGCGCGGCGTTCGACGACCACGTGCGGAGCCTCGCGCTCGTCGAAAGGGACGGGTCGCTCGGGTTCGAGCGTCGGATCGCCCAGGCGGAGCCCGGCAACGCCTCGCTCGGGCGTCTCCACGGCCGAGGCCAGGAGCGCCTCGTAGCGCTCCCAGAGCCCGTCGATGGTCGCGGCGTCGTAGAGCGCAGTGCCGTACTCGATCTCGGCGGTGAGCTCGGGGCCGGACGCGTCCACGAAGACCGAGAGGTCGAGCTTCGCGGTTTCGGTGGCCGACGGCACCTCCTCGACTACGAGCCCGGCCCACACGGGCTCGGACCTGCCGTGACCCACGAGGTCGAACGAGATCTGGAAGAGCGGCGCGCGCGCCAGATCGCGGAGCGGGTTCAGCTCCTCGACCAGTCGCTCGAAGGAGAGGCTCTGGTGGCCCAGAGCGCCGTGAACGCTCCGCCGCACGCGGTCGAGGAGCTCGGCGAAGCTCGGCCCCCCCGACGCGTCCGCCCGCAGCGGAACGGCGTTCGCGAAGAAGCCCAGCATGCCGGTGGTCTCCGGGTGCGTGCGGTTCGCAACGGCGGTGCCCACGACCAGGTCGTCGCGGCCGGTCGTCCGGTGCAAGAGGGCCACGAACCCGGCGAGCAGCGTGACGAAGACGCTCGACCCTCGCTCTCGCGCGAGCGCGCAGAGGTCGTCAGAGAGTTCTCTCGACAGTGAGAATGCGCGCGCGGCACCGGCGCGACTCTGCACGCTCGGACGCGGGCGGTCCGAGGGGATCGAAGTCTCCGGCGGAGCCCCGCGCAGGGCTTCGCGCCAGTACTCGAGGTGCGAGTCCGGCTCGAAGGTCGCGCGTTCCCAGGTCGCGAAGTCGGCGAACTGAACGGCGAGCGGCTCGAGGTCCGCCGTCTCGCCGCGGAGCTCGGCAGAGTAGAGCTCTGCCAGCTCCTCGGTCAGGAGCGCCACGGACACGCCGTCCGAGAGGATGTGGTGCTGGTTCACCAGGAACGCGTGGTCCTCGGCGTCGAAGCGCAACAAGCGCATCCGGACCAGCGGACCGTGAGCCAGGTCGAACACGTGCCGCGCCTCGAGCTCGAGCCGCGCGCGCAGGATCGCGTCGCGCTCGGACGGAGCGAGTCCACCGACCTCCTCGCAGTCGAGGGCGAAACGAGCGGACGGGAGGATGCGCTGAGTCGGAACGCCGTCGCGCTCCGGGAAGACGGTACGGAGAACCTCGTGTCGCGCGAATACACGCACGACACTGCGTTCGAGCGCGCCCCGGTCGAGCGCACCGCGCAGGCGCAGTGCACCGGCCAGGTTGTACTCCGCGCTCCCGCCCGCCAGCCGGTCGAGAAACCACAGACGCTCCTGGGAGAACGAGACCGGGAGCGGCCCCCCGCGCGTGACCGGAACGATGGCCGTGGCCGAGCCGGGCTCGGCGTCGTCCACGGCTCGACCGATCGCGGCGACCGTCGGAGCCTCGAAGAACGCGAGGAGCGGGAGCTCGACCCCGAAGCGCTCCCCGACGCGTGCCGCGAGCCGAGTCAAGAGGAGCGAATGCGCGCCCAGCGAGAAGAGGTCGTCGTCGCGCCCGAAACGGCCCAGCCCGAAGAGCTCGCCGACCAGCTCGACGAGAGCCGCCTCCGTCGGGGTTCGCGGCGGAGCACTCGTCGAGCCCTCGCCGGGCGGGTCCGGCAGCGCGCTGCGGTCGATCTTCTCGCTCGCCGTCAGCGGAAGTGCGTCGAGACGAACGAACGATCCCGGGACCATGTAGCGAGGGAGCCGCGCCTCCAGGTGACTCGCCAGATCGGTCGCATCGAGCTCGGCTCCTGCGACGTAGTAGCCCACCAGCCGGCCCCCCTGCCCGGGGGACTCGCGCAGCGCGACTGCCGCTCGCTCGACTCCTTGCGCCTCTGCGAGAACGGCCTCGACCTCCTCCAGCTCGATGCGGTGCCCGCGGAGCTTCACCTGTGAATCCACCCGGCCGACGAACTCGAGCTCGCCGTCCGCGGCACGGCGCCCGAGGTCCCCGGTGCGGTACAGACGTCCCGCGCCGAAGGGATTGGCCCTGAAAGAGAGCGCCGTGAGGTCGTCACGCCCGACGTAGCCCAGCGCGACCCCCGGCCCTCCGATGTAGAGCTCGCCGGTGGCGCCGCGCGGGACGGGTTCCCCGTGACGGTCCAGCACGTACACGGCCGCGTTCGCGATCGCCCTTCCGATAGGAACGCGCTCGCGGGTCGTATCGACCGGCGCGCCCGGCGCCAGAGTCCACGCCGAGGTGTCGATCGTGGCTTCCGCAGGCCCGTAGACGTTGTGCAGCGCGAGGTCGAGGGCGTGTGCGTCGCGCACGCGAGCGAACCGCCCCAGAAGAGCCGGGGTGAGCGCCTCGCCGCCGCAGACCAGATGCCTGAGCTCGCGACAGCGCGCGAACGCGGGCTCGTCCAGCCAGTAGGCGAGCAGGGTCGGGACGGCTTGCAGCACCGTGACGCCGCTGCTCGCCGCCAGATCGAGCAGCGCCGACGCGTCCCGTTCGGTGCCCGGCGAGGCGACGACCAGTGACGCTCCGTTCGCCAGCGGGTGCACCAGCTCCCACAGAGCCGCGTCGAAGCTCAGGGGCGTGCGGAAGAGGAACCGGTCGCGCGCGCCGAACCCGAAGGCCGCCCGCGCCCAGGCCAGGTTGTTCGCCAGCGCTCCGTGGGAAACCCCGACGCCCTTCGGTTCGCCGGTGGTACCCGACGTGTAGACGAGGTACGCGGGGTCGGCGGGCTCCTCGACGGCCGGTGCGGCGGGGTCGGTGCTGCCGACCGGGTCGTTGGGACCGAGCTCCAGGACGTCGAACGACCCTCGCGTCAGCCGCTCGCGAAGAGCCGACGTGCTGACGACCAGCTCCGCCCCCGAGCTCCGAAGGACGAGGTCGATCCTCGACTCCGGATCCTCGGGATCCAGCGGAAGGCAGACGCCGCCGGCTTTCCAGATCGCCAGCAGCGTGACGACCGAATCGCTCGAGCGCGGGAGCCACACGCCCACCACGGTCCCGCGGCGGACGCCGCGCCCCCGCAGCTCGTGCGCGAGGCCGTTCGCGCGCGCGTCCAGTGCTCCATAGGTGAGCGTGCCGGCGTCGTCGACGAGAGCCGTCGCCTCGGGCGCCTGACGTGCGCGCTCCTCGAATCGGTGGTGGACGCGAAGGCTCGCGTCGAACGGCAACAGAGGGCCTTCCGCCTCGCGCAGGGTCCTCGTGCGCTCCTCCGTCCCGACCAGCGGAACGCGGTCGAAGGCGAGCTCGGGTGATGCGAGGCATCCGGCCACGAACCTCGTGAACCCGGCAGCGAGCCGTTCGATCGTCGACGCCTCGAAGAGCGCGACGTCGAAATGAAAGACTCCGCTCCAGGACTCGCCCGAGACTCCGACGGACAGCGACAGGTCGAACAGGGCCGGAGTCGCCGTCTCGTCCACGGGGACGACGTCGAGGCCCGGCCACGCCGGGAGCTCGGTCTCCGTCCTCAGCTCGAAGAAGGCGTTGAAGAGCGGGGTCCGGCTCGGATCGCGAACCGGGTCCAGCTCCTGGATCATCCGCTCGAACGGAAGCTCACCGTGGGCGAGCGCGCTCTGCGCCGTCGCGGCGACACGGCCGAGGAGCTCCTCCAGCGCGGGCGCTCCGGAGAGATTGGAGCGCAGGGGCAGGGTGTTCACGAACGCACCGAGCATGCGCTGGACCTCGGGCCGCTCGCGGTTCGCGTAGGGCGTGCCGACGACGACATCGGTCTCCCCGGTCAGGCGGGAGAGGTACGCCTGGTAGAGCGCGCACATCACGACGAACGGCGTGACGGCCGTCCGAGCCGCGAGCGCCCGGAGCTCGCGCGTCAGCTCCCCTCCGAGCTCGAAGCCGACGGCGCCGCCCGCGTGCGCCTTCTGCGCCGGCCTCGCGAAGTCCGTGGGAAGCGGGAGCCCCGCGGGTGAACCGGCCAACGTGGCCTTCCAGTGCGCGAGGAGCGATGCCAGGTGTTCATCCCGTCCGCGTTCCCACGCCGCGTAGTCGGCGAAGGCCAGCTCGACCGGAAGGAGCGTGGGCTCCCTGCCCGCGACGCGCGCGGCGTAGAGCTCCGCGAGCTCTCCGGTCAGCACGTCGACAGAGATCCCGTCGGAGAGGATGTGGTGCTGGTTGAAGATCAGCGCATGGTCGTCCGCGGCGAAGCGCAAGAGCCCGACGCGCACGAGCGGCCCGCGCTCGAGATCGAAGACGTGCCTGGATTCCTCCTCCAGACACTCCCGCAGGACCGAGTCGCGCGCGCGATGGTCTTCGGTCTCGTGTTCGGTCGCGACGAGTGCGAACCGAGCGTGCGGGAGGATCTCCTGCCGGGGGACGCCGTCTTCCGACGGAAACACCGTGCGGAGGAGCTCGTGGCGCTCGAACAGCGCGTCCAGGCTCTGCTCGAGCGCTGCGCGATCGAGGTCGCCCTTCAGCCGGAGCGCACCCGGCATGTCGTACTCCGTGCTCCCGCCGGCCAGGCGGTGGAGGAACCACAGGCGCTCCTGCGCGAAGGAGAGCGGGATGCGCGCTCCTCGCGAGGTGCGCGGGATGGGCGTGACGCCGTGCTCGCCGCTGGAGACGCGGTCCGCCAGGCCGCCGACCGTCGGGCGCTCGAAGAAGGCCAGCAGCGGGATCTCGACACCGAAGCGCTCCACGATCCGCGCGAGCAGGCGCGTCGCGAAGAGCGAGTGCCCACCCAGGGCGAAGAAGTCGTCGTCGCGACCGACGTGCTCGGGCGCGAGACCGAGGAGCTCCGCAACGAGCACTGCGATCTCGCGCTCCAGGGGTGTTCGCGCCCGAGCGCGTGTCTCCTCCCGCTCCGGCGGGGGCAGGAGGGCGTTGCGATCGAGCTTCTCGCTCCGCGTGCGCGGGAGCGTCTCCAGCTGGACGAAGACCGAGGGCACCATCGGTGCGGGCAGCCGTTCGGAGAGGAACGGCCCGAGCTCGTCGATCTCGCCGGCCGGAACGACGTATCCGACCAGCCGGGGCTCCCCGCCCGCCGTCCTGTGCACGCGCGCAGCAGCCGCCGAGACTCCCGGGTGTTCCGCGATCACGGACTCGATCTCCTCCAGCTCGATCCGGTTCCCCTTGAGCTTCACCTGCGAGTCGGCGCGGCCGACGAACTCGAGCTCGCCGCCCCCGGCTCGGCGGACGAGATCGCCCGTTCGATAGGTGCGCTCGCCGATCGGGTCGCGCACGAAACACGCCTCGTCGAGCTCCGGCCGGTTCACGTACGAGAGCGCGAGGTTCGAACCGGAGACGTGCAGCTCACCGGTGAAGCCCTCGGGCACCGGTTCGCCGTGAGCGTCGAGCACGTGGAGCGACACGTTGGCGATCGGCCCGCCGATGGGGACGCGCTCTCGTGTCCGGGCCAGGTGCTCGTCCGGTGCGAGTGACCAGGACGCACTGTCGATCGCCGCTTCCGTGGGACCGTAGAGGTTGTGCAAGGTCACGCCGAGGCGCTCCTCGTCCCGCAGGCGCTCGAACTTCCGGACCAGGGGAACGGGGAGCGCCTCCCCCCCCACCACGAGGTGTCGGAGCTCACGACAGCGCGCGAAGTCGGGCTCCTCGAGCCAGAAGCGGACGAGCGTCGGCACGCCCTGCAGAACCGTTACGCCCCGGTCCGCGGCCAGCTCGATCAGCGCTCGGGCGTCGCGTTCCGCTCCAGGCGGGGCGACCACGAGCGCCGCTCCGTTCGCCAGCGGGTGAACGATCTCCCACAGAGAGGCGTCGAAGGCCGTGGGCGTCCGCAGCAGGAACCGGTCCCGGGTCTCGAACCCGAAGCTCGCACGGCCCCACGCGACGTGGTTCGCGAGCGCGCCGTGCGGAACGACCACACCCTTGGGCACGCCGGTGCTGCCCGACGTGTAGATGACGTAGGCCGGGTCGCTCGGCGACGTGCGCTCCCCGTCGAGCGTGCCAGTCACGCCGTCCGCGTCGTCCACACAGCGCGTGCGCCAGCCGCCTTCCGGAAGCCGCGCCCGGAGCTCCTTCGACGTCACGACCGTCCCGGCACCCGAGTCCGTGAGCGCGAAGCCCGTGCGCCGCGGCGGATCTTCCGGGTCCAGCGGCAGGTACACCCCGCCCGCCTTCCAGACCGCGAGGAGCGCGACGACCGTGTCGACCGAGCGCGGGAGGTACACGCCGACCACGGCCCCGTTGCGGACGCCGTCGCCCCGGAGCAGCCGGGCGAGCGCGTCGGCCCGAGCATCGAGCGCGCCGTACTCGACGATGCCGTCCGCACTCACGAGCGCCGCGGCGTGCGGCTCGCGCCCCGCCGCCGCCTCGAATTCCTCGTGCACGGCGGCGAAGTCCACCTCGAGGCGCACTCCCACGAGACCGGGCAGGAGCGCTTCCCGCTCCCCCTCGCCGAGCAGCGGCACGCGATCGACGGGTCGGGACGGCTCCGCCACGACGCCGTCCACGAAGCGCTCGAAGGCGCGCGCCAGCCGTTCGACCGTCCCGCCGTCGAACAGGTCGAGGTTGTACTGGAGCTCGCCCTCGTAGGTCCCGTCCACGGCCTCGAGGGACAGCGCGAGGTCGAACAGGGCGCGCCCGGACGGCACGGGGATGCGCGCGACCAGGAGCCCCTCCATGCCGCGCTCCGGAACCGGGACCGGCATCTCGAAGAAGACGTTGAAGAGCGGCGTGCGGCTCGGGTCGCGATCGGGCGAGAGCTCGGCGACGAGCTTCTCGAAGGGCAGCTCTCCGTGCGCCAGCGCCTCCCGTGTGGTCGCCCGGGCCCGCCGCACGAGCTCGGAGAAATCCGGGGACCCCGAGCAGTCGGTGCGCAGCGCGAGTGTGTTCACGAAGACGCCGATCAGGTCCTGCACCTCGCGTCGCTCGCGGTTCGCGAAGGGCGTGCCGACGACCACGTCCGTCTCGCCCGAGATGCGCGCCAGGAACGCCTGGAACGCTCCGAGCAGCGCGACGAATGAGGTGACTCCCTCGCGCGCCGCCAGCGCGTCGAGGCGCGCCGAGAGCTCGGGGGAGAGCTCCACCGGCGCAGCCCCTCCGGCGTGCGAGAGGAGCGCCGGGCGGGCGCGATCCGTCGGGAGCGGAAGGCTCGCCGGGGCGCCCTGGAGCGCGACGCGCCAGTGCTCGACGAGCGCTGCCAGCCGGTTGCCCGAGAGCCGCTCGCGCTGCCACGCGGCGTAGTCGGTGTACGCGATCGCGAGCTCGGGCAGCTCCGACGCCTCGTCCCGGACGGACGCGTCGTAGAGCGCACACAGATCTCGTCTGAGGATCGCCCCCGACCAGCCGTCGATCAGGATGTGGTGGTACGAGAGCAGGAGCGCGTGGTCGTCGTCGCCGAGTCGGACGAGCCGCGCGCGGAGCAGCGGTCCGTTTTCGAGGTCGAACGGCAGTTCCCGGAGGGCCTCGAGCTCGCGCGCGATCACGGCGTCCGCGTCCGCGCCCCGATCCGATCCGAGGTCGACGAGCCCGAGGATCTCGCCGGGCGTCGGGTCGACCTGCACGACGGGCACACCGGCGCTAGCGGGAAACCGCGTCCGAAGAGGCTCGTGGCGCCGCGCGAGCGCGCGCAGGGCGCTGCGCAGTGCCGCGAGGTCCAGCGGGCCGCGGAGCCTCCCGCCTCCGATCAACGTGTACTCCGTCGAGCGCGGCTCGAGCCGCGAGAGGAACCAGAAGCGCTCCTGCGCGAAGGAGAGCGTCCGCGTCGCTCCGGCAGTCAGAGGCCGGATCGCATCACCGGCCCCCTTGCTCCTCTCGAGCTTGCGCCTCAAGAGCTCGCGCTTCGCCGGTGAGAGCTGCGCCAGGCGGGCCTCGCGATCAGCCATCCTCACCGCCTGTAGCGAGCTCGCGCTCGACCTCTTCGTCCGAGAGCCCCTCGATCTCGGAGAGAAGCGCGTCGTCCCCGTCCTCGCGCCGAGCGGCGAGCTGCCCCACGAGGAGCTCCGCCAGCGCCGCGAGGTTGGGGTGATCGAAGACCAGGGTGACGGGGATCTCGACCTCGAGCGTCGCCTCCAGCCGGTTGCGCAGGTCCACGGCCAGGAGCGAGTCGATCCCCATGTCGAGGAAGCTCTGTCCGGGGTCCACCTCGTCACCCGACGCGTAGCCCATGACGCGTGCGAGCTGATCCCGCAGGAACTCGAGCACCAGTCCGTAGAGCTCCTCGGGCGCGCAGCCCTCGAGCGTCGCCAGGATCGCGCGGTCGTCCTCGCCGCTCCCGCCTCCCGCCTCCGACAGCGCCTCGAAGTACGGCGGCGCCTCGCCGTGGAACACGGAGAGGTAGCGGTTCCAGTCGACGGGCAGGATCCCCACGACGGGCGGCGTCTCGGGGTCGGCGAGCAGGCGCTCGAACGCGGAGCATCCCTGCTCCGGCGTGATACTGCCGAGTCCGAGCTCGGCGAAACGCGCTCGGTTCGCTTCCTCCGACTCCGTCGCCATGCCTCCTCCCGACCACGGTCCCCAGCAGATCGTCAGGGCCGGCAGCCCCCGGGCGCGACGGTCGTGCGCGAGCGCGTCGAGCACCGCGTTCGCGGCGGAGTACGCGCCCTGGCCCGTCGAGCCCACCATCGAGGCCATCGAGGAGAAACAGACGAAGAAGTCGAGCGGCGCGGAGAGCGTCGCCTCGTGCAGGTGGAGCGCACCGTCGACTTTCGGTCGAAGGACACGCTCGAAGCGCTCCCAGGTCAGGTTCGACAGGGTTCCGTCCTCGAGCAGCCCCGCAGCGTGCACGACGCCGGCGAGCGGGAGCTCGAGCGACGCGACGAGGTCCTGCACCGCGCCCCGATCCGAGACGTCCAGCGCTGCGACGCGCACCTCGGCGCCGTTCTCCTCGAGCGCTCCTATCGCCGCGCGTGCGCTCTCGCCGGGCTCCCGTCGCGCAGCGAGGACCAGGTTGCTTGCGCCGCGCTCGACGAGGAACGCCGCGATGTGCAGTCCGAGAGCACCCGTACCGCCCGTGATCAGATAGGAGGCGTCTCCGCGAACGCGAAAGCCGGCCTCTCGGCCGAAATCGACGACGAGCTTGCCGACGTGGCGACCTTGCGCCAGCTCGCGAAAGGCCGAGGTCGCCTCCCGTACGGGGAAGCTCCGAACGCCGATGGGACGGTGCTCTCCGAGCGCGAAGGCCTCCGAGAGATCGCCCAGCATCGACTGGAAGAGCTCGGTGTCCGCGCCCAGGACCTCCGCCATGTCGAAGGTCGAGTAGGCGACGTCCGGTCGGAGCTCGCGCACGCGCTCCGCGGACCAGACGTCGATCTTTCCGATGTCGACGAAGCGCCCGTTCTCGCCCAGGACCTCCAGGCTCTTCCGGATGGTCTCGCCGCCGAGGCTGTTCAGGCAGACGTCCACGCCCGCCGCGTTCGTCAGCTCCCGGATCTCGCGCGCGAAGTCCGTCGTTCGCGAGTGGAAGACGTGTTCCACCCCCTGGGACGCGAGGAGCGACCACTTCGCGGGGCTGGCCGTCGCGTAGACGATCGCCCCGACGCTCTGCGCCACCTGGATGGCCGCCTGTCCGACGCCGCCCGCCGCCGCGTGGATGAGGACGCGCTCACCGGCGGCCAGCTTCGCGCATCGGAGAAGCGCGTGTCGGGCCGTCAGGAACACGGTCGGCAGCGCCGCAGCCTCCACCGCGGTCAGCCCCGACGGCCGTCGCATCAAGGCGTGAGCGGGAACCGTGACGTGGCTCGCCATGCAGTCGGGGGCCGCCACGACGACCTCGTCACTCACCTGCCAACCCTTGGCATCCCCGGGCCCGAGCCGGGCGATGCGGCCCGCGCACTCCAGTCCCAGCGGCTGCTCCAGGGCTCGGTCGATCCCCGTGAAGTCGCGCAGCAGCCCCAGCGCGAACAGCACGTCCTTGAAGTTCAGGGCCGCGGCCGAGACCACGACCTCGACCTCCCCCGGCCCAGGCGCCCGCCGGGTCGTGGGGACCGGAGCGAGCTTGTCGAGCACGCCGTACTCGGTCGTGCGCAGCGCGAAGCTCGCGGGACGCTCCACCCTGGCCGGTGACGACCGGGTCAAGCGCGGGACGCGGCGCTCCCCCGCCCGACGCGCGATGCGCGTTTCGGCCGGGTCCGCTGCGAGCTCCTCCAGGAGCCGTGCGGCCTCGTCCTCTTCGGCCACGGGGTCCAGATCGAGACAGGCCGGGCGCAGGGTCGGGTGCTCGAGCAGCGCCGTCGCGACGAGCCCGTGGACCCCCGCCCCCTCGAGCGCGAGGCGCTCAGAGCCGGCTGCGGCCGCCACGGCACCGCGAGTGACGAACCAGACGCGCGGAGAGCTCCCGCCCGGGAAGCTCGCGAGCGCCTGGAAGAGCTCGAGCGACTCGCGCAGGGCGTTCGTGTCCAGCGGCCAGAGGTTCACCACCGCCCGCCTCGGCCCGGCATCGCGGAAGCGCTCCATCACGCGCCCCCAGGCCTTCGGGTCTCCGGCCGGGACCTCACCGCGCGTAACGGTGAGCACGACGGCGCCGCGCGCCTCGAGCAAGGCCGTGAGCTTCGCGGCGAGGACGCCGCCGTCCGCGAGGACGAGCCAGGCTCCGCCCGCAGCGATCGCTCCGGCACCGTCCGCAGCACCGGCGTGCTGCCACTTGACCTCGTGGGACCAGAGCGCCAGCGCGTCCGAGCTCGACGCCAGCGCCGAGCGACGCGTGCGAAGGAGCTCGAGCCCGCGCACCGCGGCCATCCGGATGCCGCGCGGGTCGAAGAGCTCGAGGTCGAACGCCAGCACCCGCGAGTTCTCCTCGTCGGCGCCCGCTCTCGGCCGCGCTCGACACCACACTTCGTCGCCCAGGGGACCGTCGCAGTGGAAGCCCTCGATTCCTACGGGCAGGTACGTCTCGTCTTCGTCGAGGTCCCCGGCCAGGACACCGCAGCTCTGGAAGCAGGCGTCGAGGAGCGCGGGATGAACCACGAAGCGGTCTGCGCGCGAGTGCTCGCCCAGCCGTACGTGCGCGAGCGCCTCGTCTTCTTCCACGCGAAGACCGGCGAGAGCCCGGAACGCGGGACCGTAGCAGAGCCCCATTCCGGCCAGCGCTGCGTAGTACTCCTCGATGTCGATCCCGCCTGCGACCCGCGCATGCAGGCTGTCGACGTCCACGGTCTCCCCACTCGTGTCCGCCTGCCCCTGAGCGAGTGTTCCGCGAGCGTGCACCGTCCAGGATCCGTCCGTGCCCAGTGAGCACACCCGGAAGGCCCGCGACCCGTCGGCTTGCGCCGGTTCGAGCACGAGCTGGACCCGAAGCTCCGCCTCGCCCAGCTCGAGTGCCGCCTCGATCCTCAGACCGGACACTTCCCAGGTCGCGCCGGACGATGTGCGCGCGCCCGCGGCGAGGGCCCACTCGACGTAGGCCGCGCCGGGGACGATCACGTGCCCGAACACCTCGTGGTCGGCGAGGAAGGACGGCGAGTCCTGAGCCAGGTGAGACTCGTAGAGCACCTCGCCTCGATCCAGGACGGCGACCGAGACCGGCGAGCCGAGCAGAGGGTGCGCGTCCGGGTCGTCGCCGCGCGCGCTCCCGGCGTGGGCCTCGATCCAGTACCGCTCGCGCTGGAAGGGATAGGTCGGGAGATCGATCCGGGTCCGCGGAACGCCGGCGGAGAGCTCCTTCCACTCGAGGTCGACACCGCGCACGTAGAGGTCGCTCGCGCTCTCGAGCATTCGCGCCCGCTCGCCGTGGCCCGGTCGCATGCTCGGCAGCCAGGCCGCGTCGGGCAGATCGAGGAAGCGCTTCGCCATCCCCAGCAGCACGGGCGCGGGACCGACCTCGAGCAAGACGTCGCATCCCTCTCCCGCGAGCGCGCGCATCCCTTCCTGGAACCGGACGGGCTCCCGCACGTGGCGCACCCAGTAGCCGGCGCGCGCAATCGCTCCGCCGGCGGGACCGGGATCGAGGTTGGAGACGAAGCCGAGCTCCGGTTCGTGGTATCGAACGCGCTTCGCGACGGCCTCGAACTCCTCCAGCATCGGTTCCATCAGCGGTGAGTGGAACGCGTGGCTGACGTCCAGCGGCTCGCTGCGAATCCCCCGCTGCCGCAGCCCCTCCGTGACACCATGCACGAGCTCGGTGGCCCCCGAGAGCACGACCCGGGCATCGCAGTTGTAGGCAGCGATGGCGAGGCGGCCGGCGTGCGTGCGGAGCTCGACCTCGAGGTCCTCGGCGTCCGCGAACACGGCGGCCATGGCTCCGGGGTCCGTGCGCTCGACCATCAACCTCCCGCGGGCGGCGACGAGGGCGCAAGCGTCCTCGAAGGAGAAGACGCCCGCGCGCTGCGCGGCCGCGTACTCGCCGATCGAGTGCCCGAGCACCCAGTCCGGACGCACGCCCCATGAAGCCCAGAGCTCTCCCAGCGCGTACTGGAGAGCGAACAGCGCAGGCTGCGTGTAGTCGGTCCGGTCGAGGAGCTCGCCGCGGTCCCCGTAGAGAACGTCGAGCAGAGGGACCTCGAGGTGCCGCCGGAGCTCCGCCGCGCAGGCGAGGAGCGCCGATCGGAAGACGGGCTCGCCCTCGAAGAGCTCACGCCCCATGCCCGGGGTCTGGCTGCCCTGCCCCGTATAGAGGAAGGCGATCCTGGGCGTGGAACCGGACGCCCGCCCGAGCGCAGGCGCCGCGCCGTCGCGCGCGAGCACCTCGAGGCGCTCCGCGAGCTCACCGGCATCGGCTCCCACGATGCCGGCGCGGTGCGCGAAGTGCGCGCGCCCGGTACCGGCGGTGAAGCAGACGTTGCCTGCCGGCGGAGCGTCCGCGGTCGTCAAGCGGTCTCGGTACGCCGCCGCCAGCTCGCGCAGGGCATCCGGAGAGTGGGCCGAGAGCGGGAGGAGCTCGGCTCGCGGTTCGCTGCTCGGCATGGACGCGGTGTCCGGGGCCTCCTCCACGACGACGTGCGCGTTCGTCCCGCTGAAGCCGAACGAGTTGATCCCTGCCATCCGCCGCCCGCCGCGCTCGGGCCAGGGCCGGAGCTCGGTCGGCACGTCGATCACCGTCTCGTCCCAGGGAATGTGCGGGTTCCGATCGCCGAGGTGCAGGAGGCGCGGGATCGAGCCGTGCTGCAGCATCAGGACGGTGCGCAGCAAGCCTGCAATGCCAGCTGCCGGCTCGGCGTGACCGATGTTCGTCTTGACCGAGCCCACGACGAGCGCGTCCGACCTCCCCGGACCGAACACCACGTCGAGCGCAGCCACCTCGAGCGGGTCGCCGAGCGACGTTCCCGTGCCGTGCGCTTCGACGTAGTCGATCTCGCACGGCTCCACGCGTGCGTCCGCGAGCGCGCCGCGGATCACCCGCTCCTGCGCTCTGGTGCTCGGCACCGTCAGGCCTCCGCTCGCGCCGTCCTGGTTGACCGAGGTTCCGCGCACGAGAGCGAAGACTCGGTCCCCGTCCGCGCGCGCACGCGACAGGCGCTTCAGGACGAGCATGCCGCAGCCCTCCGATCGCACGTAGCCGTCGGCGCGCGCGTCGAACGTCTTGCAGCGGCCGTCCTCCGAGAGCATCGACGCCTTGCAGATGGCGATCGTCCCGAAGGGATCCAGGACCAGGTTCACGCCGCCGGCGAGCGCCGTCAGCGATTCGCCCTCGCGCAGGCTCCGACAGGCCTCGTGCAGCGCCACGAGCGACGACGAGCAGGCCGTGTCCAGCGCGAAGCACGGCCCGTCGAGCCCGAGCCAGTAGGAGAGCCGCCCGGCCATGGTGCTGGAGGAGTTGCCGGTCGCGTAGTAGGTGTCGGCGTCGTTCGGGTGCCAGCCGGTCTGCCCCTGGAAGTAGTCTGCGCCGCGCGTCCCGATGAAGACGCCGGTCGCGCCATCGCGCAGCGCCTCGGGTGTGATGCCGCCGCGCTCGAGCGCCTCCCAGGTGAGCTCAAGGAGGATTCGCTGTTGAGGATCGAGCTGCGCGGCTTCGCGTGGAGAGACACCGAAGAACCGCGCGTCGAAGAGGTCGACGCCCTCGACGAAGCCGCCGTAGCGCGTGTACATCTTGCCCGGCGCGCTCCGATCCGGATCGTAGAAGCGGTCGACGGGCCAACGTCCTGCGGGCACTTCCCCGATCGCATCCAGTCCCTCCACCTGCAGGCGCCAGAACGCCTCCAGGTCGCGGGCGCCGGGGAACCGCCCCGCCATTCCGACGATCGCGATCGGCTCGTGGCGCGCGTCATCGAGGGCTCGCAGGCGCGCAGCCTGTTCGGAGGCGAGCCTCACGAGCTCCTCGCGCGAGAGCGTCGCCGGATCGGCCTCGGTCCCGTTCTCCAGTGGGTGCGCAGGCGTGATGACGACGTCAGTCACGTCCCTGAAAGACAGCAGCACGGTGAGCAGGTAGTCCGCGAGGAGCTCGGGGGTCGAGCAGTCGAAGAGCAGGGTCGACGAGAGCTCGCAGGAGAGTCTCTGCTCCAGCCTCAGCTTGAAGTCGACGGCGCGCAGGGAGTCGAAGCCCAGCTCGAAGAACTCGTCTGTGGGGTCGATCACCTCGTCCGGCTCGAACCCGAGGAAGACCACGATCTCCGCGCCCAGCCACTGGACGAGGCGGCGGCGCTTCTCGCTCGCCGGCGCCTCGTTCAGCGCCCGGAGGAAGTCCTCGTCCGGGGCGAACTCGACACCGTCCGACGGCGGGGGGGCCGACATGACCCTAGCCCGGACTATTCATGAGCCGCGAGGCAGGACGCCTCGATTCGGTTCCTGCCGGTACTTTGCGCGTGCCGGCCCCGCAGGCGACCTTGACAGGTCGTCGAGGACGCCGGTGCGTGCAAAGTGCCGGCAGGGGCCGAAAGGCCGGCGCAGCCGGCCGTTCGTGGTGTTCGGTCCGCGTGGTCATGAATAATCCGGGCTAGGCTCCGGTAGAGGCCTCGCTTCCGGCGGGACTGCCGCCGGAACAGACAGCGCGATCCACGATCGCCAGGAGGATGTCCCCCCAGGCCGATCCTCCCGAGCCGTCCTCGAACTCGCAACGCGTCTTGACCAGCACGAACTTCGAGCGCTGGTTCGCCGCGAGGATCGACACCGTTCCCCGGAAACGCGCCGGGTCGAGGGGCCGCTTGAACTTGCTGGAGAAGTCGTGAATGAGGACGTCCGGCAGCTGCCGAGCCAGGTACTCCTCGATCGTCATCGCGCTGAACTCGGGCGTGATCCCGCTCACCACGCACTGCGCCATCAGCAGATAGACGAGCTGGTTGTAGCAGATGTTGAACTCGACGGAGTTGAAGTGCCCGGTGTCGTCGATGTAGCAGGAGTCGGGAATCCCCATGTCGCCGCTGATGCGCGCGACGAACTCCTCGCCGTTCTCCGAGACCTCGACGGTCGCCCGTTCGAGGTAGCGACAGTGCTCCTTGTAGGGAGCCAGGACCGCGTCACGGAGCTCGAGCTCCACCGGAATACTTCGCACCGCGCTCATTCGTAGAGCCTCCCTCTGGCCTCGTCCGCGTAGAAGGGCAATCCGTCGTACACACCGATCCGGTAGCTGACGCTCGGCTCCCCCGGCGGGGTCTCCGACGCGCGGTGGACGACCTGCCGGTTGTCCCACAAGAGGATGTCCCCGAGCTCCCAGGGCTGAAAGTGAACGTGCTCGTCGCGTTCGATGAAGTCGAAGAGCTCGCCGATGACGCGCAGGCTCTCGTTGCGCTCGAGCTCCGCCAGCCCCACCGTAAAACCGCGGCTGACATACAGGCACCGGGCCCCGGTGGCCGGGTGCGTGATCACCGTCGGGTGCGTGACCGTCGGCGTCAGCGCACCGAACTCCTCGAGGATCTCGGTGATCGACTTGTCCACGTCCTCGGGCGTGATCTTGTACCGCCACTTCGCCTCGTGGACGGCGCGCGTCCCCTCCGCGAGGGCCCTGAGGCCCTCCGGCAACGCCGCATTGACGGCCTCCATGTCGATGTAATTCGTCCCGCGCCGGCCCGACGGCACCTGCTGCGGCGAGACCATCGTCATGGGCAGCGGCTCCTCGAAGAACTGGTAGTCCGAATGCCAGTACCGGCCCGTCCCCGCCACACCGACTTTCTCCCCGTTCAGGGGGCGGTTGGAGGACACGAAGATCTCCGGGTGATCCGGGTGGTGGTAGTTCTCCTGGAAGTAGATCTGCGGCTGGCCGAGCGCGGCGGCGAACGCGATGTACTCGGTCGTGGAGAGCTCCTGGCCGTGGAAGACGACGAGCTTCTCTCCGTGCACGAGGGCGCGGATCTCGGCCGCCGTCTCCGCGTCGGTCTCGCGGACGTCGAAGTCCAGGACCTCCACCCCCAACGAGCCGTTCGGGGTCGGGCGTGACTCGAGCACCGCGGCGCGCGCGGCCTCGCCTTCTTGATCGCCGGAAGAACGTTGCATCAGAATGCAGATGTCGACACGTCACCAGCGCTCCCCACCAGGCGCTCTCGTGTCCGTTTGCCGCTACTTTCGCCCGGTTGTTCTAATGGGTCTGAACCCATCGGGCGAGGCAGCGCCACACACGGCGCACACGGTCCGGCCAGGGGAGGGGCCAGCCAATATTATGAACGAACATCCGGTTTCAGCGGGAACTTTGGGGGACATACCCCGCAAGAACGCCGCGCTCCGGGGAGACGCGCCCGCCCTCGTCTTCGAGAACCGCACCACGACCTACAGGCAGCTCGACGAGGCGACTCACGTCGTCGCGCAGGCACTCCTTGCAGAAGACCTACATCCGGGCAGCCGCGTGGCCATCCTCGCGAAGGACTCGGACCGCACGTTCGAGCTCGTTCTCGGCTGCGCGAAGGCAGGTGCGGTTTCGCTCGGTATCAACTGGCGACTCGTCGACCGTGAGATCGGGTTCATCCTCGATGACAGCGGTGCCGAGATCCTGTTCATCGGATCCGAATTTCTGGACAAGATCGGGACCTGTTCGGGGAACCGGCGCATCGTCGTCCTGGATGCCGACGACCACGACGACCACCCTGCGTACGGGTCGTGGCTCGACGGGCACGAAGCCGTCGACCCGGCGATCGAGGTGACTCCGGACGACATCGCCGTCCAGATGTACACGAGCGGGACGACCGGGCTGCCGAAGGGCGTCCAGCTCGCGCACCGGAGCTTCTTCGCGGTCGTCGACTCGTTGAGGACCGCAGGCGACGAGTGGATCGGCTGGCGTCCCGGGGACGTGAGTCTCCTCAACATCCCGGCCTTCCACATCGGCGGACTGTGGTGGGCGATGACCGGGCTCGCCGCGGGAGCGACCAACGTCGTGATGGACGCGTTCGCCGGCTGGAAGCTCCTCGAGTTGATCGAGCGGCACCGCGTCACGAAGGTCTGCATGGTTCCCGCGATGATCCAGATGGCGCTCTCGGAACCCAACGCGAACGAGGTCGACCTCTCCTCCCTCGAGCACATCGTGTACGGCGGCGCCCCGATCCCCCGCAGCCTCCTCGAACGGGCCCTCGATGTCTTCGGATGCCGCTTCGCGCAGATCTACGGCCTCACGGAGACCGGCAACACGGCGGTCTGCCTTCGGCCGGAGGACCACGACGACCTCGAGAGCCCGCGGCTGAAGGCGGCCGGCAAGCCTTACCCCGGCGTGTCGATCCGGTGCATCGACGGCGAGGGGAATGCGCTGGCCCCCGGCGAGGTGGGAGAGATCTGCATCCACTCGCCGGCCAACATGGTCGGCTACTGGAACCGGCCCGACGCGACGGCGGAGACGCTCGTCGACGGCTGGATCCACACGGGCGACGCGGGCTTCCTCGACGAGGACGGCTACGTCTACGTCCACGACCGCGTGAAGGACATGATCATCTACGCCGGGGAGAACATCTATCCGGCGGAGGTCGAGAGCGTCCTGTGCGGTCATCCTGGAGTCTCCGAGGCCGCGGTGATCGGGATCCCGGACGACCGCTGGGGAGAGCTCGTCAAGGCGATCGTCGTTCGGCACACGTGCGAGGGCACGCCCCCCGTTCGCACGCGCGAGCTCCTGGCTCACGCGCGCGGCCAGCTCGCGGACTTCAAGGTCCCGCAGTCCGTCGACTTCGTCGAGGCTCTGCCCCGCACCCCGAGCGGGAAGATCCAGAAGGCGGTGCTGCGCGCGCCCTACTGGGAAGGACGCGAGCGCCAGGTCAACTGAGTGAAGCCTGGCGGGTGGCGACGTCCTCGACGAGGGTGACGTCGATGCGGAGCGAGGACACGGCCGTCGCGCCCTTCCACGGCTACGCGTTGATCGCCGCGCTCGAGGGAGCACAGCTCGGAGCTCCGACCACGCACCTCCCGGTCGTGTGCGGCGTCGGCCACTCTCAGGGAAACGGCATCCCCGCCCGGAACGAGACCCTCTCGGTCCAGTACGGCTTCCTCGCGCGCGCGCGCTCGGGCTGGCTCGCCGAGGGGCGCGGTCCGGCTCCGGGCGGGGACTCGTTCGCCCCGCTTCCCCCCCATTCGCGTATCGATCCGGGTCGCAGTGGATGGTTGCATTGGCCGGTGTGTTCCCAACCCCGGCCCTCTCCTCCGGAGATGTCCCATGCCTGCTCGAACATCAACGACACTCTTCTTCTGTTCCTGCCTCCTTCTCCCTGCGCTCGCGCAGTCGCAGAGCGTGCCCACGGAGATCCAGCTCCCCGGAACCCAGCCCGGCGAGATCGGGGAGCTCGAATCTCCGAACAAGTGCGACAACTGCCACGGGGGCTACGACCTCCTCGTGGAGCCCGTTCACAGCTGGCGCGGGAGCATGATGGCCCACGCGACCCGGGATCCCCTGTTCTGGGCGACGGTCGCCGTCGCCGAGCAGGACTTCTCGGGCTCGGGAGACCTCTGCATTCGCTGCCACAGCCCGGAAGGTTGGTTCGGAGGGCGCTCGACACCGACGGACGGCTCCGGACTCAGAGAGGCGGACTCCTCGGGCGTGATGTGCGACGCCTGCCACCAGATGGTCGATCCCGACGACTCCGAGCACCTGGGGATCCAGCAGTTTCCCTTCCTCGCGAACGACGCCGGGCTCCCCCCCGAAGGCTACTACGGGAACGGCATGTCCGTGATGTGGTCGTCGGAGAGCGAGAAGCTCGGTCCCTACTCTGACGTGCCTTCGTCCCACCAGTCCCAGCAGTCCCTCTTCCACCGTTCGGCGGACTTCTGCGGAACGTGCCACGACGTCTCCAACCCCGCGGTCGGAGACCTGGCGCACAACAACGGAGCCAGAACCCCGCTGGCGGGCGGATTCAGCGGAGAGCTCGGCTCGCCGGTCGAGGACAAGGCCGCCTTCAACCACTTCCCCTACGAGTACGGGGTCGTCGAGCGGACCTTCAGCGAGCACGCGTCCGGTCTTCTCTCCCAGACGCGCATCTCCGACTACGCGAACCTGCCTCCCGAGCTCCAGGACGGGTCGATCGAGCGCGCCCGGGACGCCGCCGTCGCGGGGTCTCCCGGCGGCGACTACGTCGACGGAGCGCCGCGCACGTTCAGCTGTCAGGCCTGTCACCTGTCGCCCGTGACCGGCAAGGGGTGCAACAAGGCCTCCGCGCCCGTCCGCACCGACCTGCCCCTGCACGACATGACCGGGGGCAACTACTGGGTCCCGGAGGCGATCCAGTACCTCGACGGACAGAACAAGCTCGTTCTCGGCGGGGGTCTCTCGCCGGGCCTCGTCGCCTCCCTGGACGCCGGCGCGACGCGGGCGAAGACCAACCTCGCGAACGCGGCCTCGCTCTCCACGGAGGGCAACCTGCTTCGGGTGAACAACCTCACGGGGCACAAGCTCCCGACCGGATTCCCCGAAGGCAGGAGGATGTGGTTGAACGTGAAGTGGTACGGCGCCCTGGGCGTGCTGCTTCGCGAGGACGGCGCCTACGGGCCGCTGAGCGTCCTGGTGGACGGCGTTGTGACGCAGGTCGACTCGCTCCTCGATCTCCACGATCAAGAAGCCCGGATCTACGAAGCGCACCTGGGCATGACCCAGGAGTGGGCCGGCCAGTTGATCGCCCTGGGCATCAGTCCGGCCTTGCCCCTGGGCTTCGACCGACTGACCGGTGCCGTCGATTTCACGCTCGGCGCGCTGGCCGCACAGGCTCCCGGCACGTCGCACGAGACGTTCCATTTCGTGCTCAACAACGTCGTCCTCGCGGACAACCGCATCACGCCCTACGGCATGAGCTACGACGAGGCCGAGTTGCGCAACGCTCTCCCGGTTCCCGCCGATCAGTACGGCGACCCGGGAGTGGGCGGGACGTACCGCTACTGGGACGAAGTCGCGCTCGATCCCCCCAAGGGCGCGGTATCGGCGACGATCGACTTGCTCTACCAGCCCACGAGCTGGGAGTACATTCAGTTCGTCCGCGAGGCCAACACGGGGGCCGTCACCTTCCTCGCGACGACCGGCGACGACATCCTCGAGGCCTGGCAGAACACCGGCATGGCGGCGCCCGAGGTCATGGCCTCCGCATCGTGGACCCCGACCGAGCGCGACTGCAACGCGAACGGGCTCGCCGATCACCTGGACGTCCTGGGCGGCAGCAGTCCGGACTGCAACGGGAACGGGAGGCCGGACGAGTGCGACATCGCTCGCGGCACCTCGCTGGACATCTACGGCGCCGTCGTGAGCACTCCAAGCGGTCTGACGATGATCAGGGGGAACGGCGTCCCCGACGAGTGCGAGGAAACGCCCTTCGAGCTGGGGTTGCGACACAGGAGCGTGCCGCGGTTCCTCTGACGGTGAAGTCGTGGAGCGTCCGTGGCTCGTGCTCCGGACGCTCCCGCGCCCACCTTTGAGTAGGAGTCAGACGAGTGCCGTCCAGATTCCGGACTTCGGGTACGCAGTACTTCCCTCGCGACCCGGACCCAACGCCCATGTACGGAGTCGCGGCCGGGTCGAGAATGAACGGCACGCGACTCCCCACGTCTCCGCGCTTCACCACCGGCACACGTGGGAGCAGAGAAGGAGCCGCCACGTGGCTGGCTCGGAAGTGAATGGAGATCGAGAAGATGAGAAAGCAAAGCATCTGGAGCGCAGGATTGGGCTCTGTGCTCGTCGTCGGGCTCTTCGGGTCGACGGCGAGTGCTCAGTTGACTGACATCGTGAATGCTCCCAACCCGATCGACGCAGGGATCGGAAAGGGGCTCGCCGATCAGATCGGCGCCGGCGTTGGAGACGTACTCACCCCAGGCTCGTCGGCCTTCATCATCGCGCGCGATCCGTTCCGCTCGATCCGCCGCGGACGGCAGCTCTTCCAGCGCAAGTTCCGCGTGGCGGAGGGCATGGGATCGCGCACAGGCGATGGTGTCGGCGACATCAGCCTCGATGGCTCGATCGGAGCCGGTCTCGCGGACAGTTGCGCGGCCTGCCACGCCCGGCCCTTCGGCTCCGCCGGTTTCGGGAGCAACGTCTTCACCCGCCCCAAGAGTCGGGACGCGCCTCACCTCTTCGGCCTCGGACTCCAGGAGATGCTGGCCGACGAGATCACCGGCGACTTGCGGGCCATACGCGACGCCGCCATGCACCAAGCGTTGATGAGCGGTAGCACCCTGGTCGCGTCGCTGACGTCGAAGGGCATCGACTACGGCTCGATCACGGCGTTTTCCGACGGCACCGTCGACACGTCGAGTGTCGAGGGAGTGGACCAGGACCTGCGGGTGCGGCCATTCTTCGCCCAGGGAGCGACCATCTCGATGCGCGAGTTCATCGTCGGTGCGTTCAACGCGGAGATGGGCCTGGAGACTTTCGACCCGCTCCTCGAGGCGGCGTCGACGGGTGCGGACGTCGTGACCCGCGCAGGAATGGTGCTCAGCGGATCCATGGACGTCATCGAGGCGCCACCCGTTCACAGCGTCTTCGAGGACGCCGACCTCGACGGAGTGGCCAACGAGCTCGACCCCGCACTCGTCGACCACATGGAGTTCTACCTCCTCAACTACTTCAAGCCCGGTCTCGGACAACAAACCCGGACGACCAGGCAGGGTCGCAGGATCTTCCGGAGCATCGGATGCGGCGAGTGCCACATCGCCAACCTGACGATCGACCATGACCGCCGCGTTGCCGATGTCGAGACCGCGTTCGACGTGGCGAACAGCAACGTCGTCTACAATCGACTCTTCGCGACGGCGACGCCACTCAATGACAGCATCAGCGACATGTCGATCTACGCGACGCTGAAACCGCCGCTCGGCGGTTCCTTTCAGGTGAAGAACATCTTCACCGACTTCAAGCGGCACGACCTCGGTCCGGCTTTCCACGAGCTGAACTTCGACGGCTCGGTACAGACCGAGTTCATTACCGAGCCGCTCTGGGGTGTGGGCTCGACGCCGCCCTACGGGCACGACGGCCGTAGCAACAGCCTGACCGAGGTGATCCTCCGTCACGGCGGCGACGCCGCGGCAGCCAGCCAGGCCTTCGCCGATCTACCGCAGACTCGCAAGGACCGCGTCCTCGCGTTCCTGCGCACGCTGGTCCTCTTCTCGCCCGAGGACACGTCCTCGAACCTGAACCCGGCCGACCCGAGCGATCCGGGGTTCCCGTTCGTGGCCCAGGGCTCCATCAGCCTGACCCCGCTCTTCAACGACCCCACCGAAGGGGAATAGCGAAGACTCTCTCCTGCACTCACGGGAGCCCGGCGGAATGCCGTCGGGCTCCCTTTGCTCGGAAGGCGACGAGCTCGGTCCCCGAAGGCGGAGCTCCTCCTCGAGCGTGGCTCTCAGCACCCGGCGCTGATCGGACAGAGGTAGACCGGGTGGATGACGAAGTTGTCCTGGACGTCGCCGCAGACCGGCGTGTCCCCCATCTCCCGCGCGTTCTCGTGGATGTTCTTCAGGACCTGGGGCTCGAGCTGGAGCACGTGTTCGTCCGGATGGGCGGCCGTGCCCCACGGATAGCAGCCGCCGGGCTGACTGCTCCACTCGATGTGACAGCCGAGGACCCACTCGACCGGGTTCTTGCCGGCGAAGTTCAGGAGGCGCTCGATGCTCGTCTTGAAGACGCCCCAATCCTGCTGGCTGAAGACGAAGAGGTGACCGGGATACACGATGTCGCCGGTCAGGAGGAGCTGCGTTCGTCGGTCGTAGAAGGTCAGGCTCGCAACCTGGTGCCCGGGGGTCGTGAGGACGTCGAGTACCCGTCCTCCGAGGTCGTAGGTCACCTGCTCTTCGGGCCACTTCGCGGGATCGAAGCCGAAGAAGGCCTGCACCTCCGTCAGGCTGTGACCGACAACCGTCACGTTCGGCATCCCCGCGAACTCGGGATCCCCCGCCGTGTGGTCGGAGTGTGCGTGGGAGTGCGAGACGATGATCTCGAGGCTGCCCGCCAGGTTCTTCTGGGACCAGGAATCGACCAGGCCCAGGACCGCCTCTCCGAATCCGACGCTCGCGACCGAGCCGGTGTCGATCACCAGCGCCTTCTCGGTGCCGAAGATCACGTACACGAAGGGTGCCTCGAAGTGCGCGCACTTGCTCTGCCGCAGGATCCAGAAGTCGTCGTTGTAGGCGTGCACCTGGATCTTCGGATCGTTGGCACAGTCGAGACCCGCGATCCACTTCGGCGGGAACGTCCCCGCCTCCGGGTCTGGATGGAACGGCACGGGCGCGGCGGCGACGACGATCGCCTTCCCGTACAGTCCGATCAGGAGGAGGACGGCGAAGGCACCCGGCAGGAGCAGGCGTGCTGACATTCGGTGGAACCGACGCGGTTCACGCGCCGTCGCACATGCTAGCCCGGATCGGACGCGGCAATGACCCGTCGGGGCGATTCCCCCCACGGGGCTCCCTCGTACGCGCTCACGGCTCGTATCCTGGACTTCTCGGCATGAAGAAGCACTTCTGTCAGGCTTCGCTGATCGCACTCGTGTCCGGCAGCGCGCTCGCCCAGGGAGCGGACGACTGCGCGGGAGCCGCGCCGATCAGCGGCGTCGGCTCGTTCCAGTTCTCGACGGTCGGAGCGACGGACAGCGGCGCGATCGCCTCGTGCAACCAGGCCCCGAGCGCCGACGTCTGGGCGGCCTGGACCTCCGCATCCGAAACGGACTACCGCTTCTCGATCTGCACCACCGACTACGACGCCGTGCTGGCGATCTACGACGTGTGCGGTGGGACGCAGCTCGTCTGCGAGGATGCCGCCGGATGCACGGCGTCGCTCTTCGACCTCGAGCTGGAAGTGTTCGGCCTCTCCCCGAACACGACGTACATCCTGCAGCTCGACGGATGGCAGGGAATGCAGGGCAGCGGGACGCTCGACATCGCGACCATCGCCCCGCCCGGGAACGACGACTGCTCACTCGCCGCGTCCATCGCCGGCACCGGGCTCTTCGCCTTCGACAACCGCGGAGCGACGACGGACGGGGTGGGTGATCCCACGTGCCAGGTCTTCGGGTCGGACCAGATCGAGAACGACGTCTGGTTCGACTGGACGGCACCGTCCACGGGCACCTTCTCGCTCGCCACCTGCGGGCGGACCTACCTGGACACCAAGCTCGCTGTCTACGGCGCGCAGGCCTGTCCCCCGGTCGTCGCCCTCGCCTGCGACGACGACGCCTGTCTGTTCCAGAGCCGCCTCGAGTTCCCCGCAACGGCCGGCCTGAGCTACCTCATCCGGGTCGGGAGCTTCTCCCCGCTGGCAAGGGGAGACGGGTTCATCGAGCTCGC
Organism: Planctomycetota bacterium; assembly: GCA_029259655.1. GTDB lineage: Bacteria > Planctomycetota > UBA1135 > UBA1135 > OFTM220. Next base: position 36,675 of record JAJDET010000267.1, read on the forward strand.
GCCCGCGGTACGCCCGCCCAACGACGACTGCCAGACGCCGACCCCGATCGCGGGCTCCGGTCCGTTCGCCTTCGACAACTCCCTGGCCACGACGGACGGACCCGCGGAGGCTTCGTGCCAGGGCGGAGCTCCGATAGAGAACGACGTCTGGTACTCCTGGATCGCTCCGGCGAACGGGCCGTTCCAGGTGACGACCTGCGGCGGCACGATCCTCGATACGGCACTGGCCGTGTACGACGACGCGACTTGCCCGCCGAGTGCTCTCGTCGCCTGCGGCGGTAACGAGTGCGGAGCTCAGAGCTCCGCCGTGTTCGACGCGGAAGCGGGGCGGTCGTACCTCGTCCGTATCGGGAGCTTCGGCTCCGTCTACCGCGGCTCGGGCACGTTCGCCATCGACGCCCCGCCTCTGCCCAGCGGCGACGACTGCTCGAACGCCGTTCCGTTGCGGGGGCTCGGAACCTTCTCCTTCGACAACCGCAGAGCGACGACCGACGGGCTCCCGGCACGATCTTGCCTCGAGTTCTCCGAAGGGCAGATCCACAACGACGTGTGGTATCGGTGGACCGCGCCGACCGGCGGGCGCTACAGGATCGAGACCTGCGGGACCTCGACGACCCTGGACACCAAGCTCGCCGTTTACCGCGCCCAGGGATGTCCGCCGGCCGCGCCGGTCTCCTGCAACGACGACACGTGCGGACTTCAGAGCAGGGTCTCGTTCGACGCGACCGCGGGGAGCTCGTTCCTGATACGTCTCGGGACTTTCGCCTCGAAGACCGAGGGGGCGGGTGAGTTCCGGCTGATCCTCGAGGAGCCGCTGTTCGCGCCGCCGAAGATCGCCCCCATCCAGGTCCCCCGGAGCCCCTGAGGCTCCTCGGGAGGCGGGACGCTCCCCTCGCTCTGTCCGCCCTTGCGTGCCCGCAATCGGTGCCCCAGACTCTGCGACTGGTTTCAGCCGTGACGCACCGCCTCCGAAAAGCCACCGTCGTCCTCTTACTTACCGCGCTCCTCGCCGGACTGACGGTCGCAGGCAAGGCACACGCCGCGCTGCACGGTGATGTGCACGACACGTGCCACGCCTGTCTGCTGACGCCGGCGCCGGCGCCGCCCGCAGTCGAGCTGGCCGCCACGACGTCGGATGCTTCCCCGTGCGAGGTACCCCCTCCCTCGCGTCCGCGCTCCGTCCCGATCGATTGCAGGAACCCGCGTGGCCCCCCTGCGCTCGTCTGATCGCTGAACGACGCATCACGACGGATCGCGAGACGCGCCGATCGAGGCGCAGGAGGTTCACATGTTCGCCAGGACCGTCACGGCGCTCGTCGCCCTGGCCTGGATTCCCACCGCGCTCGCAGCGCAAGGGAGTGACGAAGAGAGACTGCGGGCGCTCGAGGAGCGCATCGCCCGGATCGAGGAACTGCACGCCGACGAGCTCGACGAGCTCCGGTTCGACCTGGATTCGGTCCAGGCGGAGGCCGAGGAGCTGCGGCGCCGGCTGGCGGAGGCCCCCACGGTGCCCAACGCCTTCAACCCGCGGATCACCGTCATCGGAAACTTCCTGGGTCGCTTCGACGACAGACGCGTCTTCCTCGACGACGACCCGACCCTGGCCCGCGTCGACGATCGCTTCAACCTGCGCGAGGTCGAGCTCGACTTCCGCGCGGCGATCGATCCCTGGGCCGACGCGGTGGTCATCGCCGCCGTGGAGGCCGAAGAGCCCAACGTCTTCGAGACGGGGATCGAGGAGGGCTACGTGATCCTTAAGAGGCTGCCCATCCTGGAGATCGCTCCGGCGGGCCTGAAGCTGAAGGTGGGCCGATTCCGTGTCGAGCACGGACGCTACAACCAGATGCACACGCACGATCTGCCGTGGATGACGCGCCCTCGCTCGAACACGAACTTCCTCGGTCACGAGGGCTATCTGCAGAACGGGATTTCCGGCGAGTTCTTCCTGCCCTCGGGCTCCGACGGCGACGTCCTTGCGGCAACTGTCAACGTCCTGGACGGGGGGGACCTCCCCATCGCGCCGGGTGTCGCGGGCTCGAAGCTCGCCGCGGGAGGCCGTGTTCGCTGGTTCCACGAGGCCGGCGTCAACACCCACTTCGAGCTCGGTGTGTCGGGGTGGTTCAACGACTCCGACACGAAGCTATACGGACTCGACTTCAACTGGACCTGGAAACCGCCGGTAGCCGGCGAGTGGAACTCCGTGCTCCTGGGCGCCGAGGTCCTCGTCGCCGACCTGGACACCGCCGGCCTCGCGAGCTCTCCCTCGGGTGGCCTCGTGTGGGGTCAGTACCAGCTCGGCAAGAACGTGTATGCGGGCCTTCGATACGACCGCGCTGAGGAGATCACCGATGCGAGTCTCCTGACGCACACGTACGGCGCCTACCTGACAACCTACACGAGCGAGTTTCTCCGGACGCGGATCGGAGTGGAGCACGCGGAGAGCGACGTGCCGGTTCTCGACGACGTGGACTCCGTGTTCCTGGAGCTCAACTTCATTTTAGGCTCGCACCCCATCGAGCCCTACTGGGTGAACCGATGACAGCCACGACCCTCCTCCTTCTTCTTTCGCTCGTCCCGGTACCTCCCGACGACAGGCTCGACGTCGTGGCCACTCTCGGTCTCCTGGGCGAGATCGCCGGTGAAGTCGGCGGCGACCAGGTGCAGGTCCGCGTGCTGACGGACCCGCGCCAGGATCCGCACTTCGTGCGCCCGACCCCCTCCTTGATGAAGCGCGCTCATGATGCCGACGTCCTGATCGAGGTCGGGCTGCGTTCGGAGCTCTGGGCCCAGAAGGTCGTCGACGGCTCCGGCAATCCGCGCATCCAGACCGGGCAGCCAGGGCGCGTGATCGCATCGCGCGGCATCTCGACGCTCGAGTTGCCTCGCGACCTATCTCGCGAATGGGGAGACATCCACCCCCAGGGAAACCCCCACGTCTGGCTGGATCCGCTCAACATCAAGACGATGGCAGAGAACCTGGCGGAGTCCTTCGCCGAGCTCGACCCGGGGCACGCCGAGGACTTCCACGCTCGGGCGAGGGC
>JAJDET010000268.1 GCA_029259655.1 Planctomycetota bacterium
GGGCGCCGACTACTGCGACTGCCGGCATCGCTCAGAGCTCCAGCAACTCAGCCGATACGATCTCGGGCAAGCTACGCAGTCGATCCAGCACCGGCTCCGGCACCGAGTCGTCGACGTGGACCAACGATAGAGCGATGCCGCCGATCGCTTCACGCCCGAGCTCGAGCCCAGCGATGTTCACCTTCGCCTCGCCGAGCAGGGTGCCGACAGCACCCACGACCCCAGGTACGTCGCGATTGTGGAGCATCAGAATTCTGCCCTCGGGCACCGCCTCGAGGTGGAATTGGTTCACCTTGACGAGACGAACGACCTCGCGACCAAAGACGGCCCCAGCAACGTCGCTTTCGCCATCCGCCGTGCGCACCAACACCTTGACCTGATTCACATAACCGCGGGTCTGCGACGTTTTCGACTCGGTCACCTTGATGCCGCGCTCGCGCGCTAGTTCGCGCGCGTTGACGTAGTTGACCGTGCTCGAATCGAGCAGACGCGCGAGCAGACCACGCAGTACCGCCACGGTTACCGGCTGCGTGTCGACCGTAGCAACTTCTCCGCCGTATTCGACCGTGAGCTCGGTCGGTGCCTGCTCGAGAAGCTGTGCTTGCAGGCTCCCCAACTTCTCGCCGAGAACCAGATACGGCCGCAACACCTCGATCTGTTCTGCGCTGACCGACGGCACATTGACCGCGTTTCGGGTAACGTCGAGCAATAGGAACTCAACCATTTGCTCAGCGATGGCGACGGCGACATTCACCTGCGCCTCGGCCGTTGCTGCGCCCAGGTGCGGCGTGCATATGACGTTGTCGAGGCCGAACAACGGGTGATCGGCAGGCGGAGGTTCTTCGGCGAACACGTCGAGGGCAGCCCCGGCGAGATGTCCGGAGCGAAGCGCGTCGGCGAGATCCCCTTCGTTGACGATGCCGCCACGCGCGCAGTTGATCAGCCGCGCCCCCTTCTTCATCTTCGCCAGCTCGGCCGCGGCGAGAAAATCGCGCGTATCGGTCGTCATCGGGATGTGCAACGACACGAAGTCCGCCCGCGTCAACAGCTCGTCGAGCGCAACTAGCTCGACCCCCATCTCCGCTGCCTTGTCCTCCGAAATAAAGGGATCGTGGGCAACCACCCTCATCTTCAGACCGCGTGCCCGTTCCACCACCAGACGACCGATGTTGCCAATGCCGATCACACCCAGCGTCTTGTTGAAAATCTCCGAGCCGGTGAACTTCGACTTCTCCCACTTGCCACTGCGCATCGACGCCGTCGCCTGGGGGATCGAACGAGCCAACGACAACATCATGCTGATCGCGTGCTCCGCCGTGGTGATGTTGTTGCCGCCGGGCGTGTTCATGACGGCGATACCACGTCGCGTCGATGCACCGACGTCGATGTTGTCGACACCGATACCGGCGCGTCCGATGGCACGAAGCTTGACCGCGGCGGCGATCACCTCAGCCGTAACGGTGGTGCCCGAGCGCACGATCAGAGCGTCGTATTCGGGAATCGCCGCCGGCGGCCTTTTGCCCCGGATCCGGCTTCGCCGTAGGATGGCCGCCCTTTCCATGTCGAGACGGTCCGAGCGGGCGTCCGAACGGGACCCCTCGCTCCCTTCCTCCCGAAACGGAGTCCGATGGAAGTCTCTGCCATCCGTAACATCGCGTTCGTCGGCCACCCTTCCTCGGGGAAGACGACCCTGGTCGACGCCCTCGCTCACCTGGTCGGAGCCTCGGACCGCAAGGGATCCGTCGCGGACAAGACCAGCATCTGCGACACGGAACCCGAGGAGCAGGAGAAGCAGCACACGCTGCAAGCCAAGTGCGTCCACGCCGAGCACGGTGGGCACGTCTGGAACCTGCTCGACACACCGGGCTATCCCGACTTCATGGGCGACACGATCTCGTCCATGTATGCCGCCGACCTGGTCGTCGGCGTCGTGTCGGCTTCCAGTGGTGTGACTTTCAACCTGCGTACGAAGATCGGCACAGCAGTGGGCCTCGGGCGAGGCCGGGCCCTCGTGGTGACACACCTCGACGCGGAGAACGCCAACTTCGACGAGCTCGTCGCCGAGCTCCGCACGAGGCTGGGGGAGGCCTGCGTACCGGTTCAGATCCCCGATCAGAGCGGGCCCGGGTTCTCGTCGGTCGCCGACGTCCTCGCGGACGAGTCCTCCGAGTGGCGGCAAGCCCTGATGGACGCCGTCATGGACGCCTGCGAGGACGAGGGGCTCATGATGCGGTATCTCGAGGGGGAACCGCTCGAGCACGAGGAGCTGGTCCGCGAGCTGCCGCGCGCCATTGCCGCCGGCAGCCTCGTTCCGGTCCTGGCCTGCGATCCCGAGCGAGACATCGGAGTCGCGGAGACGCTCGCCTTCCTCGCGAGCTTTGCCCCGTGCCCGGTCCACGGCAAACGCTTCGAAGCGGCCGGTGAGCCTGTCGAGCCCGAACCGGACGGCGACTTCCTCGGTGTGGTCTTCGCCGTGCGCTCCGACGCGCACGTGGGAAGGATCACGGCGATTCGCGTCCTGCGAGGGACGCTCTCGTCCACGGATCAGGTGTGGAACGGCGAAGGCAAGCCGGAGAAGCTCGGCGGCCTCTTCCATCTGGTCGGAGGAAAGCGGCGGGACAACGCGGACTCCGCGTCATCAGGAGATCTCATCGCGTTCTCGAAGGTCGAGAACATCGGGCACGGTGACGTTGTCGTCCTCGGCGGCAGCGAGGCCCCCGAGGTCTCCGGTCCGCCCCTTCCGACCCCGATGGTCTCGCTGGCCGTCGAACCCAAGAGCCGGTCCGACGAGCAGAAGATCGGCGAGTCTCTGGCGAAGCTCGCGGCCGAGGATCCGACGTTTCGATACGACCATGTCGCGGACACGCGCCAGCTCGTGATGACGGGCATGAGCGATCTCCACCTGCAGGTCATCGAGTCGCGCCTGAAGCGTCGCTTCGGCGTCGAGATCGAGACGAGCCTCCCGCGCATCGCCTACAAGGAGACCGTGAGCAAGCCCTCGGACGGGCACCACCGCCACAAGAAGCAGAGCGGTGGAAGGGGGCAGTTCGGCGAGTGCTACATCCGGATGAAGCCGGGTACGAAAGGCTCGGGATTCACTTTCGTCGACAAGATCGTCGGTGGTTCGATTCCCCGCAACCTGATCCCGGCCGTCGAGAAGGGGATGCGAGAGATCTGCGCCGGCGGCGTGCTCACCGAGAGCGTCGTGGTGGATGTCGAGGTCGAGCTCTACGACGGGAAGTTCCATGCCGTCGACTCCGACGAGGCGAGCTTCAAGACGGCCGGCGGGCGCTCCTTCAAGGACGCGTTCGCCAAGGGCGGGCCCGTTCTGCTCGAGCCCATCATGGCGCTCGAGATCCACGTGCCCACCGACGACGCCGGGACCATCTTCTCGGACTTGACGAGCCAGCGCCGCGGCCATGTCGTCGACCAGGAGAGCGAGGGAGACGGCAGCGTCACGCGGATCCGGGCCCACGTCCCCCTGTCTACCGTCCAGACCTACCACAGGGACCTGAAGTCGCAGACGGCGGGTGAGGGCTTCTACACGATGGAGCTGCAGCAGTACTCACCGATGCCGTCGAACGAGCAGCAGAAGATCCTGAAGGAGATCGGGCGCACGCACGGGGAGGAGTAGGGGGAGCCTTCGGGCCCGGGCAGGGGCCCGGGCTCGTGCCTGGCGGGAAAGGGTTTCCGGCCCGAACCGGGATCGCGTGGAGACCGGCGGGCAAGCGGCTCCAGACCGAGGGCGTCTCGGGCCGATGGGGGACCTGTCCCAAGCCCGGAGCTCCCGATGATCACGATGGAAGATCTCCTTGCGCTCATGGTGCGCAAGGGTGGATCGGACCTGCACATCTCCGCCGGCTCTCCTCCCCGGATCCGGATCGACGGCATTCTCGTGCCGGTCGAACACGGTTCGCTGGCGCCCGACGACTCGCGGCGCCTCGCGACCAGTGTGCTCACGTCCGATCAGATTGCGAAGCTCGACCGCGAGTTCGAGCTCGACTGCTCCTTTGGGCTGGATGGCCAGGGCAGATTTCGCGCCAACGTCTTCTATCAGCAGGGCGCCGTTGCTGCCGTGCTGCGACTCGTGCCCCACAACATCGCCACCTTCGACGAGCTCGGAGCTCCGAGCGATGTTTGTGAGCGCCTCTGCAACCTGCGTTCAGGCCTCGTGCTCATCACGGGAGCGACCGGTTCCGGCAAGTCGACCACGCTCGCGTCGATGATCGACTACGTCAACAGGACGCGGCAGGGGCACATCATCACGATCGAGGACCCGGTCGAGTTCTCGCACCAGAGCCAGGGCTGTCTTGTCACGCAGCGCGAGATCGGGAGCGACTCGAAGGGCTTCCACAACGCTCTCCGGAGCGTGCTCCGCCAGGACCCCGACGTCGTCCTGGTGGGTGAGCTCCGCGACCTCGAGACGATCGAGGCCGCGCTGACACTCGCCGAGACGGGACACCTGACCTTCGGGACCCTGCACACCTCGGACGCGGTGCAGACCATCAACCGGATCATCGACGTGTTCCCCTCGCATCAGCAGCAGCAGGTGCGCACGCAGCTCTCGTTCACGCTCGAGGGCGTCTTCTGCCAGCAGCTGATGCCCCTGACGCAGGGGCGCGGGCGCGCGCTCGCCGCAGAGGTCCTGCTCGCGACCGCCGCCATCCGGGCTCTGGTCCGCGAGGGCAAGGCGCACCAGATCTACTCGCAGATCCAGACCGGTGGCAAGCTCGGCATGCGCACGATGCCGACCTCCTTGGCCCAGCTCGTGCGCTCGGGCCGCGTGCGCATCGAAGATGCGGAGCGTGTCCTCTCCGATCCGTCCGAGCTCCAGAACCTCTTGCAGATGGCCGCTTGATGGTACGGGTCTCAGGCAAGATCAAGCGCCTCCTGCTCGACTCCGAGCTCGTGAGCTCCGAGGACTGGGCTGCGGCCGTCCAGACGGGCAGCGGGGTCCTGAGCGTCCTCATCGAGCGCGGAGTCATCGAGGAGGACGTGCTCCTCTCGAGGCTGGCGCTGGAGGCGGGAATCCCGCCGGTGGAGCTCACTCGCGTCTCGCCGGATCCCTCCGCCGTCGAGGTGCTCTCGCAAGAGACCTGCATCGAGCACTGCGTCCTGCCGATCGTCCGCAACGGGAACCAGCTGACGGTCGTCATCAACGACCCGTTCAACGTTCTCCTCCTCGACGACCTGAACATCCTCTCGGGCTGCAAGGTGCGGCCCGTTCTCTCGCACCCGGCTGCGATTCGCCAGGCCATCGACTCCGTGTTCGACGGCGGGCGGCGCGAGGTGGAGGAGCTGCTCGACGAGGTGTCGACGGGCGACATCGAGGTCCGCGACTCCGACGAGCCCGAGGACCTCGACATCCAGCTGGACGGGGACGAGGTCCCCGCGGTCAAGCTGGTGAACCTCGTCCTGATGAAGGCGCTCAAGGAGAAGTCGAGCGACATTCACATCGAGCCGGGCGACACCCTGATCCGCATCAGGTTCCGCGTCGATGGTCGCCTGATCGAGGTGATGACGCCCCCGAAGGGGCTCTTGCCGTCGCTCATCTCGCGCCTCAAGGTCCTGGCCAGCCTCGACATCGCCGAACGCCAGGTGCCGCAGGACGGCAAGTTCCAGATCCGCTACGAAGGCCGCCAGATCGACTTCCGCCTCTCGACGCTGCCGGTCGTCGGCGGAGAGAAGGCGGTCATGCGGATCCTCGACCAGTCGAGCATGACCATGCGCCTCGACGCGCTCGGGTACGAGCCCAAGTGCCTCCAGGACATGCAGACGGCCATCAGCGCCGCCTACGGCATGGTGCTCGTCACAGGCCCCACGGGCTCGGGCAAGTCGACCACGCTCTATTCGGCCGTCAACGACGTGGCGAAGCCGGACATCAACGTCGTGACCGTCGAGGATCCGGTCGAGTACCGGATGGACGGCATCAACCAGGTTCCGGTCAACCCGAAGCGGGGCCTGACCTTCGCCGGCGCGCTCCGCTCGATCCTGCGTCAGGACCCGGACGTCGTCCTGGTGGGGGAGATCCGGGACACCGAGACGGCCGAGATCGGAATCAAGGCGGCCCTCACCGGTCACCTCGTGCTCTCCACCCTGCACACGAACGACGCGGCCCAGGCCGTGACCCGTCTGGTCGACATGGGGATCGATCCGTTCATGGTCTCGAGCTCCGTGCTCTGCGTCGCCGCGCAGCGACTCGTGCGCAATCTCTGCGCGCACTGCCGCAAGGGGATCGAAGTCCCCGCCGAGGAGCTGCTCGCGGTCGGCTTCCTCGAATCCGAGCTCGAGGGTGTCGAGCTCCAAGAGCCCAATCCCGATGGATGCCCCCGGTGCAAGAACGGCTATCGCGGGCGCTTCGCCCTGCTGGAGACGTTCTTCACCACGGAGAGGCTGAAGCGAATGATCGTCGAGGGCTCCTCGTCCTACGACCTCAAACAAGCGGCCATCTCGGAGGGAATGCTGACCCTCCGGCGCGTCGGGATTCTCAACGCGCTGCGCGGCAAGACTTCCCTCCAGGAAGTCCTGCGCGTGACGATGGACGACAAGTAACGAACGACCAGCTCCTACACACGAGAAGCCCCAGAGGAACGACGTGGCAACCTACCGGTACGCAGCCAAGGACGCGAACGGCAAGACCGTCGAGGGCACGATCCAGGCCCAAGGAAAGCACGAGGTCGTCGCCGAGCTCCGCAAGCAGGACCTCGTCGTCATCCGTGTCGACGAAGGCGGCGGAAAGCTGGGCAAGGGCAAGGGAAAGGGCAAGAAGGACGGCAAGGCCTCCGGATCGTTCACCCTGTTCGCGCCCCGGCCCGCCGCCAACCGGACCGAGCTCGTGCTCTTCACGCGCCAGCTCGCGACGATGATCGGCGCGGGACTCGCGCTGCTCGAATCGCTCGAGGTCCTCGCGGAACAGGCCGAGCGGCCGCAGTTCCGGATGGTCTGCGAACGACTTGCCAACGAGCTGCGCGGCGGCAGCGACCTCTCCGCGGCGATGAACACCATGCCCAAGGTCTTCACCACGCTCTACACGAGCATGGTCAGCGCGGGCGAGGTCTCCGGCCAGATGGACATCATCCTCGAGCGGCTCGCGGAGTATCAGGAATCAGCCGAGTCCCTGCAGCGCGAGGTCAAGTCGGCGATGACCTATCCGTGCGTCTCGCTGGTCCTCGTGCTCGGCATCACGACCTTCCTCCTGCTCGGCGTCGTCCCGACCTTCCGCCAGGTCTTCGAGTCCCTCGAGAGCGACCTCCCGCCCATTACCGAATTCGTCCTCGGGATGTCGGACTGGCTCAAGGTCAACTGGCTCCTGTTCTTCGGAGGCAATGCAGGGGTCATGATCGGGCTCGTCTTCTTCAAGAAGACGAAGCAGGGAGCACTGCTCTTCGACCACCTGATCCTGAAGGCCCCGATCATGGGCCCGCTCTGCCGCAAGATCAGCCTGGCGCGCTTCTCCAGGACCTTCGCCACTCTCGTGCGCTCGGGCGTCCCGATCATGGGCACCCTGGATATCGTCGCCGACACCGCGGGCAACCAGGTCGTCTCGGACGTCGTTCGCAATGCACGCGAGAGCGTCAAGAACGGAAACATGCTCTCGGAGCCTCTCTCCCAGAGCAAGGTGTTCCCCGCGATGGTGACTCGAATGATCGCCATCGGGGAGCGCTCCGGCGCGCTCGAGCAACTGCTCGAGAAGATCGCGGAGTTCTACGACGCGCAGGTCAAGGCGCAGATCAAGTCGCTGACGAGCCTCATCGAGCCGCTCCTGATCAGCTTCATGGGACTCATGGTCGGCTTCGTGGTTCTGGCCGTGTTCCTGCCGATCCTCGACATCGTCGGAAAGCTCAGCTAGCGGGTCGTCGCGCGCCGGTGTTGCGGGTGTCCGCGGGTCGGAATGCCCGCGCACCGGCGAACGCCGGCGCCCGCCGAGCGTCGAGTCGTGCGCGTTTCTCCCCGCAGTGCCGCACTCTCCGCGCACGGGCGGATGCCTGCGCGCGCGAGGAAGGCGCCTCAGCGCCGGTCCCTCGTGAGCCGACCGCCCTAGGCGGTGTCGGCGTGTTTCATGAGGTTTCTTCCGCCCGCCGGAGGCATCGCCGCGGGTACCGCGGCTTTATCGGTTGGGGTCGGGGTG
>JAJDET010000269.1 GCA_029259655.1 Planctomycetota bacterium
CGCGCTGCGCGAGCGCGGTGTCTCCTCGATCGCGATCGAGCCGCGCTGCCGCTTCTTCGTCGCGGACGGCCTCGCCGGCGAGCTCGGGAGCAGGGCCGTGCGCTCCGGCCACGACGCGACGCGCGAGCTGCGCGCGCGAAAGGACGCCCACGAGCTCGCGCTCCTGCGTCGCGCGAGCGAGCTCACCCAGCAGGCGATCGTCGCGGCGTCCGAGCACCTGCGCGAGGGAATGACGGGCGCCGACGTCGCCGGGTGGATGCGCCGCGCCCAGGAGCGGCTGGGGCTGACGGACGTCTGGGTGCTGGCCCTCTTCGGAAAGGCCGCGGCCTTCCCCCACGGCGAGGACCGCGATGTCCCGCTCGCGCGCGGCGACGTGATCCTGGTCGACACCGGCGGGACATTCCACGGCTACCGGAGCGACACGACGCGCACGTGGGTATTCGGCGGTCGGCCCTCGAGCGAGGTGGAGCGCGTGTGGAACGTCGTGCGCGACGCCCAGGCGCGCGCGTTCGACGTCCTGCGCCCCGGCGTCCCCTGCCGCGAGCCCGATCGGGTCGCGCGCAGTGTGATCGAGGACGCCGGCTTCGGCGCCGGCTACGAGAGCTTCACCCACCGCCTCGGCCACGGGATCGGGCTCGAGGTCCACGAGGAGCCCTACCTCGACGGGGGCAACGAGCTCCCGCTGGCGCCGGGCATGACCTTCAGCGACGAGCCCGGGATCTACCTCTACGGCCGCTTCGGGATCCGCCTCGAGGACATCGTGGCGATCACCGCAGACGGGGCGGAGAGCTTCGGGACCTGGCAGCGCTCCCCGGCCTCTCCCGCATGATCCAGCGCAACTCCCCCTGAGAGCGGGGGTTGCGAGGATTCGCCCCGGTCACTTCCGGGGAATCGGCCCCCGCGCCGGAGCCCAGGCCGGATTCCCCGTCGCTCCCAGGGTCGGACAGCGACCCGTGGCGGGAGCCAGAAGCGAGGAAACCGAGATGTTGATGCGAACCATCGCCCACCTGCTGTGCCGCGCACTGGAAGTTGCCATCGGACTCAGCACGCTGCGCGCCGCCCTGTTCATCGGGGGCCTCTTCTAGGTCATCCCACGCGGAGGACCCGGAGAGGGGGGGTATGCGGGACTGTCGAATCGGACGAGTTGGACAAGTGGGTCTTCGAGGAGCTGAGGAGATCCTCGTCGACCCGGGTGCTCGAACGCAGAGCGCCCCGTCCCGTACCGCTCCCCCTCTCCACTCCGCCTGCCGGCACCGCCGGCCCACGAAACGGGCAGCGTCGAGCTAGCTCGACGGACGCCGACGCGGCAGCCCGCGTCGACTCAACCGCGGCGCTTGCCGGCGCGGCGCCGCTTGCGCGGGGACTGGGTCAGGTACTTGCCCGACCCCATCCCGATCTTGCGCACGCGGAGGCGGCCTCGCGTGGGGCCGCCGGCTTTGTTCCTGTAGTTAGCCATCGCTGGGGGCCCCCGGAGACATGCGGGGGCGCGTCAGAGCGGAACCTTGTATCGGCTGAACGGGCCAGGGACAACCCCCGGGGGCCCGAAAACGGGGTCGGAGCCCCGCCAGAGCGTCAGTCCTCGTCCCCGCCCAGGTAGCCGAGCCCGCCGAGGGCGTCCGCGCTGGCCCCCATCCCGGTCAGCTCCATCCCCGCGTCCACGTCCGCCCAGGGGGCCCGCAGCTCGGTCAGACGCCGATCGAGCTCCCGCGCGCGGTCGGGCTCGTCTCCCGCGAGGTCCACCTCCCCCACCGGGTCGCTCGCCAGGTCGTAGAGCCGGAGGGTCACCTCGTCGCCGTCCACGACGCGGACCAGCTTGTGGCGGCCCGAGTACAGGACGAGCTTCCGCTCGTCGATCTCGCCGTAGTCGCGGTCCTCGACCAGGACCTCGCGCTCGGCGGGAAGCCCGGGGTCGAGCAAGTCGAGACCGTGCAACCCATCGGGCACGGGAAGTCCTGCGAGCGCGAGCAGGGTCGGCGCGACGTCGACACCCGACGTCGGCGTCGAACGCGTCCCGCGCGGCGCGGACGGTCCGGTGGCTCGCACGAGCATCGGGATGCGCACCTGGGGCTCGAAGACGTCCTTGTGCTCGAAGACGCCGGCTTCGCCGAACGCCTCGCCGTGATCGGACGTCAACAGGACCGCGGTTCGGTCGAGGTCGAGCTCGCCGAGGAACGCGTCGACGCGTGCGTCGAGCTCCCACAGCTCCGCGTCGTAGAGCTGCGCGAGGTGCCGCGCGTCCGCCGCGTCGGGGACGTAGCCGTCCGGGTAGTCGTCCGAACGGTACAGGTAGCCGTCCACGGGACCGTCGTAGTCCGACACCCAGCGCTCGCGCGAGTCCTCCCGCGGGAGGTAGGGCCAGTGGGCGTCGTACAGGTTGACCATGCAGAACCAGGGTCGCGGATCGCCGTTCTCGATCCACGCCAGCGCGCGCTCGAGCACCTCGCTCCCGGGACGCTGGAAGTCCTGGAACCAGTGCGGCAACCCGTTCCGCGTCAGTACGCCGAGCTTGCCGGCGAGCAGGGCCTGGACGTCGTGCACGAGCTTCCAGCCATAGGTCAGGCTCACGTCCGGGTCGACCCGGTCGTCGTAGACCTGGAACCCGCGCTGGAACCCGCTGTTCCCGGCGAGCACCCACGTGCCGACGAACGCGCCGGTCCGGTAGCCCGCCTCGTCGAAGGTGACGGCCACCGACTCCGCGAGGTCGTGATCCACGCGCATCCGGGCCAGGCGTGCGCCGGTCGCGCCGGGGTACTTGCCCGTGAGCATCGAGAGGTGCGACGTGAAGGTGAAGACCGACACGGAGCGCGCCTCCTCGAAGACGAGTGACTCCTCTGCCAGCCGCGCCAGCGCCGGAGTCGTGGCACGGTCGTAGCCGTAGGTCGCGAGGCTCGACGCGCGCGTCGTGTCCCAGACGAGCAGGAGCACGTTCGGCTTCTCTTCGAGTGCGGCCGGAACGGACGTGTGCCGCTCCAGCGGAGCGTTTCGCGGCAGGAACAGGCCGACGGGGAGCGCCAGGACGAGGACGGCGAGCGCCGCGCGCCCGCGCGGTACGCGGCGCGTCAGGCGCGCGACCACGACGTGCACGACGGCCAGGAGCACGACGACGGCGGCGAGCTCGATCCAGGGCCGCGCGAGGAACAGCGCCCGGGCGTCGGCGTTGGCCGCGGTGTGCCGGTCGAGGGCCTGGTGCGCGGCGATCGGCGCGAGGAGGAAGAACGAGAGTCCGAGCGCTCCGCCCAGGCCGCGTCCCGCCTCGAGATCGCCGGCGCGTCGGCGAAGGAGCATCGCCGCGGGCAGGAGCGCCGCGAGGCCGAAGCTCCCCCACAGGAAGAGCGCGTGCGCGAAGAGCACGGCCTCGGCCGGGTGGTGCGGGTGACCGATACGCACGAGCGCCGCGTCCACGGCCGCGAGCGCCACCACGACGAAGGGTAGCTCAACGGCGCGCGCCCGGAGACGTGTCCCGAACGTCACGGCGTCTTCGGCTCTCCGACCTCGACCACGATGCTCGCCCCCTCGATGTCCTTCTCGAGCCCGCCGGCGAGCTTCTGGAGCATCCACTCGACCTTCTCCCGCAGGGCGATCGATGCGTCGGGCGGCTCCTGGTCGGGACGGTAGCCGCGCACGCCGCGCGCGTTGTTCCCGATCAGGACGGTGTGCGCGAGGAGCTCGGGCGCGGGCAGCGAGACGATGATCGTGCGCCCTTCCACGCGGCTCACCTCCGGCCCGACGTCGGACAGGTCGAGACCCCATACGGCAGGCGCACCGTCGGGCTCCGCCGAGACGACGGTGTGCGTGACGAGCCAGGGCTGCTGAAACGAGATGCGCGACGTCTGCAGGCACTGGTGGATCGAGGGCGCCCCGTACTCGAGCCACGCCGCGGCGAGCCCCTCCGGCGTCTTCGGCGCCTCCGCGATCCTGCGCTCCACGTCGGCTCGCACCTCGCTGCCCTTCCAGCGGTAGAACCCGGAGCTCGCGGCGATTCCGGCCACGACGATCAGGACGAGTACCAGGAAGCCGTTCGGACCTCGTCCCGAACCCGCGCTCGTTGCCGAGCCCTTCCAGCGATGGAGGGCGATGCCCGCCGAGATCCCGACGACGACGAGGATCAGCACAACGAACGCGGTCGGACCGCTGGTCGGGTCGGGGTCGCCGCTCATCCACGGATTGTGTGCAGCGCCCGAGCGAGCGTCCAGGGGTGCCGGCGGATGAGTGATATGCTCCGGCGTGCCCGAGTTGGACGAGACCGGAACCCGGCGCCACGTCTTCGTCGGCGACGTCCAGGGCTGCTGGCGCGAGCTCGAAGGCCTCCTCGAGGCGGTGGACTTCGAAGCCGCTCACGACGCGCTGGTGAGCGTGGGCGACGTCGTCAACCGGGGCCCGGACTCCGCGGAGACCCTGCGCCTCCTGCGCTCGATCGGGGCGCGGCTGGTGCTCGGGAACCACGACCTCCACCTCCTGCGCGTGGCGGAGGGAGGCCGGCGTCCACGGAGCTCGGACACGTTCGGCGACGTGCTCGACGCGGAGGATCGCGAGGAGCTCCTGACCTGGCTCGCAGCCCAGCCCTTCGCGCGGATGGAGGCGGGCTGCCTCGTCGTCCACGCGGGTCTCCATCCGAAGTGGGAGGATCCGATCGCCGAGCTCGCGGGCCTCGACCCGCTCGAGCCCCACCCCGCGACCGACTTCGCGACGCGCGTCCGCTTCTGCACCGCGAAGGGCAAGCGACCGAAGGGCGACGTCCCGCCGCCGAAGAAGCCCTTCCGACCGTGGTACGAGTTCCGCGAGTCCACGAAACCGACGGTCGTCTTCGGACACTGGGCCGCGCGCGGTCTGGTGGTCGAGAAGGGACTGCGCGGCCTCGACACGGGCTGCGTCTGGGGCGGGCGCCTGACGGCGTGGATCGCGGAGGAGGACCGGCTCGTGCACGTCGACGCGCGCCGCGCCTACCAGTCCGTCGGCGACTAGCGTGCGATACGGAGCCGCGACACTTTCCGCACGACTCGCCCGTCGGCGACGCTGCATGTTCCCGGTCTCCAGCGGGCGAATC
>JAJDET010000270.1 GCA_029259655.1 Planctomycetota bacterium
TTCGACCCGCACTACGACTACATCCCCCCGGCTCCCTGGGACACGCGCTTCGATCCCGACTACACGGGTGACGTCGACGGCCGCGACTTCTACGACAACGAGCGCATCTTCGACATCGACGCGCACCCGCGGCGCCGGATCGGGAAGCGCGACCTCGACCACATCGTCGCCCTGTATCGCGGCGAGATCGCGTGGACCGACGACGCCGTCGGCAGGGTGCTGGACCTGCTCGACGAAGCGGGTCGCCTGGATGACGCCATCGTCGTCGTCACCTCCGACCACGGAGACGAGTTCTTCGAGCACGGCGGACGCGGCCACCGGCACTTCCTCTGGGAGGAGCTCCTGCGCGTGCCCCTCCTCGTCCGCCTCCCCGAGCGGCTCCGCCCGCCGGGCCTCCCGTCCTCCGTGACCTCCCAGGTCGACCTGTCCGACATCGCTCCCACGCTGCTCGACCTGCTCGCCCATGACGTCCCCGCCGGAGTCGAGGGGCGGTCGCTCCTCCCTGCGCTTCGCGGCTCGACCCTGGAGTCCCGGCCGTCGATCTCGACCCTCTCGATAGCTGCGGGGCAGGAGGGAGCGCCGCGATTGCTCGACGCCATTCGCACGGAGGACTACAAGCTGATCCGGCACCTCGCCGTGCTGCCCACGGGCGGATTGCGGGCGCGGGAGCTCGCCTACTTCGATCTCGGGTCCGACCCCCGCGAGCTGCAACCCCGGTCGGACCCTCTGGACCCGGACGTGGCGGCAGCGGTGCGAGCACTCGACGACGAGTTGCGTCGACTGCGCGCGCGCTGGGAGACTTTCGAACGCTCACCGGACGAGGAGCGCTCGACCCGCGTGCGCGAGATCTTCGAGGACGAACTGTCGGCGCTCGGCTACACGGACGCGGGAAGCTCGCCGGGATTCTCGAACCCCTGGGGCCTCGGCCCCCACCCGCCTCCGGTGACGAGCAGGGACTGAGCGGGAAACCCCTTCCCACCCCCTGCTCAGGACGAGGGTTCGGGTCAAGCCGAGCTGCTCCGAGGTCCGAACGTCCTGGCAAGCACCAGAGGAACTGCACCGAAGATGGCCGACGACAAGCCCAAGAAGTCCCCCCAACGGACCCGCGTCCCTCGCCCCGACGAGCTCACCCAGGACACGTTCGAGTTCATCTCCGCGATCGACGACTACAAGCGATCGCACATGATCTCGTTCCTGACCCTGGAGCACGTCCTCGAGATTCTCGACATGCTCGGCTACCTGCCCGGCCAGACGGACGAGAAGCCAATCGCGGGCCTGGAGTCCGCCGTGGAGGGCTACAAGGAGAAGAACGAGCGTCTCTTCCCCAACTGGAGCGAGATCTTCCAGATCGTGCTCGAGCTCGGCTACATCCGCAAAGACGTCGCCTAGATTCTAGGACGTGTCAGCTCGTCGCGGTCGCCGTCTGGTAGATCGGGAAGGAGCCCGCGACCTCCGCCACCTCGCCGAGCACGCGCGCCCGCACTCCGTCGTCCCCGGGCGCCTCGAGCACGTCCGCGATCCAGCCTCCGAGGCGAGTCATCTCGCTCACGCCCATTCCTCGCGTGGTGATCGCGGCGGTCCCGATCCGGACACCCGAGGCCTTCATCGGCGGCTGTTCGTCGTAGGGGATCAGGTTCTTGTTCACGGTGATGTCGACGGCGTGGAGCGCGTTCTCCGCGTCCGCACCGGTCAGCCCGCGAGCGGACACGTCGAGCAGCATCATGTGATTGTCGGTCCCGCGCGAAACGATCCGGAGACCGCGCTCGATCAGGGTCTCCGCGAGCACGCGAGCGTTCTCGACGACGGCACGCCCGTACTCGCTGAAGTCGGGGCGCAGCGCCTCTCCGAGTGCGATCGCCTTGGCGGCGATCACGTGCATCAAGGGCCCGCCCTGCCCACCGGGGAAGACCGTGCTGTTGATCCGCTTGATCCAGTCCGCACCACAGACGATCAGGCCTCCGCGCGGTCCGCGCAGGGTCTTGTGCGTGGTCATCGTCGTGACGGCGGCATGGGGAACGGGGCTCGGGTGTACACCGGCGGCGACGAGCCCGGCGATGTGGGCCATGTCCACCATCAGGTGGGCACCGCAGTCGGCTGCGATCGAGGCGAACGCCTCGAAATCGATCGTCCGCGAGTAGGCCGAGGCGCCGGCCAGGAGGACCTTCGGTTTGAACTCGAGCGCCTGCTCCCGGACACGGTCCATGTCGATGAGCTCCGTCTCCCGATCCACACCGTAGGAGGCGAACTCGTAGAAGATCCCCGAGAAGTTCTTCGGGTGCCCGTGGGACAGGTGGCCCCCATGGTCGAGTGACATGCCGAGCACGCGATCACCCGGCTCGGCCAGGGCCATCAGCGCGGCGATGTTCGCCTGGGTACCGCTGTGGGGCTGGGCGTTGGCGCGCTCCGAGCCGAAGAGCTCGATGGCCCGCGCACGACAGAGCTCCTCGACGTCGTCGACGTGCTCGCACCCGCCGTAGTAGCGACGTCCCGGATAGCCCTCCGCGTACTTGTTGGTCAGGACGGTTCCCATCGCCGCCATGACCTCCGGGGAGGTGTGGTTCTCGGACGCGATCAGCTCGAGCTGGCGCTCCTGACGCGCCCCCTCCGCTGCAACCGCACGCCAGACCGACTCGTCCGTTCTCGTCGACTCCATCTCACCCCTCCTTGGTCGCCTCGACCGGTGCCGGCACAGGCCGACCCGCGTCGGGCTCGTCGCGGACCGTCCGGCTCCTACCTTCTACTTCGCGCCTTCGCCGCGCTTGCGGAAGCGCGCACCGGACTGGGCGTCCAGCGGGCCGCCGATCGCGTCGTCGTACCTGGCCGCAACGGGACCGGGAGCCTCTCCGGTACGACGGGCCGTTCTCGTGAGGCGATTGCCCTTCTTGTTGGTCTTGTCGTCACCCAGCGTCTTGGTGGCGCGCGGGGGAGGAGCGACCATCTTGTTGAAGCTGCTGTTCGGCTTCAGCATGGGGCCGTGGAAGACCTGGGGCCGCAGGAAGGCCTTGGCGTAGACAGGCTTCCCGTTCCCCCGCATCCCGCGGATGACCCGGCGGTTCTGGAAGTACATCTGCCCCTCGGGCATGATCCCGGGCGCGGTCAGTCCGGCGTCTTCCATGTGACCCCACCGATCCAGGAGGTAGTTCTCGGCCTCCTTGATCTCCTGCGGGATCTCCTCTCCCCCGGGAGCGATGGCCAGCTTTCGGAGAACCTCTTGCTTGACCGCCTCGTAGTTCTTGATCCGGACCCCGCCCTGGGGTTGGGCCACGCTCGCCTTGTCGGCCGAGTCGGGCTCGGTCAGGAGTGTGGCCGCGGCGCCGAGCCCCGCGAGGAGGGCGGCGATTCCGGTGAGCACCAGCTTGTCGCGTCGCTTCATGATCGTGGATCGGGGGAGTCGAGAGGGTCGGTGCCCCCTGGGAGGGCCGGGCAGGTAGTCTCTCTTGTGGAGACGGCCTCGGTCAGCCGAAAGTGCCCTTCAATCTATGCTACCCGTTGGTGGAACCAACGCAATTCCCACCCTACGGAGTGCCACCACCCGATCATGAGCATCATTCCCGGTTTCCAGGGCCTCGTCTCCCGCTTCGCACCCGTCCCGGAGACCACGCAGGGTCGCCCACGGGGCTCGGCCCGCCTCGCCGGAGCCCTGCTCCTGGCCGGCCCGGCCCTCCTCCTCGCCTGCGCAGAAGGGGCGCCCACCGGACGCGGCCTGGTCGCCGTGGACGACGGAACCCGACCGGCCGACCTCGAGATCGAGGTGTCGGAGCACGACCACGACCATGACGACGCCCCCGGGCAGGTGCGCTCGTACTTCCACGACTTCGGCGCCGTTCCCCAGGGCGACGTGGTCAGCCACGTCTTCCGGCTCGAGAACACCGACCCCGTTCCGCTCACCATCACCCGGATGACTCCCAGCTGCGGCTGCACGGTCCCGGCCATCAGCTACCGCGCGGCCGACGGGAACGTGGTCCTGGGACGTCCGACGGCCGAGCCGGAGATCCTCGTCCTTCCGCCCGGGGCGATCGCCGACCTGCAGGTTCGGATCGACACCGGACGCATCCGGCAGATCAACGCTCGCAAGCTCCTCAGCGTCCGCATCACGACCGACTCCGCGGTCGATCCGTTCCTGACCCTCGAGTGTTCGATCGTCACGCAACAGTCCTTCCGGACCGAGAACGAGAAGGTCAACGTCGGCAAGATCGCCGAGAGCGTCGGTGGTCGGGGGAATGGCCGCATCATCCAGTACGGAGACTCGGGCAACCGGATCGCCGGGTTGGGAATCGTCACGGAGGGATTCACGGCCTCGGTCGTGGAAGAGGAAGCCACGGGGAACGCCGTCTGGCGCGTCGAGGTGGAGGCGCTTCCTCCGCTCGCCATCGGCCCGATCAACGCGACGGTCGAGCTGCTCACGGTGACCCCCGACGGTGAGCCCTCGCGTCCCTATTCGGTCCAGGTGAGCGGGCTCGTCCGGCCCGACCTGGAGCTGAGACCCGAGCGTGTCATCCTGCGAGAGTTCCAGTCCGACGGCGGCGCGACGATGTCCTCGAAACTGATCTCCAACGTCCCCGGCAGGCGCTTCATCCTGCTCTCGGCGACCGTCGAAGGGAAAGTGGCCGACCGCATCGCGGTGGAGTTCGCTCCCGTCGAACCCGACTCGCGCGGAAAGAGCGCCCACTGGACCATCGAGGTCTCCGCACTGCCGGGTATCGAAGAGGAGCGCTTCTCGGGCGCCATCCGGCTCGCACTGGACGACCCGCAGATCCCGGAGCTCACGCTCACCTACGCCGGGTTCTAGGAGCGCGGCCGACAAGTCGGCCTTGTGACTTGGCGCGCATCAGCGCGCGCCAAGGATGCCCTGCGGGCAGCTACGGCGCGACTCCGCGCCGGGCTCGGCCTTCGGCCTCGGCGAGGTCCTGCTCTTCGGCCGGACCTCTAGCCCGCATCCCTCACGGGGCGTGAGCCAGAACGCCTCGAGTCGGTTTCTGCTGGTGCTTTGCGCGTGCCGGCCCCGCAGTCGACCTTGAACAGGTCGTCGAGGACGCCGGTGCGCGCAAAGTGCCGGCAGGAGCCGAGAGGCCGGCGCAGCCGGCCGTTC
>JAJDET010000028.1 GCA_029259655.1 Planctomycetota bacterium
GCGATCTCGCTGTCGAGCGCCGCCAGCGCCCGGTCACCGTCGCCCGCGAAGAGCGCGATCTTCGCCGCGCGCTCGCGCCCTTCGCTCTCGCGCAGCTTCTCGAGCAGGAAAGCGGTTCCGTCGCTCGGCCTGAACGGGCGCCGGAACGGCTCACCCGCGACCGGCCGCACACCGTAGAGCGCGAAGAGCGCATCGCTCGCCGCGCTGCCGATCGCCCCGCCCTCCGAGAGGCCGGAGACGACCGCGTGATCGAGCTCGTAGAGCCCCACTTCGCCCACCGCGCGTGCCGCAGCGGACCACAGCTCGAGGTCGATCGCCGGCCACTCGAGCGCGCGACCGAGCGCCGCGATCCACGCCTCGCGCTCGGGGCTCCCGGGCGCCGTGCGCTCCTCGAGCCGCGCGACGGCGTCGGTGCGCTCACCCGCTCGCTCCCGGGCCCGGGTGGCCGTCAGGCCGGGCGGAACGGGTCGGCCGGCCAGGAGCAGGAGATCGATGTCCGGCAGGCCCGACTCGACGCGGTCAGCGCGCGCGGTGCTCTCGATCGGCGCGCCGCCGTCCTGGAGGGAGGCGCTCCCAGGCCCGGCGAGCCCCGATCCGAGGAGGACCGAGACGAGCCAAACCCTGATCGAAAAAGGCATCTAGATGAATCTTACCAGCGGTCGGAGGAGAGCACGACCGCTCCTCCACACTCTCGCTCGTCAAACGAGGCCGCGCTTCCGTAGCTCGCCTTCGATCTCGCGCACGATCTCACACGGATCGCACCGACCCGAGTCGAAGGTGAGCTCCGCGAGCTCGGCGAAGTGCGGCGCGCGGCGGCGGTCGAGCACGACGAGCTCGGCTCCGGCGTCCTCACCCAGGAGCGCCGGCCGGACGGCGGCGTCACGCTCGAGCCGCGCGGCGAGGATCGCCGGATCGGCGCGGAGCCAGACGCAGACGGCGCGTTCGGCGAGCCGCGCCCGTGAGCCCTCGCGCTCGACGGCCCCGCCGCCCGTGGCGACCACGCCCTGATCCAGGAGCGCCTCGTCCAGCGCGGCCTCCTCGAGATCGCGAAAGGCCTTCTCGCCGAGTGCACCGAGGAGCTCGCCGGCGCTCCTCCCGCTGCCCTCGCGCTCGGCGAGCAGCCGATCGGTGTCGCGGAAGGCGAGGCCGAGCCGCTCGGCGAGGAGCTCCCCCACGGTAGTCTTCCCCGTGCAGCGGAGCCCGATCAGCGCGACGACCCGGCTCAGTCCTCGCGGCCCTCCGCGGCCAGCGCGCTCTCGAAGGCGGCGCGCAGGAGGTCCTCGTCGGGCTCGGTCCGGGTGAACAGCCGGAACTGCTCCCGGGCCTGGCGGACGAACCACTCCCCGCCCGGGATGGCGGTGCAACCGCGGGCCTTCGCCGCGATCAGGAACGGGGTCCGGATCGGCCGGTAGACGCAGTCGAGCACGAGCGTCCCCGGCCGGATCCACTCCTCGGGCACGGGGCTCTCTCCCGGCATGGCGCGGGAGCCGACCGGGGTCGCGTTCACGAGGCAGTCGTGGTTGCAGGCCTCGATCCCGTCCCAGCCGATCCAGGCGCAGCCGACCTCCTTCGCCAGCGCCTCGGCCTTGGCCGGATCGCGACCGGCCACGGTGACGCTGCCGTTCCCCTCGGAGACCGCGATCGCGGCCGCCCGCGCGGCGCCGCCGCAGCCGAGCACGAGCGTGTGGGAGACCGGGAGCGCGACCGGCCGTCCGGTCACGTTGCCGTGGTGGCGGAAGGCGGTCTCGAGCGTCTCGCGCACCGCCGGCACGTCGGTGTTCGCCGCGCGCCACCCGTCGCCCTCGCGCACGAGCGTGTTCGAAGCCCGGGCTCGCCGCGACGCCGCGTCGGACGACGCCCCGGCCGCGAAGGCGGCCTCCTTGAACGGCGCCGTGACGGAGAAGCCGCGGAAGTTCTCGTCGTCCGCGAGCGCGAGGAAGGCGGCGAAGTCGGTCGGCTCGAACGCCACGTACACGGCGTCGAGCTTGGCGGCCTTGAGCATCATCCCGTGCACCCAGGGCGAGAACGAGTGGCCCACGGGATTCCCGACCACGCCCAGGATCGAGGTCTCCTGGGTGACGCCGCCGGGCGGGAGAACGCCGCGGAGATCGTTGGCGCGGATCTGACCGGGCGCCGTCGGTTCGGCCGCCTCGCCGTCGAGAGCCGCCGCCGCCGCGTAGGTGAAGGGCGAGCCGAACACGGGTGCGAGCACGCGCGTGAAGCTGCCCGCTTCGCCGGCGCAGAAACCGATCAGCCCGCCGCCGATCCGCCGCACGAAGCGCAACATGCGCAACCCGTCCTCGGTCGAGTGCGCGTGACCGACGAGCTTGATCAGGTCGCCCTCGTAGAGGATCTCGCGCACCTCCTCGAGCATGCCGTCCAGGTCCTCGGGCACGCACTCGGTATCGTGACGGGAGACGATCCGGTGGCACTTGCCCGCCACCTCGCCGAGCTCGAGCGAGAGATACCACGGGACGTCGACGAAGCCCGCGCCGGCCTCGGCCGCGGCGTGCAGGATCTCGAGGTGCTCGTCGTCGGTACCCGCGAACTCGCCGTAGGCGTCCTCGCGCCCCACCGTCACGATGAGGGGTTTCCCGGCCTCGCGCACGAGAGCACCCAGCGCGTCCACGCCCGGATTCCCGATCCGGTCGAGGCGCACCTCGATCACGTCGGCCAGCGGAGCCTGACGGATGGCGTGCGCGGCGAGCGAATCGAAATCCGACCCGATGTGAGAGACGACGACGGCCATGCCGCGGAGGCTACGCGGTGGGAGGAGGTCGCGAAAGCAGCTCGGCGATGGTGTCGAGGTCCGCAGGCTTCGCGCGGTCGCCTCGACGGGCGATCTCGACCATGCGAAGCGAGAGCCGTCGGTAGAGCTCGGAGAGCTCCGGCTCGCCGGCGAGGGCCCGAAGGTGTCCGGAGACGACGCTCGCGTCTCCGCGCGAGATCGGACCGGTCAGAGCGTCCTCGGCCGGGCCCGTGAGCAGGCCCTCCACGGAACCGGGGACGAGCAGGTTCCACAGCGCCTCCCGCCGCGCGTCCTCCGACCCCTCGACCGCGGCTCCGAAGACCTCGGAGGCGGTGTCGAAGAGAGCGACGAGGCCGTTCGAGAGCAGGACCGCGGCCGCGTGGTACCGCGCGCGGCTCGCCGGGCCGTCGCGCAGCTCGAGCGACTTTCCGCCGAGCGCGCGGACCAGCTGATGCGCGAGGACCGATGCGCGGCCCGTGCCCTCGATGGTGAACGAGGTCCGGTCGAGGTCGTGGCCGGAAGCTCCGCGGAACGAATGCAGCGGGTGCATCGCACCCGTCTGCCAGCCGGCGCGTGCGGCAGGAGCCAGGACGTCCGCGCCGAAGAAGCCGGACGTGTGCAAGAGGACCGCGTTCGTCGCGGGTGTGGCCGCGTCGGC
The DNA here is from genome assembly GCA_029259655.1 of Planctomycetota bacterium. GTDB lineage: Bacteria > Planctomycetota > UBA1135 > UBA1135 > OFTM220. Next base: position 3,408 of record JAJDET010000028.1, read on the forward strand.
CAGGTCCTGCGCGCGGTCGGCAAGCTCGTCGTCGCGCGCGCACAGGATCACGAGGTTCGCAGCGCCGGCGACTTCGGCGAGATCGGCGGTGACGGTGGCCCGGCCGAGCTCGTCCCCCAGCCGGCGTGCTGCCGCCGGGCGTCGCGAGTAGAGGGTCAGTGACCTCTGGGACCCGTCGCGCTCGATCGCGCGCGCGAGCGCGGTCCCGACCGCCCCGAGTCCCACGACGGCGATGTCGACGTCTTCCACGCGGGAGATTCTACGTGCGGTACGGAGCCGCGCTCAGACGTCCGCTTCGGTCTGGTCGTAGTACTCGTAGTCGAGGTCGTCGAAGGTCGTGGCGACGTACCCGTCCTGCTTCGAGCGATCGAGCTCGTGCTTGTAGGCGTGGATCACCCGGCCCTGGACGTAGTCCCGGGCGTCCTGGTTGATCGGGTGCGAGATGTCCGCGTAGAGGCGCGGGCGGCCGCGCTCGTCCATGCGCCCCCGGTAGTCGCGGAGACGGGCTCCGCAGTCGTTGCAGAAGCGCGAGCGGAGGTGGTTCTTTCCGCCGCAGGCCGGGCAGCGGTCGCAGAGCTTGCGGCTCGGCATGGCGACGAAGAGCCCATTGCCGCCCTCGATGATCTTGAGGTCCCGGATCACCAGCGTCTGGTCGAGGGTGATGCTCGCGAAGGCGCGCAGCTTGTCGGCCTTGTCCCTGATGAGCTTGATCCGGATCTCGGTCAGTTCCATGGAGCACGCTCGCGCACGAATGCGGGGTGGAAGGGCACGGACGGGGACCGGGGGGGGTCTTCGGCCGGGCGTCCGGGGAGGACGCCCTCAGTCGCAGGGGACGACGACGGCACCGGCCCCTGCGGGCCGGGCGAGCCAGTGGCCGCGCAGATCGAGACCGCTCTCCGTGGCGGCGCGCACGACACGCTCGAGGGAGACCCGAGCATCGCGAACGTCGCGGAAGAGCCCGAAGAAGGTCGATCCTGAACCACTGAGGCAGTAATGGCGTGCGCCGTTCTCGTCGAGGAGGTTGCGCCAGGGAAGGAGCGCCGGAAAAGCCTCGAGTGCAGCAGCTTCGAGGCAGTTGCGAAGTCCGTCGCGGACGTCGACCTCAGGGCGAGAAAGCAGCTTTTCTCGAACGCTAGAGGACTCCGGTCCCCCGCTCAAGGACCTTCCAAGGGCCGCGTACACGTCCGCGGTTCGGCAGTGAATGCGCGGCGCCACGAGTGCAACGCTCCAGCCGTGATCGAGGAGCGGAAGCGGGACGACGCGATTCCCACGATCAAAACAACGCGCAAACCCTGTCCTGGCAGCGTCGACAAAGAAGACGCAATCCGAACCGAGGGCGGAGAGCCAGGATCGGGAATCCTCTGGCGCGAGCTCGACCTCGAGCGCGCGCGCGGTCCCCACCAGCGCCGCGGAAGCGTCCGCACTTCCGCCGCCGAGTCCGGCACCGGACGGCACGTTCTTCTCCACGTGAACTCGGACGCCCGCGTTCGACGGCGTGCGCGAGCACGACCTCCGCCGCGCGCGCGGCCAGGTTCCGACCGTCGCGCGGGATGTCCTCCGAGACGTGGGGCCCCGAGAGCTCGAGCTGCACGCCCGGCTCCTCCGACCGCGCCACCCGTACCTCGTCGGCGAGGTCGAGCGCGAGCAGGCCCGTGTCCACGTCGTGGTATCCGTCGGGCCGCTTCCCCAGCACGTCGAGCCACAGGTTGATCTTGGCCGGAGCCCGGACGGCGATCTCCCCGGCCGCGCTCACGACGCTCCGTCCAGGCGGAGGTTGTCGATCAAGCGCACCCCGCCGAGCCGCGCCGCCACCAGCGCTCGGACCTCTCCCGAGGGCCCCAGCGGACCCTGGAGGGGCCCCCGGGCCCACTCGGTGGGGTCGCGCAGCTCGACGTACTCGACCTC
>JAJDET010000271.1 GCA_029259655.1 Planctomycetota bacterium
AGGCCCTGCGCCTGGTCGCGAAGCACGTCACGCCCCGGTCGCTCTTCCTGCGCGGGGAGATGGCGATGGCAGCAGGCGACGACGCGGGGGCCGTCGAGCTGTGGCGCGCCGGGCTCGAGGCCGGCGGCGAGGATTTCCGTGTGCGGATCGCCCTCGGCACGCTCGCGGCCGCGGGCGGAGAGGACGCGGAGGCGCTCGAGCACTTCACTGCGGCGGAGCGAGCCTTCCCGGGCTTCCCCGAGGGACAGCTCGCGGCCGAGAAGAACCTCTGGGCGCTCCACGAACAGCGCGGCGAGAAGGACGCGGCCATGGCGGCGCGCGAGCGCTGGCTCGACTGGGACTCGAGCGACCTCGGCACACGGCTCGAGGTCGCCGGCTGGCTGGCCGGGCGCGGTCTCCACGCCGAGGCGGCGGAGCGCTTCCGGGAGGCGAACGAGATCGACCCGTTCCAGCGCAGCCTGCACAGGCACTGGGGACAGAGCCTCGCGAACGTCGGCAGGCCGGCCGAGGCGCTGCGCGAGTTCCGTGTGGCGCTCGCGGTCCCGCCGCACCTCGATGCCGACGTCGGCAAGCTGCGCGGAGCGCCGGTGACACCCGAGGAGCACGCCCGGGCGCAGGCCGAGCTCGCGGGACGAGACCTGGGGGAGGAAGAGCGTGCGCGCGAGCTCGAGATCGGGCTCGGCCTGAACGCTGCGGCCGTCGACGAGCGCGCGCGCGAGCGCGCACTGCTCCTCGGGCTGCAGGCGCGCGCGCTGCTAGCGCTCGACCGGACCGACGAGGCTCGAGGGATCGCAGCGCGGGCGCTGGAGATCGATCCGGACTGCGAGCCCGCCGGAGACGTGCTGGAAGAGCTGCAGTAGCGGAGCGGGCGCGGGCCCGAGCCCGGTACCATGGCTCGGTGAGCGTCGAGGGAGAAGTGCGGCGGGGGAGGTTCGTCGTGATCGACGGGATCGACGGCTGCGGGAAGTCCACCCAGGCCGAACGGCTCGTGGCGCGACTCGCGCGCGAGGCCCCCGAGCGAAGAGCGCCTCTGCACTTGCGCGAGCCGGGCAGCACACCGCTCGGCGAGGTGCTGCGCTCGGCGCTGCTCGAAGGTGAAGATCTCTCGCCCGAGGTCGAGGCCCTGATCGTCACCGCCGCCCGCCGTCACATGCTGGAGCGCGTCGTCGAGCCCGCGCTCGCGGCCGGACGCGACGTCGTGTGCGAGCGCTTCCACCCGTCGACCTTCGCGTACCAGGGAGTCGCCGGAGGGCTGGGGGCGGAGCGCGTGCTCTCGTTCCTCGCCGAGTGGGCGCCGGAGCCGGAGCCGGACCTCGTGCTCGTGCTCGACGTCGAACCGGCCCGGGCCGCCGATCGGCGCGGACCTGCATCCGACAGGATCGAGGCGCGCGGACTCGACTATCAGGGGCGGGTCGCGAGCGGCTTCGCGGAGTACGCGGAGCGCGTTCCCGGGACCGTTCGCCTCGACGGGGAGCGCTCCGTCGACGAGGTCGAAGAGGCTGTCTGGCGGGAGGTGTCGAGTGCAGGTGCCTGAACGTCTGTTCGGCCACGAGCCGACCCTGGACGGGCTCTGGAGTGCCGCGGGTGCGATGCGTCTGCCGCACGCGCTCCTGTTCGAGGGCCCCGAAGGCGTGGGGAAGTTCGCCACCGCACTGAGGCTGGCGGCGGGCCTCCTGTGCTCGAAGGGACCCGGAGCGCCGTGCGGCTCGTGCCCCCCGTGCAAGCGCGTGGGGAGCGGCGGGTGGCGCGGGAACCACCCGGACCTGTTCGTGATCGACCCCGAGGAGGAGTCCGCCGAGGAGGGCTCGAAGCGGCGCACGCTCGCCATCCCCGTGCACAGGATCGCCGTGCGCTCCGGCGCCGACTCCGAGGGCACGAGCGCGCAGGAGTTCCTGGGACTGCTCGCCGTGGAGGCGGGCTGGCGGATCGTCCTCGTGCGGGAAGCACACCTGATGGCCGCGCCGGCCCAGAACGCCCTGCTCAAGACGCTCGAGGAGCCGGGCGAGAACACGTTGCTCGTCCTGGTGAGCGGGCGGTCGGGGAAGCTCCTGCCGACGATCAAGAGTCGCTGTGCGCGCGTGAGGTTCGGGCGGATCTCACGCGACGAGACGGCGGAGCTCCTGCGTGGCGCCGGCGTTCCGGGAGAGCTCGCGAGGTGGTCGGGCGGCGCGCCCGGCGAAGCGCTGCGACTCCACCGCGAGGACGCGGCGACCGTGCGCTCCCTGATCGCGGGTGTGCTGAACGGAGACGGGCCTCCGCTGGAGGCGGCGCATGCAGTGTGGGGGGTGGAGGGCGAGTACCCGGGCCCCACGCCGACTGCGCAGGCTCGCGCGCGGGCGCGCTCGGTGCTCGACCTCGGCGCGGCGATCCTGCTCGACGTGCTCCGCCACGGGGAGGGCTGCGACGCGGAGTCCCTCGCGCACGGCGACCTCGCGGCAGCGCTGGTTCCGCGGATCGGGCCGACCGGAGCGGCCCGCGCCCTCGAGCGCGTGCTCGAGCTGCGCTCGGCCGCCGAGGGCAACGCGACGCCCGAGGTGGCCGTCGAGCGCTGCCTGCTGGCTCTGGCGGAGGCGGGCGTTGTAGGCTCCCCTTGTCCGTCGGGCTCGCCGGGCGGGCGGAATCGGTGATGCACGTGGTGGAAGACACCTTTCGAAAGCTGGCCCGCGACGGGCACTACTCCCACGAGGCCTTCCGTTTCCTGTTCGAGGCGCTCGAGCACGCGCTCGTGGTTTCGGGCAAGGAAGAGGCGGAGGGTCCCGAGCGGCACATCACCGGCAACGAGTTGCTCGAGGGGATGCGCCAGTACGCGAGCCGGATCTTCGGTCCCCTCGCGGCGCAGACCTGGCGGTCGTGGGGGATCAACGGGAGCATGGACTGGGGGCGCATCGTGTTCCTGCTGGTCGAGGCCGGCATGCTCAACCGACAGGAGTCGGACACGATCGAGGACTTCGCGGACGACTTCGACTTCGACGAGTTCTTCGTCCAGGGCTACCGCCCGAAACTCGACGAGCTCGAGGAGGCCCCCTAGATGCTCGAACGGCTACCGCGCGCGAAGCGGAACCTGGCCCTCGCGGTCATCGGTCTCGTCGTGCTGGCGTTCGCCTGGTCGATCCGGCCCGTCCTGAACCCGCTCCTCGTGGGCTATCTCCTCGCCTACATCCTCCACCCGATCGTCCAGCGCATTCAGGGCCGGCGCCTCTCGCACCGCGCCGCGGTCAACACGACGTTCCTGGTCGGCGGCATCGCCTTCCTCCTGATCGGAACCACCGTGGTGTACCAGGGGAGCCAGCTCGTGACGGACGTCGTCACGGACGACACGATTCGTCAGGACCTCGCGGACAAGTGGGGGGAGCTGCGCGTTGCGCTCGTCGATTTCGGAGTCGACGAGGAGCTGGTACCCGAGAAGGCCACCCTGGCCGTGTTCATGGCGGAGCTTCGAGAGCGCGTGGTCGCCTTCTACGAATCGCACCAGGAGACTGCCCACGAGGCGGCGGTCGAGGCGGGACAGATGGGGGTCGCCGCGACGCGCGGCGTGTGGAACGCCTTGAGGAGGCTGGTCGGGGCCGTCTTCGGCATCGGAGGCATGCTGCTGCTCGTGCCGCTCTACACCTACTACCTCTTGTTCGAGCTCGGGCGGTTGCACGGGTTCGTCGGCCGCTACCTGCCGCACCGGGACCGGGCGCACATCTCGCGCGTCGGGGGGCAGATCGGAGAGGTTCTCGCGAACTTCTTCCGCGGGCGGCTCCTGGTCTGCCTGATCAAGGGCGTGATCATGACGGTGGGCCTGAAGATCGCGGGGATCCAGTATCCGTTCCTGATCGGGATGGGCAGCGGATTCCTTTCCTTGATCCCGGTCTTCGGACCGTTCATCGGGTTCGTGCTCGCCTTCCTCCTGGGAGCCCTCGACTACTCCCTGGTCTCGACCTTGATCCGGACCGGGATCGTCTTCGGCGTCGCCGAGGTCGTGGAGGGCTACGTCCTGATCCCGAAGATCCTGGGCGACTCGCTCGGGCTGCACCCGGTCGTGGTGCTCTTCGCCCTGCTCGCCGGCGGCGCCGCGCTGGGGCTGTTCGGGGTGCTGGTCGCACTCCCGCTCACGGCCTCGATCGTGATCCTCGTGCGCGAGTTCGTCCTCCCGGCTCTCGCTCGCTTCGCGGACGAGGTGGACGAATCGCCGATCGTCCTCGCGGACGGGGACGACCCGTCCGCGAGCTGAGACCGGCTCAGTTCTCGTCGAGGTCGTCGAGGATCT
>JAJDET010000272.1 GCA_029259655.1 Planctomycetota bacterium
CGAGCCCCGGACGCTCGCGGTGAGTCGTGCGCGGTTCACCCCGCAGTGCCGTGCTCTCCGCGCACGGGCGGATGCCCGCGAGCGCGAGGAAGGCGCCTCAGCGCCGGTCCCTCGTGAGCCGACCGCCCTAGGCGGTGTCGGCGTGTTTCATCAGGTTTCTTCCTCCCGCCGGAGGCATCGCGCCGGGTACCGGCGCATCCTCGGCGGAGTGCCGTGGTGCCCGTAGTCGCGTATCGCACCAGGGCTGACGAGCCGCATGCGCTCCGGCCCCCAGCTTCGCGATGCTCGTCGGGCGAAGCCCGCGAGCGAGTGCGCATTGCGACGTCCCCGTCCGACGTCCCGCACATGTCGTCGCCTCCCGACGTCTCGCTTGCGCGGCGCAGCCCGCGCAAGCATCGCGAAGGCATTCCGACTCCCCGACACTCGCAACCCGTGGAAAGCAACCCGTCCGAGGGCACCACGACCCCATACCGGTGAAGCCGCGGTACCCGCGGCGATGCCTCCGGCGGGCGGAAGAAACCTCATGAAACACGCCGACACCGCCTAGGGCGGTCGGCTCACGAGGGACCGGCGCTGATGCGCCTTCCTCGCGCGCGCGGGCATCCGCCCGTGCGCGGAGAGCACGGCACTGCGGGGAGGACCGCGCACGACTCACCGCGAGCGTCCGAGGCACGTCACGCCGCGCGCGACACGCGACTGCGAGACACCACGCTCCCCCTCCTTACCTCACCCCGCCGCCTCGCCCTCCGCCAGGGCGTGCCACGCTTCCTCCCCCGACGTCGCCGCGAGGAGCGCCTGGCGCACCGACTCCTTTCCGAGCACGCGCGCCACATCTGCGAGCGTCCGGATGTGCACGAGCTTCTGCGCGCGCGGGATGAGGAGCAGGACGACCAGGCGCGTCGGCGCACCGTCGACGCTCCCGAATCCGAGCCCGCCGTCCCGGGAGACGATCCCGATCGCCGCCAGGACACGCTCGATCCCGTCCACGGCCGCGTGCGGGATTGCGATGCCGCGCTCCATCCCGGTCGACATGGAGCGCTCGCGGACGAGCACAGCCTCCTGTAGCCGGACGGCGAGCTCGGCTTCGCAGCCGTTGGCCTCGACGAGGTGGTCCATCAGGCTCGAGATCGCATCCCACTTGTCAGGCGGATCGAACCCGACGAAGAAGTCCGCGGGTGTGAACAGCTCCTTGAGCAGCATGGGCGCGTCAGGATACCGGGTTGATCGATCAGCGGTCGGATCGGCGGATGAGCACTCGTCCGAGGGGGATCGCGACGAGACCGACGAGCCCCGAGAAGAGTGCCCCCATCTTCGCCTGTCCCTGGAGTCCCAGATCGGTGAACGCCGCGCCGCACACGAACAGGGCCACCGTGAGGCCGAGGGCCGCGATGAAGCCCGCCATGGCGAGCTCTCGCATCCCCATGCGATCGGGAAGCGGGAATCCGAGCTTCGTCGCGAGCCAGCCGAAGAAGCCGACCCCGACCGTCTTGCCGATGACCAGCGACGCGAGGATCAGCCAGGTCATCGACCCGATCCCGGCGAACTCCACGCCGGCGTTCGTGAACGCGAAGAAGAAGAGGCCGAAGTCGACGAAGACCTTGAGGTCGTGCTCGAAGTTGTGGAGCGGCGAGTGTTGCTCGTGGCGAGTGAGCTCGCGCCCGCCGGCGCCCTCGCTGACCTCGTCCTCGACGCTGAACATCCCCGTGTCGCGTCGGGGTCCCGGAATGAAGGGGACGATCGGGACGAGCGCCAGGGCCGGGTGGAGGTGGGCGAGGTTGAGGCCGACCCAGGCGATCGGGCCGGCCACGAAGATGTAGGGCCACCAGCGCTGCTGGCCCATCCGGCGCATCCCCCACGCGACCCCCATGCCGAGGAGCACGAGCAGGAGGAAGACCGGCTTCGCCGGATGGCTCGGGTCGCCGTAGAAGACGGCGATGATTCCGAGCCCGATGGCGTCGTCCGCGACGGCCAGGAGGAGCAGGAAGTTCACGGCCGGATGCCGCGCACCGAAGACCGTGCGTGCCACGAGCCACGCGAGCGCGATGTCGGTCGCCGTGGGGACGCCCCACCCGCGCTGGAGAGCGCTCCAGTCGTGTCCCTCGGGCGCGAACCCGGACTCGACGATGAGCCACAGTCCGAGGAAGAACACGCCGACCGGGCCGACGACGCCGCCGATCGTCGCGAAGAGCGGGTTGATGGCCTTCTTGATCGGGTTCAGGCTCCCGCCCGGAAGAGTGGCCTCGGTGATCTCCTTCGCGGCGATGCCGAAGAAGAAGACCATGAAGACGTCGTTGACGAACCAGTGCAGGTTCACGACGTAGCCGAAGACCCGGAAGACCTCCTCCTCGGGCCGCCCGTGGGTGAGCCAATCCCACTCGATCAGGTGGTGGTAGGACTCCCAGTCGGCGTTCGCGGCGGGGAGCGCCGCGCCGACCCCCCCCCCGCGCGGGGCGGAGAACACCGGGAGGGAGTTGACGATTCCCATCTGGGGAGAGCGCAAGCGGGCGCCAT
>JAJDET010000273.1 GCA_029259655.1 Planctomycetota bacterium
AGACTTGAGCCCGATCAGGTGGCGCAGGAGCGTGCTCTTCCCGCAGCCCGAGTCGCCCATGATGATGAACACGTCGCCGCGCCGAACGTCGAACGTCAGGTCGCGCTGGATCACGAAGTCGCCGTAGGCCATCGTCAGCCCGTCGACGCGAATGTGGACGTCGTCTCCCATTCAGATCCCCAGTACCTCGAAGACCACGGCGAAGACCGCTTCGGACACGACGATGGCGACGATGGCCGTCACGACCGCGGACGTCGTCGCGAGGCCAACCGAAGCCGCGCTGCGCCCGCACTGCATCCCGCGCATGCAGCCGGAGACAGCCACGAGCACGCCCAGCACGCTCGCCTTCGAGATCCCGACCGCGAAAGCGCTGAGCTCGACGGCGTTGACGGTCTGGTTCCAGTAGAGCGTCGGGGTGATGTCCAGCACGGTCGTCCCGATCAGGAAGCCGCCGGCGATGCCGAGCACGTTCGAGTACAGCGTCAGGAGCGGCATCATCAGCATCAGCGCCAGCATCCGGGGCAGAACGAGGAAGTCCATCGCCCGGAAGCCGAGGGTCTGGAGCGCATCGATCTCCTCGTTGACGGTCATCGTTCCGAGCTGGGCCGCATAGGCCGCGCCGGTCCGACCCGCCATGATGATCCCCGTCATCAAGGGCGCCATCTCGCGCGCCATTCCGACCGCGACGAGGTCGGCCACGAAGATCTCGGCGCCGAAGAGCTCGAGCTGCATGGCGCCCATGAAGGCGAGGATCACGCCGACCAGGAAGCTGATCAGACTGACGATACCGAGTGCTTCGGCGCCGGCTTCCTGGATCGCGAGCGAGAGGTCCGAGCGCCGAAACGCCGCCCTGCCGGTGAAGAGGCGGCCGAAGCTCTTCGCCGCTTCCCCCAGGAACCGGACCATGTCTCGCGCGCCTTCCAGCCCGTCGAGCGCCTGCCCGCCGATCCGGGCCAGGAGCGGCGGTCGCACCTTCGGTCCGCCGGTCTCCATCTCGGGGACCGCGAAGGCGAGGTCCAGCAGTCTCTGAACGCCGTCGGGAAGCCTCTTCCTGTCGGTCTCGATCTCGCGCTCGCGACCCATCTGGACCACGCGCACGAGGAACGCGACGAGAATGGTGTCCCACTCCTCGATCCTCGTTCCGTCGAGGGCGATGCGCCGGACCGGGCCCTTCGCCTTCTGCATCACCTCCTCGGTGGACGGGAGGTCCGCGTCGATCGTCCACGTCCCCGAGAGCTGCACGCTCAGAACGTCCCGCTTCAGCACGAACTCGAGTCTCCCCGAGCGCAGTTTCACCGAGCCGTTCCCCATCCGCGCGGACAGCTTACACGTCGTTCGAGCCCTACAAAAACGACGGCGGGCCGGAAGACCGCGAGCGGGCCGGCGTCTTTCGAGGGCACCGGACGGAAGGCCTCTTCCGCCCCCATCGAACACCTCCTAGGAAGGGAAGGATTTCCATGCTCGCGCCCGTTTCCGCCTCTCTGTTCGCTCTCACCGCCTTGCACGTACCTCCGGCACTCGGTGCCGACGTCGTGCGGGCTCCCGCTCCTACCGTCACCGTGCAGGCGGATGCGATGCTCGACGAGGTCCTGCGGCAGCTCGTGAGCCTCGGAGACCAGAGCGTCACCTACGAGCGCTCCACTTCCGAGGCCTTGCAGGCGACATCGTGCGGATTGCTCGCCGACGTCTCCGTCCCGGAGGACCGGCTCCAGCCGCTCGTCGAAGGACTGCTCGCATTGCAGGGCTTCGCACTGACGGCCGTGCGCGTCGAGGCGCCGCGCGTGCTCGTCGTGCACAGGGCCGGCGACGCGAGGATCGACCCGCCCGTCTTCCAGGTGGAGAGCTGGGATCAGCTCGAAGACTCCGCGGCGCTCCGGGTGAGCATCACTCAGTCCTTTCCCCACCTCGAGGAGCACACGCTCGCCGCGATGCTCCGTCCGCTCTCCCGCAAGGGGATCCTCGAGATCACGGCCGAGGAAGACCGCGCCGTGTTCGTCGGATCCGGCGTGCAGGTCGCGGACCTCATCGCCGTCCTGCGATCCCTGAATCCCGATCACCCGGGGGACGAGTTCCCCTCGCCGTCGGACTTCTTCACCGAGGCCTCGGGGCCGCTCGTGATCGAGGGGAGCCCGTCGCTCCTCGACGTGCTCGTCGACTACTCGCGGATCACCGACGTGAACCCGTCGCTCACCGCCAAGGCGCGTGAGTCGCTCGCGGAGACCCGCATCGCGTCGGCCGGAGATGTCGTCGCCCGGGATCAGGTGCACGAGTTCGTCAGCGAGCTCCTGCACGTGCACGGGTTCTCCACGGCGATCCTGTGCTTCTCCGAGCCCCGGTTGCTCGGCGTCTTCTCTCGCGAGAGATCGAGGATGCTGCGCCGCCTTCCGGTCCGGTTGGAGTCGCCGGAGGAGCTCTCCAGGTTCGCCTCGCTCGAGATCATCATGCCGCTCGCGCTCCAGACGCTCGACGCGCGGCAACTTCCGACCACTCTGCGACCTCTGCTCGCTGATGCCGGTCCCAGCACCTCCCTGTTCAGCTCGGGTAGAGACCGGCTGGTCCTGGGGGGACGCGCCGCCGATCTGCGGGAGTGCTGGTCCTTCATCGCGGAGGCGGACGGGGAGGCGCGCTAACCGACGCCTAAAGACCCGTCACCTGGACGCGCCGGGGTGCTTCGTGCTCCCCGGTGCGTCTTCTTTCCGGGTTGACTTGGCGCGCATCAGCGCGCGCCAAGGATGCCCTGCGGGCAGCACGGCGCGACTCCGCGCCGGGCTCGGCCTCCGGCCTCGCGGGGCGCGGTTTCCTGGTGCGTGACTCTACCCCGCCGCACCCGCTCCCACGCCCTCGCCCGTTTGCACGCGCCAGAGTGCGGCGTAGAGACCGTTCATCGCCACGAGCTCTTCGTGCGAGCCTCGCTCGAGCACCTTGCCGCGGTCGAGCACGTAGGCGCGGTCGGCGTTGCGGACGGTCGAAAGGCGGTGAGCGATGACGATCGTGGTGCGGCCGACGGACAGCTTCTCGAGTGAGCGCTGGATGGCCGCCTCGGTCTCGTTGTCGACGGATGACGTCGCCTCGTCGAGGATCAGGATCGGCGGGTCCTTCAGGACCGCGCGCGCGATCGAGATCCGCTGGCGCTGACCGCCCGAGAGCTTCTGCCCGCGCTCGCCGACGATCGTGTCGTAGCCCTGCGGTAGCTCACGGATGAACTCGTCCGCCTCGGCGGTGCTCGCCGCCGCGACCATCTCCTCCTCGCTCGCGCTCGGACGGCCGTAGACGATGTTCTCGCGGACCGTGCCGTGGAACAGGAAGACGTCCTGGCTCACGAATCCGATCGCGTCGCGCAGGCTCCGGAGGTCGAGCTCGCGGAGGTCGATCCCCGAGAGCGTGACGCGGCCCTGTGTGGGGTCGTAGAAGCGCAGGAGAAGCTTCACGATCGTGCTCTTGCCGGAACCGGTCGGCCCGACGAACGCGGTCGTGCGCCCGGCCGGCATCTCGAGGTCGAGTCCCTCGAGCACGTCGACACCGGTGGAGTAGCGGAAGCCGACCCTCTCGAAGCGCAGCGTTCCGCGCGTCTCGTCCTCGGAGAGCTTCCGCCCGCCGTCCTCGATCCCCGGCCGCACGTCGAGCAGGTCGAGGATGCGCGTCGTCGACGCCATCGCCCGCTGGTAGAGGTCGAACGTCTCGCCCAGCCGGGTCAGCGGCCAGAGCAAGCGCTGGGTGAGGAAGACCATCACGCTGTAGGCGCCGACTGCGAGTGCTCCCTGGAGCGCCATGAAGCCGCCGAAAGCGAGCGTCGCCGTGAACCCCACCAGGACCACCATGCGGATCAGCGGCGAGAAGGCGGAGCTGAGCGTGATCGCGCTGCTGTTCGCCTCGCGATAGGCGTTGCTCCGCATCCCGATCCGCCCGAGCTCGCGCTCCTCGGCCGTGAAGCTCTTGATCGTCGTGATCCCGCCCAGGTGTCCCGCGAGGTCGGAGTTGAGGAGCCCGACCTCCTCGCGCACGCGCGCGTAACGCGGCGCGAGCCGCTTCTGGTACGCGACGGAACCCCACAGGATGAAGGGCATCGGGAGCATCGACATCCACGCCACTTCCGGCGCGATCCAGAAGAACGCCGCGCCGATCACGAGGACAGTCGTCCCGACTTGCAGCAGATCGTTCGCACCGTTGTCGAGGAAGCGTTCGAGCTGGTTGACGTCGTCGTTCAAGACGCTCATCAGTCCGCCCGTGCTCTGGTCCTCGAAGTAGGCGAGCTCCATGTCCTGCACGCGCCCGTAGGCGTCGAGCCGCAGCTCGTGTTGCAGCGTCTGAGCGAGGTTCCGCCAGCCGACCTTCTCGAGGTACTCGAACACGGACTCGAGGACCCAGATCACGAACGTCAGGCCCGCGAGCACCCAGACCTGATGGGTCGGGTCCGGAACGCCCATCCGCGCGAGCAGCGATTCCTCGCGCTCGACCACGATGTCGACGGCCATCCCGATCAACCCGGGCGGCGCGAGGTCGAAGATCTTGTTGAGGACCGAGAAGGTCGCGTTGATCCAGACCCTACGCCGGTGCTTGCGCGCGTAGCGCGAGAGCCGGCGCAGCGGGGTCTTGTCGTCGGTCGAACTCATTCGTCGTTGCCGCCGTAGCCCAGGGCTTCCAGACGCTGCGCATCGAGTTGATCGAGCACGATCTCGGGCTCGTCCAGCGCCAACTCGCGGTAGGCGTCGAAGCGCTCGTCGAGGATCCGCCCCAGACGCGCAGCGACCTCCGGCCGCGTTCCGGTCAAGTCCTCGGTCTCGTCGGGATCGCTCTCCAGCTCGAAGAGCCATTGCTCGTCTTCGCGACCCTCGTAGTTCGAATCGATCGCGATCAGCTTGTAGCCGTCCTGGACGATGGCGCGCGCGGTGC
>JAJDET010000274.1 GCA_029259655.1 Planctomycetota bacterium
TCGCCGAAGTCCCAGTCGTACTGCGCGATCGATCCGCCCGGATCGCTCGAACCCGTCCCGTCGAACGTGATCGACTGGCCCACGTTCGCCGCGTGCGGGCCGTTCGCGTCGCACAGCGGGAACGCGTTGATATCAGCCGTCGTCGAGCAGGTGCTCGTCGCACCGTCGTCGTCCGTGATCGTAAGGTCGACGTCGAAGACACCGTCCGTCGCGTAGGAGTGCATCGGGCTCGGACCGGCGTCGATCGCCATCGTCCCGTCGCCGAAGTCCCAGTCGTACTGCGCGATCGATCCGCCCGGATCGCTCGAGCCCGTCCCGTCGAACGTGATCGACTGGCCCACGTTCGCCGCGTGCGGACCGTTCGCATCGCAGAGCGGGAACGCGTTCACGAAAGCCATCGTGTCGCAGGAGACCGACTTGCCGTCGTCGTCGGTCACCGTGAGCGTCACGGTGAAGTCGCCGGCCGTGTTGTAGGTGTGGTCGGGGGTCGGACCCGCGTCGTTGGCCGAGTTGCCGTCGCCGAAGACCCAGTCGTACTTCTCGATCGAACCGTCGGTGTCGCTGGATCCAGTCCCGTCGAAGGTGAGCGGGTCCCCCACGTTGCCCGACTGGTGCGGACCGGCGTCGCAAGACGGCGGGCCGTTCACCGAGACGTCCATGTCGCAGGAGGTGGACTCGCCGTCGTCATCCGTGACGGTCAGCGTCACCGTGTAGACCCCGGCCGCCGCGTACTTGTGGGTCGGGCTCGGTCCGGCGTTCGGCGCCGAGCTCCCGTCGCCGAAGTTCCAGTCGAAGGTCAGGATCGAGCCGTCCGAGTCGCTCGAGCCCGAACCGTCGAAGGTGAAGGTGTTCGCGAGGTCACCGGCCTGGTCCGGGCCCGCGTCGCACATGGGCGGCGCGTTGACCAGCACGTTGATGCTGCAGAAGCTCCGGCGGCCCTCGTCGTCGGTCACGGTCAGGACCGCGATGTAGGGACCCGGTGCCGCGTAGCTGTGCAGCGCGATCGCGGTCTGCGCAGAGACCCCGTCGCCGAAGTCCCAGCTGAACTCCTGGATCGACCCGTCCGGGTCGACGGAGTTCGAACCATCGAAGGTCGCGACCTCGTTGACGTTGAGGTCCATCGACTGGAGCCCCGGATCGCAGATCGGATCCATCGGGACCGGTTCCGGGCACTCGGGATCGTCGGTGGCGAACTTGTAGAAGTCGCCGTTGAACTGGAGCTCGTCCGACTCCCACAGGAGCCGCCCGCCGTTGAAGAGCGTCAGGGCCTGGGGGCCCGCCGTGAGCGCGCCGAGCATGGCCGGGTTGAGACAGGAGTCCACCGCCGAGGAGTACTGGCCCCCGCGGACGCGGAACCAGCCGGTCTCGAGGTCACCCACACCGTCGCAGTCGAGGTCGAGCTCCCTCGGGTCGTGCGGCGTGTTGAGCTCCAGGTACGAGTGCGTGAAGACCGGACTCAGGTTCGCGAGCTCCTCCTCGATCCAGCACTGGAACGTGAAGGTCGCGGACAGCGGGTGCTCGTTGTCGTTCCAGATGTCGAGCTCGACGCTGGCCCGGTAGTAGGCCCCGCCGGAGAGGTTGAGGAGGGTCAGCGAGGAACCGGAAACCCCGATGAACGAGTCGCCGAAGAGGTGATCCGGCACGCCCTCGTACTCGATGCCGTCGAAGTCGATCTCGAGGTCCCCGTCTCCGAGGCCGGGACCGTTGAGCGACGCGGTCCTGTCGTCCGTGTGGCTACCGCGAGGCTGCGGCGACGTGAACGGCACCGCATCGAGCATGTACATGCCCAGGGCCTGGTTGACGACGACCTCGGACCCGATCAGGAAGTTGTGCGACCAGTCCTTCTTGAAGACCGTCGGATCCAGCGCGGAGATGAGGACGAACCCTTCCTTGTCGCCTCCGCCGTTCTGGCAACCCGCCATGATGGCGCTCGTGTCGCCGGGCGTGAGGATCTCGAGCCGCTCGACGACCGAGCAGTCGAGAGGCGTGAACGGAGTCGGACCCGCAGTGACGTTCAGGTAACGCCAGGCGATCTTCGTCGTTCCCCCGACGTTGTTCTGTCCCGGCTTCTCGAGCGCCGTGTTCGTGACGCTGAGGACCGTGAAGTTCGGTCCGGACCGGTGAATCGGGTAGATCAGCACGCTGCCGGGGCGACGCCCGTCGAGCGCTTCGGATCTACCACAAACGAGAGCCGCGGCGAGCAGCCCCCAGCACCAAGTCCTCCGTCTCATTCAGTTGCTCCTCGAGGTTGAAACAAGGGGCACGAGAGCCGCCTTGCCACGGGCGGTGATGCCGCGCCGGAACACCTAGTTTCGAGCATCCAGGCCCCCTTTGCAACCCGAGGGAGGTCGCGAATCCGCGCACGTGTCGCGGGGGGCCCGTGGGGCCTCTCAGCGACGGGCGAGGAGGATTCGCCAGTGGTCGGTCCCGGCGGCTCGCGACTGCGGCAGGACGAGCGTTCGGGTGCCGGCGCTGTACTCGTACTCGTGCGTAACGATGCCGTTGCGAAGGACGAGTTCCGGCTTCCGCGGGACCTGAGCGAGCCGCACCTCGTCGAGCGTGTCGTCCACGTCGTCCAGGAACAGGGAGATCGGAAGCGCCGGACGCAGCTCCGCGTCCTTCACGAACAGGACCAGCCGATCGACGTTCTCGGTCTGGACGTGGGCCGCGTTCGCCTGGCGGTCGAGCTTCCAGTCGATCGGAGAGAAGCGGCCGGCCTGCTCTTGCTCGACGAAGAAGTGGAAGTACCGATCGTCGCGGTCGACCAGGGTCTTCGCCTCGGTCGGGAGCCGCAGCCGCCGGTGTGACAGCCACTCCAGAGCCGCGTCCCCGTCGAGCGTCTGCCACTCGTGCACGCTGATCCCGGAGACGGTCTCCACTCGCAGTGCGGGGTTCCGGGGGGCCATGAAGGCCACGAGCGCGTCCCACTGCAGCCGCAGGTCCTCGACCGGGTCGAAATCGCCCCGGACGCAGTAGAGCGGCACGTGCGTCAGGTTCAGGGCGAGACTCGTGTCCTCGTTCACGGTCAGGGCGGGGGGCGGAACGGGCGGACCCGTGGGGACGCCTCCCCCTCCACCGGGGAACCCACCTCCACCGCCGCCGGGAAACCCGCCGCCGGGGAGCCCCGTCATCATGTTCAGGGTCCCGCCGGGGATCGTGCCGCTTTCGAGGTAGGCGTCCAGGAGGGAGGAGCGCTGGTACTCGAAGGGGAAGTCCTCGGGCGCCCCCCCGAACCAGAACTTCAGGATGGGCTGGATGCCCGGTCCGGCCTCGTAGGCATAGGCCAGGGCAGTCGTCCCCGTGTGATTGACGATGGCCGCGAACATCGGCCGCGTCGGGTCGAGGTGCCGCGCGGCGTAGTTCATGGCGTTCAAGCCGCCCATCGAGAACCCGACGCCGTAGATCCGGTTTGGATCCACCAGGCCGCGCATCCGCAGGACGAGCTCGATCACCAGCTCGGTGTTGGCCTGGCTGGGCAGCGAGCTGAAGGACTTGCTCGAGGCGCCGAGCGGGACGACCAGGAACCAGTTCCGGTCCCAGCACCCCTGCTCGAAGCTGGTCTTGTTGAGGACGTCGGTGCCGAGGGAGCCGAATTGATGGAAGGCGACCAGCACCGGGGACCTATCGACGCGCGAGGGCGACTCGGGGAACTGGAGGTAGAACGTCTCCGCGTAGCCCGTGCCGGTGTTCTGGATCTCGAGCTGGACGGCGCCCGGGGCCGGAGATCCGAGGAGCGTCAGCACGATCCCCGATCGCCCCGGCGTCGGGACCAGGGGGACCAGGTCGAGTGATTCGCCGATCTCCTTCGTCTCCGCGGTCACGGTCAGCGGGGCCCCGGCCTGGGGGCGGCTCGAGGCGAGCTCGGAGGCGAGTGCGAAGGCTGCGGCGAGGATCATCATCACAGGTTGCGGACGGCGGGGCCCGGACCGAGGTTCCCCCCGGATGTGTCCGTACCCCTCGGACCGCTCCGAGAAGGCAGTTCCCCCGTTAACATCCTATCCCAGACTGCAGGGATTGCGGGGGACCGCACGGACCTGGAACAGGCCCTCGGCCACGAGGTCCGCTACCTGCGCTTCCAGCTCGGTCGCGCCGACGCCGAGCTCACGTGCCAGCTCTTTCCGGCCAGCATCCCCCAGGGGAACGCGGGCCGACTCGAGGAGGGTTCCCAGTCCGTCGGAAACCGCTTCCACCTGGACCTCGCGCAGGGCACCGGTCCAGGACCCCGGCCGAGCGGTCACGAGCAGCGTCTCCTCCCCGCTGGGTTCGAGCTCCCTCTCGCTGTCCTCGTCCAGCGCGGCCATGGCGGCGAGGGTCCCCGCGGGCACACGCACGACCCAGGCCGAGCCGGACATCACGACCTCGCCGGCGCCGGGAGACGGCACTTCGCGCAGCTCGCGCCGGGCGCGGGCCAGGGCCGACTCGACGGTGAGGAAGGCAGAGCAGACGGGATCCGCGCCCTGGATGCGCCGCTCGAGATAGTCCGCGAAGGCCAGCGGCAGGGATCCGTCCGCGCGGAGCGCGCCGTGGAACTCGTCCGAGCCCGGAAACGCCATCACGACGTCGTCGAGCCCGAGACGCTCGACTGCGACGTGCACGGTCCGCGCGAACTCGGTCGCGACGTTGCCCACGAGCCTCGAGAGCCGCGTCCCGCCGCAGTCGGCGCCCACGGCCAGGGGATCGAGAGCGAGAAGCGCTGCGATCGCATCCCCGGCCAGCCCGGTCGAGGCGAGGGCAGGACCGTCGCGGCGAAAGACCGCGTCGGCGAACGAGCGATCGAGCTGCATGCGGAAGAGAGTCCGCTGGAGGAGGCGCCGCTCGACGCCGGCCGAGCGCGGGCCGGGTTCCTCCGGCGCCCCGCGCCTCGGAGCGTCGGGCGCGGGAGGTCCTGGAGCGCCGAACAGCTCACGAAGACGCTCGAACCCCGGCAGGACCTGCTCGACCGGATTGCGCTCGCACTCGAAGACCACGGCCCGCAGGTTCGGGGCGCGCTCGAGGACCTCGGCCGCGAGCTCCCAGGTCTCCGGCAAGAGCTCGGTCCCGTGGTCGTCCTCGACGAAGGTCCGTCCCCCGTGTTCGAAGGGAGTCCCGCCTGCGACGTGGACCTCGACGACCCGCTCGAGAGGGAATCCGTCGAGACCGGTTCGCGGCGCGTGGCCCGACGCCCGCTGGTAGATGGCGAGGTGCGCGACGTCGAGCAGGAGCCCGCAATCGGCCGCGTCCGCGACCCGAGAGAAGTAGTCGAGCAGGTGCAGGTCGCCGAGATAGACGTGGGCGGGCGGGTTCTCGGGCAGGACCTCCAGGCCGGTGAGCTCGCGCAGGCGGCGCACGTTCTCCGCCAGCTCGACGGCCGATTCCGCGCGCAGCACGGGCGGGAGCAGGGCGCCGTGCCCGCGATCTCGCGGCCCGACGTGCCAGAGCCCCGCGTCACCGCACATCCAGGCGGCCCCGATCTCGCGCGCCAGCTCGGCCGAGGCGACACACCAGGCCTCGTCCAGGTCCTCGCGCTCCTCGAGATTGACGTCGAGGAAGTGATAGGTCGTCGGACGCCCTTCCGCGACCCAGCGCCGCCCGTCCGCGTCGACGCCCCGATCGAGGTCGACCCCGATCTCGAGGAAGCCGACGAGCCCGGGATGCTCCCGCGCCAGTGCGTTGACGTCCAGCCCCTCCCCCCCCGCCCCGAACTCGGTCGAGATCCCGACGCCGAGCCGCGGCAGCGCCCTCAGGCGCTCCCCGAACGAAGCGTAGGCATCGAACACCACCGCGAGATCCTACTCGGAAGCCCTGCATGCCCGAGCCCGTGCCCGGATTGGACCCGGACATCCCGGGCGGTCGTGTGCCCCTCTCCCACGCCGGTCCCCACGCGCCCGGGGGGTCGCGTTTCGTGCATACTGGGAGGTGAATGGCTCCCCGCGACACGTTCCAGCGGCCGCTCGACAACCTGCGTCTCTCCGTCACCGACCGGTGCAACTTGCGGTGCAGCTACTGCATGCCGGAGGAGAGCTACACGTGGCTCTCGCGCCGGGACCTCCTCGACTTCGAGGAGATCGAACGGCTCGTCGGAGTCTTCACGGCGGTCGGGGTCACGCGTGTGCGTCTGACCGGGGGCGAACCGCTCTTGCGCCGGGACGTGGACCGGCTCGTGGCGCTCCTGGCGAGGAACGAGGCGCTGCGCGACATCGCGATGACGACCAACGGTCTCCTGCTCGGCGAGTGCGCGGGAGCCCTCGCCCGGGCCGGCTTGCACCGGGTCACGATCAGCCTGGACACGCTCCGCCGGGACCGTTTCCGGGAGCTCACGCGGCGCGACGACCTCGCGCGCGTCCTGGACGGCATCGAGGCCGCCCGCGCAGCGGGATTCGAAGGAACGAAGATCGATGCCGTCGTCATCCGCGGGACGAACGAGGACGAGCTCGCCGACCTCCTCGCCTACGGCCGGGAGGTCGGGGCCGAGGTGCGCTTCATCGAGTACATGGACGTGGGAGGAGCGACGCGCTGGTCGGCCTCCGACGTCGTGCCGCGAGCGGAGATCCTGGAACGCATCGCCGCCGTGTACGGAGCGGCAGAGCCCCTGCGCGAGGAATCGAGCGCGCCGGCCGACCGCTACCGCCTGTCCGACGGCACGGTGTTCGGCGTCATCGCGTCGACCACGGAGCCGTTCTGCGCCGCCTGCGATCGCAGCCGGCTCACCGCGGACGGCATGTGGTACCTGTGCCTCTACGCGAAGCTCGGAATCGACCTGCGCGGTCCGCTCCGGACGGGTGAGTCGACGGAAGAGCTCCTGGCTCGAATCGAGCGGACCTGGTCCGGGCGGGCCGATCGCGGTGCGGAGGAGCGGCTGGCGCGCGTGCTACGAGCACCGCTCGCGGAGCGTGCGGAGCTCGAGCGCGATCCGCATCTGGAGATGCACACCCGGGGGGGGTGAGGGGCGCCGCGGAGACCTGGGCGAGCCAGGATCAGCGCCGGGGGCGGCGCAAGCTCTTCTCGCGGCCTTTCGAGACCGTGATGCTGCGGCCGTCGAGCTCGTTGCCGTCGAGCTCCAGAGCGGCCTCGGCCTCGTCCATGGAGGTCATGCGAACGAAGGCGAAGCCGCGCGAGCGACCGCTCTTGTAGTTCGTGACGAGCGTGGCGCGAGCGACCTGGCGGCCGTTCGACGTCATGAACTGCTCCAGCTGCTCGACGGTCGTCGAGAACGAGAGGTTCCCGACGTAGACCGTGTCGTCGAGAGTCTTGAAGCTGGTGGACGTGGAGAACTCCATGCGCGAAACCTTCCTGAAGGGGGCGGAGCTTATAACCAAATGCCCCCGGGAGAACCACCGACGGTAGCGGAAGCCCGCCGGGGCCCTCCCGTCAGGGCCTCCGCCGAAGGACGAGAACGCTATCGAGCTGGTCGTCGTCGAGGTCGCGCTCCCGATCGAGGTCGTAGGTGAAGTCGTAGACGCTGACGAGCTCGAGCTCGGGCACGGATTTCAGGAGCCGGCGCAGCTGGCGGGCGTCGTAGGTCCGAAACGTCCAGTTCGTCTCGAGCTTGCGCTCCGCACCCGCCTCCGTCACCACGAGGCGCGAGCGCACGCGCTCGGTGCGCCTCCGCCGGTCCGCCGGCCAGCCCTGGATGTTGCAGACGACCCGGGTCCCCTCGCGCTCGCCCACCCAGCGCTCGCGCGAGCGCGCCGAGGAGGTGTAGTCGGAGAGGTGGAGGCCGAGGACGTAGAGCCCTCCCGGCACCAGCGAGCGCGCCACGCACGCGAGGTGGGAGCGCGCGTCCTCCTCCGTCAGGAGGTACTTGAACGTGCTCACCATGCAGTGCGCCAGATCGAAACGGCCGCGCACGCGGAACGACTCCATGTCCTTGACCGAGAGCTCGGCGTCCAGCCCCTCGCGATCGAGCCTCTCGCGCGCGAAGGCGAGCATCTCCCGCGACCGATCGAAGCCGTGGACCCGGAACCCGCGCCGCGCGAGCTCCTCCACGAGCCGCCCGCTCCCGCACGCGGGCTCGAGCACGCGTCGACCCTGGGTTCCGGCGTACCGCTCCGACATCGCCTCGAGGAACGTCCCTTCGAGGCGCGTGTCCTCCTCGAAGACGATGTCGTAATAGAGGGGCGAGGAGTACCAGTCGAGCTCGTCGAAGACCACGGGCATTGGTAGACCCTACTTGGCCTCAGGAGACTGAGTGACGGTAGGGCCCCCTTTCGAACCGTGCATGCAGTTTTCCCCCACACGGCTCACGGGTGACTTCTCGGGCAACAGCATTACACGACCTCCGGATAGCGCACGGTTCCGCGCAGGCGATGGAGCCCAAGGCTCCAGAAGAATTGACTCGTCCACTTCGCAGCCTCCCCCGCCTTCAGGTGTCGACCCTTCCGCTTCACGAGGAAGCGATGCAGCCGATGCCAGACGTGAGAGTCCACTTGGTTGAACTTCTTGGCGGCGTTCCCGGTGCGGAAGTACTCGCCCCAGCCTCGCAGCAGTGGGTTCAGTTCCAGGATCAAGGCCCGGACGTCCTTCACCCCGTTGCGGTGCCGGCCGACGATTTCCTTCACGCGCATCCGCACCCGTTTCATCGCCTTCGCTGACGGCCAGCGTTGGAGGTAGTAGCGGCGCTTGCCGTACTGCTCCCACATCCGTCCGCTCAGGCGTTTGTGCAGGTGACAGCCGAGGAAGTCGAAGCCCTGCTGGCCCTCGCTGAGCTCGACTCGCCTCGTCTTCTCCGGGTGGAGCTCCAGCCCCAGCTCGCCGAGGATTCCTCGCACGACGCGCTCGGCCTGCTCACACGACTCCTCCGTGTCGCACATGACCACGAAGTCGTCCGCGTAACGCACAAGCGTGCCCAGGTGGGCATGTTCCCGCGTCCAGCGTTCATCGAGCACATGCAGGTAGATGTTGGCCAGGAGCGGCGAGATCACGCCGCCCTGAGGGGTGCCCCGCATCGCGCGCTGGACACGCCCATCCTCCATCACACCGGCACGCAGCCACTGGCGCAGTACTTCGACGCGCTCGATCACGATCTCCCGACGCCTGGGGCCTGCTACCCGGCGCTCCGACGCCTACCGGGGCGGGACTTGCACCCGCTGGAGAAGTGCAGCCAGACTCGCCCTCGCCCTCGAATGGGAGGAGAAGTTGGGGCTCATCGTCAGGACGCACCATGGGCTCAGCGTAGTGTCGATCGGCGAGGGTTCACGAATCGACCGCGTGTTCTCGGAGGAACCGTCGCCATTCCCCCGGCGAGCGGATGCGATGGACGTGCGCTCCGGACTTCCGGCCGAGCCGCGCGAGGAACCACGGCCGGAACTCCCTGTGGACGCGCCACATGATCCGGAAGAGCCAGCACGTGTGGCGAACGGAGCTCTCGGGGCAACCCGGCGGCAGCTCCGACCTGGGCCGGCGACCGCTCGCGAACTGTCGCTTGAGCGCCCACCAGTAGTGGACGGCGAGGCGGAAGTCGACGAACACGATCGTGTCGGCCGCCTCCATCCGACGCTCGATGCAGGGCCGGCTCCCGAAACCGTCGATCACCCACTCGCGCTGCGCTGCGAACCCGTCGAGGATCCGGTCGCACTCCTCCACCGGCGTGCGCTCCCAGCCCGGGCGGAACTGGAACGAGTCGACGTGGAAGAGCGGCAGGCCGTGCGCCGCGGCGAGCTCGCGCGCGAGCGTCGTCTTTCCTCCTCCGCCGTTCCCGATGACCATGACGCGCTGCACCGGGACGAGAGTAGCGATCCGCGCCGCCGCCGGTTCACGGTGAATGTTCTGTAGCGACGGCCGCCGTCAGCGGGAACTTCGTGCGAGCGGCTCTCTCGGGGGAAGCTCGACGGAGAGCGGCGTGTCCGGGAGCGGGCGCTCGAGCGTGTGGTCGTGGTACGAATGGCAGTCGACGCACGAGGCGCGCGCACCCTCGCTCGAGTGACACTCCGTACACGACGCGTGCTTCAGCGGGAGGAACCCCGAGGACGACGCGGCTCCTGCATCCGCGACGTCGTGGCAGCTCAGGCAGCCCTGCGCGCCGAGCCCGACGAGGTGGGGGGCGTGCGAGAACCCCGTTAGCGCGCGCCGCACCGGAACCTGCGTCCACGAGAGCTCGCCCTCGCCCGGCACGTGACACTTGGCGCAGAGCCCCACCGCCTGCGGATCGGAGAGCGTGTCGAAGAGCCCGGCCGCGGGAGCGCCCGCACCCTGGGCGAGCTCCAGCCAGCCCCTGAGGAACGAGTCGGCGTGACCACCGGGGCGGTAGCGGATGGTGAAGTCCTCCTCGCGCCGGTACCAGCCGCCGCCGGCCACCCACGCTTCGCGTGCTCCGTCCTCGCGGACCTCACCCGTCGAACCTCCGGCATCCGGTTCGAAGGCGCGCACTCCGTCGCGATAGAGGCTCGCCTCCCGCTCGAGATTCGGGAACCAGTCGCGAATCGCGTCGCGCACGAGCTCGGCCGGGAGCCGGCCCAGAAGAGCCACGGCCTCCTCTGCGGTGACGTCGCGGCCGATCGCCCTCTCGAGCGTGTCGCGCAGCGCGGCGTGACCGCGCAGCAGGACGTCGTGCATGAGGAGCTTCGTCCCCCAGGCGACCCGGGCGACAGCCGCGAGCTCCTCCTCCGTCGCATCGAGGAGGTCGAGCGGATCGAGCTCTGCGAGCGTGCGGAGGTCGGGGACCAGCGCGGGGTCGGCGGAGAGGAGCAGCGCGAGGAAGGGAGAGAGCCCGGTCTCCGAGATCCCGGAATCCGACGGCCACTCCCCGAGCGGGAGGTCGGCGCCCTCGAGCGACATGACGTCGAGGGACAGGAGCGAGAGGAACGGGATTCCGGCGCCGTCCACTTGCCCCGAGCCGCGGATCTCAGCGCCGTGGCAATCGGCGCACGAGACGTCGAAGCCGCGCACCCGGATGCGGCGGCCGGCCGGATCGGACACGTGGCAGTCGGAGCACGATTCCGGGGCGGCGGCGTCGCCCGGGAAGTGGTTCGTCATGTGCTCGGCGTGATCGAAGGCGATGCGCGTGCCGCCCTCGGCGTAGGGATAGGCGCCGAGCCGCGGATGCCCGTCCTCGAACGACTCGAAGGCCTGCTGGTGGCACGCCTGGCACTCGCGATCGCCGACGCGAGTGAGTGCTCGTTCGCGGCCGCGGTGCTCGTGATGGCAGGTCGTGCAGGTGAACCGCCCCTCGCTCGCCCCGGGGATGCCCGACGCGGCGAGAGCGGCCGGATTTCCGACCGCTTCCCAGGTCTCGGAGTCCCACCCGTGCGGGTTGAGGGCATGGTCGCCGAACGCGTGACAGGCGAGACACTTCTCGCTCTGCACGATCGCGTCCTCGTCCCCCACGATCCCGTGCAGCGCGCCCTTCACGAGCCCGGCGTCGGTCGTGTGGCAGACCTCGCAGCGATCGAAGAGCGGTGCGTGGACGGACGCCAGCGGGCCCGGCACCGCCACCTCCGGGCCGGTCGGTCCCAGGAGGAAGAGCGTCGCCGTCGCGAGGGTCGTTGCGCTCGCGGCGAGCGCCGTCAGCCGGAGCTGCTCTCGAAGCGGGCGGTCGGAGAACGCTCGCACGGGCTCAGTCCCCCCCTACCGTCGCGACGAGCGCGGCGAGCGCGCCGTGGAAGTGCATGAGCACACCGTGGACGACGGTGAGCGAGAGGAGCCCGTGAACCAGCGCGACGTGGGCGATCGCCCAGCGACGCTGGAAGGACCCCGTTCCCACCATCGCGAAGCCGCCGACCGTGCTCACGAGCGTCGCACCGAAGAGCAGCGAGAGAGTCGTCTCCATCACGCCGTTGGGGACGCGGAGCTCGACGTGCGCCGCGTACAGCACGACGAGGACAAGGCCGAGCCAGAGCTGCGTCCGCAGCCGACGCGCGAGGCCCGCGTCGTCCAGACCGCCGATCCACCAGGCCAGGGCCAGGACGACGACCGGGAGAGTCGCCAGCCAGCCCGTGAGGAAGTAGCTCGTCTGGAGCGAGCCCTGAGCGGAGGTGCGCCACGCGAGGAGACAGAGAGCCGCTGCGGCCGAAGCGGCCAGGAGGAAGAGCATGGATCTCCGCGACACCGAGGACCCTCCTACCTGTCCTCGTTGCCGTAGTAGGTCCGGAGCGGGATGAGCTCGTCGACGGCCTCGAGCTCGCTCCCGTCGTACGCTTCTGCGAACCGCTCCGCGGCTTTCCTGACGGCGTCCGCGACGATCGTCAGGTCGCTCGAGGACGCGTCCTCGGTCGTGAGCGGCTCGCTGCACTCCAGAATCCCGCGCACCTGGGGGATCGGTTGGCGTTCGTGGATCCGACAGAGCACGTCGCGTGCCTCGCGCGCGCGCGCGACGAAGACGCCGGTGAGTCCGCCCTGCCGCGCGAGGCCGCGGAGCGCGTGCTCGAGGTCGAGCAACTCCCCCACCACGAACAGCACGCGCCGGCGATCGATACTGACGTCGGCGTTGTTGCCGTTGCCGCGCAGGAAGTTGTGACGCACCTCGCCCCTGAGCCACGGCAGGAGCTCGAAGCCGTCGCCGAGCGGGTGTCCGGCCGCGACCAGCGCAGCGTCGTCGATGACGTGGCAGGAGTAGCAGCGCTCGGCGAGACCGTGCACGGACTCGACGTGGTTCATGCCGCCCTGCTCCGAGACCCGGAGACGCATGAGCTTGTGATCCCGAGGTTCCTCGGCGCTCGAGGTCGCCCCGCCCAGATCGTCGTGGAGGTCGACCCAGTTGCGTGCCGGACCGTGGCACGACTCGCACGAGACGCCCGAGATCGCCTTCTCCCGACCGGTCTCCGAGACCAGGACCGTGAAGTGGCACGAGGTGCACCGGCTGTCGTTCTTGATCCGACGAACGCCCAGGGCGCTGGCGATCTCCTGAGCGAGGGGATCGCGCGTGAGGGACATGCTGCCGTGGTAGTGCGCGCTCTCCTGCCAGACCGCGGCCTCTTCCTCGTGGCACTCCGCGCACGCGCGGGGCCCGATCACGTCCCCGGCGCTCCAGCCGGGCCCGCTGACCGGGATTCCGGGTTGCCGCGGTCCACGGTTTCCGAGCAAGGCACCTACGAGGAGGACGAGGGCGAGCACGGCCCAGGCGGGCCCGATAAAGCGTTCGGGGGACATTCGAGCGCAGGTGGAAAGCGATTCCGGGCGTACCCGGGCCATCGGCACAGTGCCTCGACCGGGGTTCTCGGGGTCTTCCGTGGGGGCCGGATGGTCCTCCCCACGCTCAACTCTACCGCTCAGAACTTGATCAGGAGTTCGGCTCGCAAACCACTCGACGGAGAATCGCTTTCTCGGGCCGAGAAGAACCCGTCGAGGCGCAGGACGAGGCGCCTGCCGAAGGCGCGCTGGTAGCGAGCTCCGAGCGCCGCCGCGCTCGCGTTTCGGCCGTCCGTGTCGGAGCGCCCCCCGACCTCGAGCACGAGCTGGTGGCGGAGGTCGTCGTCCTTCTCGCCGTCGAGGAAGAGCTGCCAGCCCAGGGCTCCTCCGGCGGAGTGCTCCGCGCGGTTTCCGAGGGCTGACCCGTAGCTGCCGAGCCCGACCGCCTCGAACAGGATCCCGGTCCGCCCGAGCGGACCGCCGCGGTCGGGGCCGCGGGCCGCCGAGGAGAACTCCTCGATGCCCACGAATCCGTTCGCGTAGACCATGTCGCGCGAGTGGCGGACGTGCCGCGAGATCTCGGAGAAGAGGAGCACGCCGCCGTCCGTCTGAGCCGTCTTGTCGCGGAAGGGCGCCGACGCCACGGCCCGGAACGCCGTGTTCCAGTGGCCGATGCGCTGGACCGCGCTCGCACCGAAGTAGAGGGCGTCGGAGCGGTCGTTCGTGTCGTCGATCCAGATCGCGTCGAACGAGACGGTCGTCGGCTCGAAGTCGCTCTCTGCGAACAGGCCGAAGAGGTGCGCCGAGTCGTCCTCGCGGTTGTCGTTGCGATCGATGTCGTCGAACCCCCACAGCCCCGTCAGCCGCAGATTCGCAGTACCGGACGGCAGGAGCGTGTTGCGCGTGATGCCGATCGAGTCGATCGTGTCGTCGACGAGCAGGCCTTCCTGGAACAGGAGCGGCTGGCGGCCGACCGCGAAGCCCCAGTCGAGGGTCCTGCTGTCGGTGGGATCGAGGTTCGGGAGGACCTCGCCCAGGTCGCCCTCGAAGAAGAGCGTCGTGATGCGCGAGTTGAACTCGCTCCGGCCGCCGCGCTGCCGATCCGGACGGAACGTGTAGCGGGAGAAGGCGCCGTTCTTGTCGAGCGGCCGGATCCCGACCAGGACGCGCTCGGTCCCCGAGAGCTGGAGGTTGCCGAAGAGATCGAGGCGGTTCGCCCACTCGACGGTCGTCTGCCCCGCGTCGAACGACTGGAACGCCGAGCGGTAGGTCCCGAACAGCAGGAACGACGGCTGGAGGACGGCGCCCGTCGGGACCTCGAAGCCGCGGTTGAGCGCTCCGGCGCCGAGGAACGGATCGCCGAGCTCTAGCAGTGGCTTGGGCCGGTTCGGCATCGACTCGACCTGCGGCGGGAGCACCACGTCCGGGATGCGGTGCTCGTCCTCGCCCTGCGCCGCCGCCGGCAGGGCCAGCACCGTAGCGGCGAGCGTGAGCGCGATTCGAGTCCTCACAGGGTGCGGCCTCACTCCTCGACGAAGGGGACCTCGCGCTCCCACAGGACCCTGTGACCGGCGACCACGGCGTCGGCGACGTCGCGCGCGCTCATCCCGTAGTCGAAGCCCACCCCGGCGATCTCGGCGATCAGGTTGGCCGGGACCATGCCCGCCACGAGGCGGATCTCGGCCGTGTACGGGCCTTCGCCCGTGAGCTCGTCCCGGTCGACCTCGTAGGTCGCCGTGCGCCGCCCGCCGGGCTCGATCGACTGCTTGTGGATCCGCGCCCCGCGCGGCTTCCCGGTGAGGACCGCGGAGCTCGTCGACGGCCGCACGAAGGGCAGCGGGTCGGGGGAGTCGTTGATGGCGAGGACGGACTCCCGCTCGCCGCCGCGCAGGTTCCTGAGCACGAACTTCGACTGGAGACTGAAGAGCTCCTCGTCGAGCGGGAGCGCCCCGCCGTGGACGTAGAGCGAGTGGAGGTCACGCACGTCTCCGTTGGGGTCGAGGTCACCCGAGCGGTACACGACCTCGCCGCCGGCGTCCTTCACCGTGACCTGCAGGAACACGAGTCGTTCGGCGATGAACCCCGTGGGGACGTTGTGGCCGTCGGTGCCGTTCTCCACCTCGACCACGAGCTCGAGGTCGCCGTCCTTCTCCACCACGGCGCTGACCTCGCCCAGCTCGTAGCCGCGCCGGAGGAGCGCGGTGCCCTGCGCGAAGGCCTCGGCCAGGCGCTCTTGCTGGAGCTCGACGATCTCGCGCGCCTCGTAGCGGTCGTCGATCGAGTCCCAGCGGTCGGGAAACTCGTGGTCTTCGTCCAGCGCGTCCTCGAAGGCGTCGGTGCCCCAGCCGGCCTCGA
The DNA here is from genome assembly GCA_029259655.1 of Planctomycetota bacterium. Classification (GTDB taxonomy): domain Bacteria; phylum Planctomycetota; class UBA1135; order UBA1135; genus OFTM220. Next base: position 15,397 of record JAJDET010000274.1, read on the forward strand.
CGTCGAACCGGGTCCACTCCTCGAGCGTCGCGAGCTCCTTCGCCGCCGGGTCGTGGGGGAAGATCCCGGGGTGGACTACCGAGTGGTCGGGCCCGACGAACATGTGGTTCGTGCGCTTGCGCGGCCTCGTCGGGACGCCGCCGACGACGGCCGCGGGCGCGGTCCGGTAGCCGGACGCGATGCCCGGCTCGACCCCCATGTGGCAGTCCTGGCACGACTCGCCGCGCTCGCGCGCCGGGGACGCCTTGTACTCGCTGAAGGCCTCCTCGAGCCGGAAGCCGTTCACGAAGGTCACGTCGTGGCAGCGCCCGCAGAAGCCGGGGTTCGAGATCGGCGAGAACTCGACCGCCTCGGCATGGACTTTCCGACCGCGCGTGCCGGGTTCCGTGACGACGCGGCCGAAGGCGTCGGGGTTCTCGAGCACGCGCCGCAGCTCACTGTCGTCCCGCGGCCCAAAGACGGGGGCGAACACGTCGCCCTGGACGAGCGGGTTGCGGCCGCTGTTCTTCCCCCACGCCTCGTCGACCCGGTGGCAAACGATGCAGGTCACGCCCTCGAGCGAGACGGGGTCGCGCTCGGCGTTCGGCCCGAAGAGCGGCTCCCCCAGCGCCATGCCGACGGGCGTGTGGCAGCGGATGCAGAAGTCGCCGAAGGTGCCGTTGTGCTCCTTGAGGATCTTCCCGTGCATGGCGTTGAACACGGGGCTGAGCTGGGCATAGGCGTGCGGCGAGACGGCCCACTCCCGGTAGTGCTCCTCGTGGCACGCGCGGCACTCGCTGGCGGAGGGGTACATGGTCTCCTCGAGCACCTCGCGATGGGCGCGGGCGGCGCTCGTCTCGTCGACGGCACGCTCGCGCGGAACCTCGTCCGGGCTACCGGACAGGCTCACCGCACACGCGACGACGGTCCCCGACGCGACTGCGACGAGGAGACGGCCGGCTCTCTTCGCTACCCCCATGGAATCTCGGTCCTAGCCCGGACTATTCATGAGCCGCGAGGCAGAACGCCTCGATTCGGTTCCTGCCGGTACTTTGCGCGTGCCGGCCCCGCAGGCGACCTTGACAGGTCGTCGAGGACGCCGGTGCGTGCAAAGTGCCGGCAGGGGCCGAAA
>JAJDET010000275.1 GCA_029259655.1 Planctomycetota bacterium
TGCCAGCCGAAGGGGCTCTTCACGTCGTGCGGCGGCGCGACGCCGACCTCCCCCACCTGGAGGCGCCAGCCCACGGCGCCGAAGCCCGGGACCATGCCGCTCCGGGGGCGGACCCTAGGGTGGTTCGGGCTCGCATCGCTCCGCATCGGATAGATGCCGGGGCCCGGATCGTCGGAGTGCTCCCTCATCAGTACGCCGAAGTCGAGCCCGGCCTCGATGTCCGCGAGAATGCGCGCCGCGAGGACCTCCGCCTCCTCCCGGCTGCGCGTGGCGTTCAAGCCCTGCACGCCTGCGTAGCTGACCAGCACGTGCTGCACGACGACGAGCTCGGCGTCGTGCTCCTCCCGCGCCATCAGCGCCTCGATGCCCGCGTTCATGGCGTCGACCTGCGCCTCGGGAGTCGACGGCTCCGGCGCCGGGGCCTCGGAAGTCGCGGACGTGGCCGTGCCGTCGCTCGAGCAGGAGGAGAGGGCGAGCGCGAGGACGAGGAGGGTGCGGTGCATCGAAGGCGAGGGTCGGGGGGATGGAGTGGGAGAGCCGGCGCTAGACTCGGCGCCCGTGACGGCGAGCGATGAAGTCTAGCGTGGGGACCGATCGAGCCGCCACGCTCGTCGTCGCCGGCCTGGCCGCGGCCCTCCTTCTGTGGAACCTGGGCGTCCGCTACCTGTGGCAGGACGAGGCCGCCTGCGCCGTCATGGCCGAGCGCCTGATGGAGACCGGCGCGCCGCGCGGCTACGACGGCGTGAACCTGATCACGATGGACTTCTCGACTCCGATGGAGATCGAGACCATCGACGAGCGCACCGGCGACCCCTTCGTCGCACTCCGCCACTACGTCGAGAAGGGCGACTTCAAGGACGACACGACCTGGACCGGACAGCCGCTCGGACAGTTCCTCCTGGCGGGGCTCTCGATGGCGGCGTTCGGCAAGGGCACGTTCCAGGCGCGGCTCCCGTTCGCGCTCTGCGCGGTCCTGGCATCGGTCGTGTTCTTCCGCCTCTGCCGCCGCCGCTTCGCGGACCCGCTCGTCGCGTGCATCGCGGTCGCCCTCCTGCTCGGGAACGTCTACTGGCTCCTGCACATGCGCCAGTGCCGGCTCTACGCGCCCTCGAGCCTGCTGCTCGTGACGACGCTCGCGTCCTACCTGCGCTGGCAGGACGGACGCCGCTTCGGCGCGCTGCTCTTCGGGGCGAGCGCCTGGACCTGGTTCCAGTTCGACTTCGGCACGGTCTGGCCGGCGCTCGCCGTGCTCGGCGTCGACGCGCTGCGCAGCCGATCGCGCGGACGCGTCGAGGTGCTGGCCGTCTTCGCCGCGATCGGCGCCGTCATCGCGCCCTTCGTCTTCTACTACGAGATGTTCGACCGGTTGAAGGACCCGATCTCGGGCTGGGTCCATCGCGTCGGCGTGCTGGCGTCGTTCCTGAACCGCTACCAGCTCCCGTTCGCGATCGCGCTCGTCGCCTGGGCCCTGCGTCGCTGGCGCAGCTCGCACCACCCGCCCGGCGAGCGCCGCGTGATCGGGCTCGCGCTCTGGCTCGTCGGCGCGCAGTTCCTGTGGATCACGTCGGTCAGCCCCTACTACTTCTACCGCTACGTCGTCGGGCTGACGCCGCTCTCGTGTCTCGTCGTGGCCTGGGTCGTGATCGAGCTCGCGGCCGGACGCGCGGGCGACGCGCCGTGGCGTCCGCGGCGCGCGGTCCCGGCGCTCCTCCTCGGCGCGATCGGGATCCTCACGCCCTGGTTCACGATCCCGGCGACCTGGGTGATCCCGAAGAAGTTCGGACCGCCGAGCCGCGAGACGGGACTGCGCTGGGAACTGCGCGCGATCGCGTCGGACCTCGGCGGGAACGCGCCCGACCCCAACCGCGAGGTGGTCGAGTTCCTGCGCCCGCGCCTCGGGCCGCAGGACGAGGTCCTCATCAACTACGAGGACGTGCCGCTCATGTTCTACCTCGACAACCCCATCCGGGGCGGCATCCCGTGCTTCCGCGTCGAGGACCCCGAGGGCACGCAGCCGCGCTTCTGCGTGCTGCGGCACTCGGCCGATCACCGGCTGCTCGAGGGCTTCGGCTACATCGGCTTCATCCCGCCGGCGCCCTACCGGCGCGTGCTCGCCGAGGGCACGTGGATCGAGCGCGAGCTCGGCATCAAGGACGTGAAGTGGAGCAACAACCCCGACCCGCTCGGGCACTACTCGCACTGGCTCTCCGGCGCAGAGCCGATCGAGGTCTTCGAGCGCGTCGACTAGCTCACTGCGTGTAGCCGAGCGCCTCGAGCGCCTCGACGTAGGCCTCGTCCGTGATCGGCTCGGCTGCGCGGCCGAGGCGCTCGGCGAGCCAGGCCTCGAGCTCGCGACGCAGGGCCGCCACGCGCGCCTCCTCCATCGGGCCCGCGAGGTCCTCGACCTCGCGCGGGTCGCGGTCGAGGTCGTAGAGCTCGACCTTGCCGGCCGAGGTCTCGTAGCGCGGGAAGTACGAGACCTCCGCCAGTCCGAGCACGAGCTTGTGCGTCCGCGTGCGCACCGCGGCCTGCTCGACGTGCGCGTGCTCGCTGAAGACCTGTTCCGCCCCGGCGTCGATCGGCTCGTCGGACTCGAGCGCCTGCGCGATGGCGTCGGCCACGCTGCGACCGCGCACGCCGCCCTGAACCGGGAGCCCCAGCATCTCGAGCAGCGTCGGATAGAGGTCGATCGTCGAGACCTGGCCCGCGACGACGCCCGCGCGCGTCTCCCCCGCCGGCTTCACGAGCAGCGGGACGCGGATCGTCTCGTCGTACAGGCCCGAGTGGTCGAAGAAGACCCCGTGCTCGCCCAGGTTCTCGCCGTGGTCGGCGATCACCACGACGAGCGCGCGCTCGTAGATCCCGAGCGCGCGCAGGGTGCGCACGAGCTCGCCGAACGCGTGGTCGACGTAGCTGACCTCCCCGAGGTACTGGTCGCGGTAGCGCTGCACGTCGCGACCCGCCTCGACCCAGTCGTCCTTGCCCTTGTAGTCGAGGTGGCGCTCGACCGGGATGCCCGCCTCGCCCCCGTCGTACATCGCGTTCCAGGGATGCGGCGGCGTGTAGGGCATGTGCGTGTCGAAGTAGTGCAGCCACGCGAAGAAGTCCCGATCGGCGTGCTCGTTCAGCCACGGGATCGCGTCGGCGTTGACGTCCTCGGCGCGCCGCTCGTGGTAGGCCTTGCTGCGCGCGAAGTGCTGGAACATGCGGTCGAAGTTCGTGCGGCCGGGCGAGAAGTTCGCGGCGCTCACGAAGGCGGCCGTGAGGAGGCCCTCGCCGGCGAGGATCGCCGGCAGGTTCTCGACGGTCGGATCCAGCTTGTGGAAGTTGTCGATGACGCCGTGGTCCTTCATGAAGAG
>JAJDET010000276.1 GCA_029259655.1 Planctomycetota bacterium
GGGCTTCGCGCCGTCGGATCCACTCAAGGTCACGCTCCCCACCCTGGAGACGATGGAGATCGAGCTCCTGCGTCCCGTGACCATATCGGGCGTCGTGCTCGATCCCGAGGGGCGCCCGGTCCCGTCGGCCGAAATCGGACCCGAGCTGGAGATCGTCGACCTCGTCCGGAACAACACGGGCGCGGACATCGAGCGCCCCAGCGCAATCACCGACGCGAACGGGCGATTCGACCTGACGGGACTCGACCCCGGCACCGGCACCGTCAGCGCTTCGAAGGAGGGCTACGCGCGGAGCGACTCCTTCGCCTACGAGCTGGAGCCCGGCGAGATCGTGCAGGACGCCGAGCTCGTCCTGCGGGTCGGCGGCCGGATCACGGGAGAGGTCCTGAACGAAGACGGCGAACCGGATCGCGGGGCGTCGGTCTTCGTCCAGCCCGTCGGGGGCGCGCAACGCCGATCTCTGCAGACCGACGCCGAGGGGTTCTTCGAGGCCGAACACCTCGAGCCCGGCAAGTGGCAGGTCATGAGCATGCGCGTGGGTGATCAGGGCTACAACCAGGCCGAGATCCTCGAGACCCTGAAGATGGAGTTCGTCGAGCTCGCCGACGGCGAGGAGAAGCACGTCGTGCTCGGTGCGCCGCCCGAAGATCCGGTGACGGTCAAGGGAGTGGTGACGGCCGCCGGACGCCCCGTCACCGATACCATGCTCAGCTTCGTGCCCATTCAGGACGAGGCGATGAGCAGCCTCAAGCTCCTGACCCTGGACGAGGAGGGTCGCTACGAGACGGTCCTCGAGACGCCGGGGGACTACCTCGTCACGCTGCAATACATGCGTGCGCTCGGCGAGCAGCACAGCATCGAGTACCGCCGCCGCATCCCCGATACGGAGATTCACGAGCTCGACTTCGAGCTGCCGCTCGGGAAGATCTCGGGCCGCGTCGTCGGGCCGGACGGCGAGCCGGCCTCGAACGCGCGTGTGACTCTGAACATTTCCGGCGGTGCGGAGTTCGGGACCGTGTTCGGCGGGCAGTACACCGAAACGACCACGAACGACGACGGAAACTACGAGCTCCTCTTCCTCCGGCCGGGCGCGTACCGCGTCGCGGCCGGCGGCTCGATCCTCGGAGGCATGTTCGGCGATCAGGCCACCGGCGGGCGCATCGTGCAGAGCGTCGACGTCCGGGAGGGCCAGTGGGTCCGCAGCATCGACTTCGAGCTCGACAACCCGGGCAAGATCCGCGGGATCGTCCGCGACCACGCAGGCGAGCCCGTTGCCGAGGCCTTCGTGTACGTGCGCGACGAGACGGGGAACCTGCTCGAGGTCTTCTCGCTCGTGCAGACCGACATCGGCGGCCGGTTCGAGTACGAGGGCCTCGCCCCCGGACGCTACTCGGTCGCCGCCCGCTCGGACACCTTTGCGACGTCCGGCGAGTACCAGGTCCGTGTCGAGTCCGACTCCGAGGCGACCGTCGACCTCGTCATGGACCTGGGCACGATGCTGGTCGTGAGTCTCGAGGACAAGAGCGGCGACCTGGTCCCCGCGCGGATCAGCGTGGTCGACGACCAGGGTCGTGAAGTCGGCACCATGCAGGGCCTCGAAGAGCTCATGGAGCAGTACAACGGCGGGCTCGGTAGGGACGAGAAGAACGTCGGGCCCCTGCCCCCCGGGACCTACGTCGTTCGCGCGACCGCGTCGGACGGGCGGAGCACGAAGAAGACGGTGACGCTCGGCGGGCAGGAGAGGCGGAAGATCCGCCTGCGCCTCAAGTAGTCGTGCGCTCGCGCAGGAAGGCGAGCAGCGCCTCGATGTCGACTGGGAGCGGCGAGACGAGCTCGACCCGCTCCTTCGTGGACGGGTGGCTGAACGCCAAGCGGTGCGCGTGCAGGGCCTGACGCGAGAGTCGCGGCGCGCCGACCGGCAGCGATCGTGACGCGGTCTTGCGCGTGCGGTAGAGCGTGTCGCCGACCACGGGATGCTCGATCGATGCGAGGTGGACGCGGATCTGGTGCGTCCTCCCGGTCACGGGGCGGCACGCGAGCAGTGCGAAGCCGCCCAGACGCTCGCGCACCTCGTAGAAGGTCTCGGCGGCTCGCCCCTCGCCGGAGCGTGCAACCGCGATCTTGTCGCTGCGCCCACGCCCGAGCGGCGCGGTGATCCATTCGCTCGCGAAGCGCGGCTCGCCCCAGACGAGGGCGAGGTAGTTCTTCTCGACCTCGCGCTCGCGGAACTGGCGCATGAGCTCTGTCCCGGCTGCCTCCGTGCGCGCCACCACCATGAGACCGCTCGTGTCGCGATCGAGGCGGTGCACGATTCCCGGTCGGTCCTCGCCCTGCAGGTGCGGAAGCGGCCCGAAGCGCTCCTCGCACAGGTCGGCGACCGTCCCCTCGTGAACGCGCCCGCCCGCGTGCGCGACCATGCCCGCCGGCTTGTCCACCACGACGACGTCGTCGTCGGAATAGACCACCTCGAGGTGTGCATCGGGATGCGATCCGCGGCGCGAGCGTTCGCGCACGCGGAGCTCCACGTCGATCGAGTCTCCGTCGGAGACCAGGTGCGAGGGCTTGCGCGTCACGACGGTCCCCACGCGGACGCTGCCGGCGCGGATCAGCTCCTTGAGCCGCTCCCGGGAGTAGTCCGGGACCAGCGCCGAGAGCGCCCGATCCAGACGCTCTCCGTCCAGCTCCCGGGGGACCGAGAGCCGGGAGAGCTCTGCACCGCCGTTTTTCTCCGCACTCACGAGGGAGAGGGTAGTCGGCCGGGGCTGGCCTGCCGAGGACGGGCTGCGGGGGACCTCTCCCGGCCCTCGTTGCGCCCTGCGAGAAGCGCGGTAACAATCCCCTTCCCGCGCGCTATCGAGAAGAGCGTGGGCTCTCGCCGACGACCCCCCCGGACCCGCCCAAGAGCGGCCCGAATCCCCCTCCTGAGGCAAGCCGTGATCGCGACACCTCTCTCCTCGCTCCTCCTCGCTCTCAGCTGCGCCGGCGCCGATCCGGTCCCCCCGCCCGGGATGGTCTTCCTGAAGGGCGGCCGGGTGAAGATCGGGCTCGACCAGGACGCCGCGAAAGAGCTGATCCTCGAGTCGGGCAAGATCAGCATCTGGGGCGAGACCCCCGAGCACCAGGTCAAGCTCGACGACTTCTTCCTGATGATCACGGAGGTGACGAACGAGCAGTTCGCCGAGTACGTCGCCGACACGAACACGAAGCCGCCTGAACACTGGGGCAAGAAGTCAATCGACGCCGCGCAGGCGGCCTTCCTCCAGGAGCAGGGCAAGCGCCGCAAGGAGGCCACCGACGCGGGCGAGACGCCGCCCGACCGCGAGCCGTTCCACCGCGACGTCTGGTGGAAGCTCAACTGGGCGGAGAGCGAGTGGGAGCTGCCGAAGGGCAGCGAGGCGCTGCCGGTCACGCACGTCGACCTGGACCAGGCCCGGGGCTACGCGCGCTGGACCGGGCTCCGCCTGCCGACGGAGGCCGAGTTCCAGCGCGCCGTTCGCGGCAAGAACAACTACACCTATCCCTGGGGCAACGAGTGGCCGTCGGCCGATGCGAAGCAAGAGAAGGCCCCGATCATGGCGGTGACGATCGAGGCCAAGGAGGCTGGCATGCGCGACATCCAGCCCGTCGGAAGTGCACCGCTCGGCGCGTCGGAGGAGGGGGTGCTGGACCTCGCCGGAAACGTATGGGAGTGGACCGACAGCCCGTACGCTCCGTTCGACAAGTACGAGCCCGACAGCATCAAGCTCAAGGAACGGGGCAACACGCGCTACATCGATCTGTTGTGCGACTTCGACCTGAACGTCAACGTGGCCACCGGCGGCTCCTACGCCAACGACTTCCTGGCGGCACGCGCGACGACGCGACGGCCCACAGCGCGCTTCCAGACAACGAACGCGCTCGGATTCCGGTGCGCCGCGACCCCGCGGATCGGTTACGACATGGCGAGGATCGCCCACGAGGACGACCTCAACCGCAGCGTCCGCGGCGACCTCGACTTTGATTTCTCCTTGACGGTGTCGATGGACCGCTGGAAGACGCGCCGCGGCACCGCGTCCCAGCGCTACGGAGACCAGAACGGCTCCAACCCACTGGGCGGCTACGCGGTCATCACCGACTACGACTACTTCCTGTTCACGCCCGTCTCCGAGATCAGCGGCAGCAACGTCAAGAAGCTCGCCAAGGACACGGTGGACGGAGATCCGCTCGTCCTGGGCTTCATCTCGACGACGCTCCCCCTCACCGAGCCCGCACTCGAGCCGGGGACGTACGTCCTGGCCTGGCGCGGCCCCGGCGTCAGCCGCAAGAGGGCCGAGAAGACCGAAGGTGAAGACGGCGAGGAGGTCGACGCACGGCCCACCCTGGTCGAAGAGCTCGGCCTCGATCCCGACGTCGAGAACTTCCTGTTCCTGAGCGGCAACGGGAAGCCGCTCGTCGGCATGCCTTCGCGCGGCCTCACCTACGACCGCTTGCGGGAAGGGACGGTGAAGTCGACCCAGATCCCGGGCGACGAGTCCGAAGGCATCCAGGCCCACGACCTCCTTGTGCTGTCGGCCGCGGTTCCGGCCGGCAACCGCGGCTTCCTATTCGAGCTCCCGCTGAAGCACGACAACGGCGCCCACACCCGCGACAGGCGCCGATAGCGGCGCGACGGATCAGCTAGCCCGGACTATTCATGAGCCGCGAGGCAGGACGCCTCGATTCGGTTCCTGCCGGTACCTTGCGCGTGCCGGCCCCGCAGGCGACCTTGACGGGTCGCCGAGGACGCCGGTGCGTGCAAGGTGCCGGCAGGGGCCGAAAGGCCGGCGAAGCCGGCCGTTCGTGGTGTTCGGTCCGCGTGGTCATGGATAGTCCGGGCTAGAGCCCGAGGAGATTGCGCTCGAGCAGATCCAGCTCGTGCGTCATCTCCTCGCGGCGCGCGCGCTCGGCCTCGACGACCTCGGGGTCGGCCCGGGAGACGAAGTTCTCGTTCCCGAGCTTCTTCTCGACGGCGCCGATCCCCTTCTTCAGCTTGTCGACGCGCCCCTCGAGCGTCTTGCCGAGCTTCACGAGGTCGACCTCCGCCCCGAGCGGGACGAAGACCTCCGCGCCGCTGGCCACGGCCACGGCCGAGGCCGCCGGTCGTTCGGCCGAAGCGTGGACGTCGAGCGTCTCCAGGAACGCGAGGCTCTTGATGCTCGCCGCGTGCTCCTCGATCGCCTTGCGCTCGACGTCGCGCGGCGCGGCGACCGTTGCCGTCAGAGGCTTCCGATCGCCGATCGTCGTCAGTGCGCGGATCGCGCGCACGGCGTGGACCATCTCCTGCACGACGTCCATCTCGCGCTCGGCCGCCTCGTCGAGCTCGAGCCCGGCCGCGTCGGGCCAGGTCGCACTCACGAGCATGGACTCCGGCTCCTCGCCGAGCGCCTCGTGGAGCGCCTTCCAGAGCACCTCGGTCTGGAAAGGGACGAACGGATGGAGGAGCTTCAGGGAGTCGCGCAGCACGCGCACGAGCGTCCCCCGGACCGCGCGGGCCGAGTCCGTCTCGCCCTCCTCGAGCCGAGGCTTCGCGAGCTCCAGGTACCAGTCGCAGAAGTCGTTCCACACGAACCGGTAGAGCTCGGTCGCCGCATCGTTGAAGCGGTACTCGTCCAGGGCCTTCGAGACGTCCCCCCGGACGCGCGCCAGGCGAGCGAGGATCCAGCGATCCTCCAGGAGCTCGGCGGTGGCGGAGGTCCCGTCCGTCCGGCTCCCTTCCATGTTCGTCAGCACGAATCGCGCGGCGTTCCAGACCTTGTTCGTGAAGCGACGCCCTTCCTTGAAGCGGTCCTCGGAGAGCTTCACGTCCTGGCCCTCGCGGGTCAGCATCACGAGGCTGTAGCGCACTGCGTCCGCGCCGTACTTCTCGACCATCTCTAGCGGGTCGATGCCGTTGCCGGCGCTCTTCGACATCCGCTTGCCCTTGCCGTCGAGCACGGTCGCGTTGATGTAGCAGGTCGAGAACGCGCAGCGGCGGTCCTCGTCGACCCAGTCCATGAACTCGTAGCCCGCCATGATCATGCGGGCGACCCACAGGTAGATGATCTCGCGCGCCGTCGCGAGGAACTGCGTGGGGGAGAAGCGGTCGAGATCGGCGGTGCGCTCCGGCCAGCCGAGCGTGGCGAAGGGCCACAGCCACGAGGAGGCCCAGGTGTCGAGCACGTCGTCGTCCTGGCGGACAATGGGCTTCCCCGTCTCGGGGTGCGCCGCGCCGATCTCGACCTCCTCGACGGAGGCGACCGGCGTCCCGTCCTCGTCGTACCAGACGGGGATCCGGTGCCCCCACCAGAGCTGACGGCTGATGCACCAGTCGCGGTCGTTCTCGAGCCAGTCGATGTAGACCTTGGTCCAGCGCTCGGGGCGGAAGACGAGCGCCCCGCTCTTCACGGCGGCGATCGCGGGCTGGGCCAGCTCCCCCATCTTCACGAACCACTGCTCGGAGACGATCGGCTCGATCACGGTCTTCGAGCGGTCGCTGATGTTGACGTTGTGCGTGTAGTCCTCGACCTTCTCGAGGAGCCCCTGCTCCTCGAGCGCGGCGAGCACGCGCTTGCGAGCCTCCTCGCGCGAGAGACCGGCGAAGTCCCCGGCCTCCTCGTTCAACGTGCCGTCCCGCTCGAGCATGTTGATGATCGGGAGCTCGTGCCGCGCACCGCGCTCGTAGTCGGCCGGGTCGTGCCCGGGCGTGACCTTGACCGCGCCGGTTCCGAACGAGGCCTCCACGGTCTCGTCGGCGACGATCGGGATCTCGCGCCCGACGAGCGGCAGGACGCAGGTCTTGCCCACCAGGTCCGCGTAGCGCTCGTCCTCGGGGTTCACGGCCACACCCGTGTCGGCGAGCATCGTCTCCGGCCGGGTCGTCGCAACCACGAGGAAGCGCCCCTCTTCACCCTTCACCGGATAGCGCAGGTAGCAGAGCTTCGTCTTGCGCTTGACGTACTCGATCTCGTCGTCCGAGACAGCGGTCCGGAGCTCGCAGTCCCAGTTGACGAGCCGCGCGCCGCGGTAGACGAGCCCCTTCTTCCACAGGCGCACGAACGCCTCGCGGACAGCGAGGGACATGTCCTCGTCCAGCGTGAACTTCGTGCGCGACCAGTCGCAGGAGCAGCCGAGCCGGCGGAACTGCTCGAGGATCTTGTTCCCGTGCACTTCCTTCCAGTCCCACACCTTCTTCACGAAGGCCTCGCGCCCGAGCTCCTCGCGCGTCGTTCCTTGCTCCTGGTAGAGCTTCTTCTCGACCACGGCCTGGGTCGCGATGCCCGCATGGTCCGTCCCGGGCACCCAGAGCGCCGAGTAACCCGACATGCGCCGGTGACGGATGACGATGTCCTGCACGGTCCCGTTCAGCGCGTGCCCCATGTGCAGGACCCCCGTCACGTTGGGCGGCGGGATCATGATCGTGAAGGGCTCCTTCGCCGGATCGGGATCGGGGGCGAAGGCGTTCGCCTCGAGCCACGTCGCGTAGACGTCCTGCTCGTAGAGGGCGGGGTCGTAGCGGGTCTCCATGCAGGTCTCCTCCCGGGCGGGCGCCCGGAGCGAGAACCGTACAGCCGGTCTCGAGGCCGTCAACCCAGGTCGAGCGCTTCGCGAACGCCTAGGAGCGGGGTCGCCAGGCATTCACGAGCGATCGAGGCGTCGAGCGACGTGTCGCGGGGTCGATCCTCCATCCCCACCTCCGCCCGACTGGTGGGTACGACCCGGTCGAACGCGCGTGGGTCGGTCGCCCTCAGGACCTCGAATCCGAGCTCGTGGCGCGTCAAGCGGTCGGGCCCGGCGACGTGCAAGAGACCAGAACGAGAGCTCGGCAGGAGCTCGCACAGCGCCCTGGCCGCGTTCCGGACCTCGAGCGGCGTGCGGTACTCGTCGACGAAGAGGTTGGGGCTCTCGCCCCTGTCGAGCGCTGCGAGGAGCGAGTCCGAGGCACCCAGGCCACGCCCGAAGCTCGGGCCGAAGAGGAGCGGCAACCGCACGATCAGCGCCTCGGCGTAGACACCGAGGATGGCTCCTTCGCCCTCGGCCTTCGTCCGCCCGTACATGTGAGCCGGACTGGGAGGATCCTCCTCGCAATAGCGGGGCTGTCCGGAGAAGTCTCCGAGTCCGGACTTCCACTGCTCCGCATGCGCCATGGGGCGCCTGTGCGGCGGACTCGCCCCGAAGACGAGGTCCGTCGAGACGTGGACGAGACGCGTACCGCTCGCGCGACAGGCCAGAGCCACCTCGGCCGGGACCTCGGTGTTGAGGCGCCGTGCGAGCTCCGGGTCTCGCTCGCAATCTCCCACGCGCGAGAGCGCCGCGACGAGCGCGACCTTGTCGGGACGAAGCTCGTCGAGGAGGCCGGCGGCCGCGCCCTCCAGCGCGAGATCCAGGGTCCGCGTCTCCACGCGCTCGGCACCCGGCCCCGCCTCCGGCTCGCGCGACGCCGAGACGACGCGTTCGCCGCGCGCCGCGAGCTCGGCCACGAGGTGCGCGCCGAGGAAGCCGCTCCCGCCCAGGACCAGCGTGCAAGGTGCGTTCGGATCGGGCTTCGAAGGGGACATGTTCGACTGCGCCGAGCGTAGCGCGCGGCGCGCGGGCGACCCAGGGACACCCCGCTCGCTATGCTCTGGGCCGCTCGGGCCGCCCGATGGATGGAATCGCAGAAGAGGACGGAATCGCAGACGGTGCCCCCTACCGGCGCGCGATCGTCGTCGCCAACCCGATCGCAGGCCGCGGGAAGGGCGGCGCCGCGGCGCGCGAGCTGGCCGAGGGGCTGAAGAGCCTGGGTGCGGCGACCGACGTCCACCTGACCGAGGGACGCGGCGACGCGTGGCACTTCCTGCGCTCCCTCGAGCGGGACGTCGACCTGGTCGTGGCGGTCGGCGGCGACGGCACCGTGGGCGAGGTGCTCAACGGGCTCGTCGATCCGGAGGTCCCGGTGGGGATCCTCCCGCTCGGGACGGCGAACGTGCTCGCGGCCGAGCTCTCGCTGCCGCGCGACGTCCACCGAGCACTCGAGATCTTCGCCGCCGGGCGCACGACGGCGATCGACGTCGCACACGTCAACGCCACCCTGTCGTTCCTCGTGGTGGGAGTCGGGTACGACGCGATCGCCGTGCGCGACGTCGAGTCGCGCCGCGACGGGCCGATCACCAAGCTCACCTACGCTCTGGCCGTCCTGCGGGCGCTGTCGGGCTATCGCGAGCCCCGGCTCGAGGTGGAGATCGACGGCGAGCCGGTCGAGGGAGGACCCTTCGGCCTGGTGCTCGCGAGCAACATCACGAACTACGGGGGCTTCCTGAAGCTCTCCCCCGAAGGTCGGCTGGACGACGGGCGGTTCGATGTGTACCTCTTTCGGGGTGCCAGCCCGGTTCGACTCGTCGGCCACGCCGTGCGCGGCGTCCTCGGCAGGCTCATCGGCAAGTCCTGCCTCGTGCGCCCCGCACGCAGTCTGCGGGTGACGTCGGACGAGCCGGTGCCGGTCCAGGTCGACGGAGACTCTGCGGGCGAGACGCCGATCGATCTCGTCGTCTCCGACGTCCAGTACAAGATCCTCGTTCCGTGAGCCAAGGATGACCCCGTGAGCAATCGCCCCAGCGTGGAAGTCGGCGGCCGTACTCTCGGCGGCGGCGAACTGTTCCTGTTCGCGGGACCCTGTGTGGTGGAGTCGCGGCCGCTCGCGCTGGAGATCGCGCACGCCCTGCGCGAGGTCGCCGAGGCGCGCGGACTCCCGCTGGTCTTCAAGGCCAGCTTCGACAAGGCCAACCGGACGAGCATCCGCTCCGAGCGCGGCCCGGGGATCGACGGCGGCCTCGAGGTGCTGGCCGCGGTGCGCGAGGAGACCGGGCTCCCGATCGTGACCGACGTCCACCTGCCGGATCAGTGCGCGCGAGCCGCCGAGGTCGCGGACGTGCTGCAGATCCCGGCCTTCCTGTGCCGCCAGACCGACCTCCTGGTCGCGGCCTGCGAGACGGGGCGCGCCGTCAACGTGAAGAAGGGTCAGTTCCTGGCGCCGTGGGACATGGTCAACGTCGCGGAGAAGCTGCGCGCGGCCGGCGGCGAGCACCTGTTCGTCACGGAGCGCGGCACCAGCTTCGGGTACGGACGACTGGTCGTGGACATGAACTCCTTCGCGCACCTGGCGCGCACGGGCGCTCCGGTGATCTTCGATGCGACGCACTCCGTCCAGGAGCCCGGCGCCGGCGGCCACAAGAGCGGCGGCGACCGGACCCTGGTCCCGGCCCTGGCGCGTGCGGCGGTGGCCACGGGGGACGTCGACGGGCTCTTCTTCGAGGTCCACCCGGACCCGGACAGCTCGCCCTCGGACGGTCCCAACATGGTGCGCCTGGACGAGTTCGGCTCGATCCTGGACGGCGTGCTCGCCGTCCACCGGGCCCTCCGGACCTGAGCGGCGCTCAGGCCAGCGCAGAGCGCAGAGCGCGCTCCACGAGGCTCGCGGCGTGACCCTTTCCGGGAGGCAGGCCCCCGGCCTCGCGCACGAGCTCCAGGACGTCCAGGGCGCGCGCCTCCTCGACCGGAAGATCTTGCACGGTCTCCGTCGCGAGCGACGCGGTGGCGATGACCGCGCTGCATGCGGTCGCCCGGAAGAGGATCTCCGCGACCCTTCCGTCTTCCACGCGCGCGGAGATCTCCAGGCGATCGCCGCAGGCCGCGTTCTCCGCGGACCCGCGTCCGCTCGCATCGTCGACCGTGCCGATGTTTCGCGGTGTGCGCAGGTGTTCGCGCATCCTTTCCGGAAGGCCTTTCACGGGGTTCGAGCTTACTCACGGGTTTCACGGGCGCAAACCGCTGCATGGCGGAGGCTTGCGATCGCGATCCCGATTCTCGCGCGCTCCGATTTGCCTCTCCGGGAGCCGGGGGTATGGTTCCGGCGCTCCCGACGATGGCACGACAAGGGCAAATCAGCCGCGAGGCTGAGACGCAAAGCCACGGATCCCTTGGGACAGCCGGGTTACCGAAAGTCGTCGTTCCACACTGCGGACGTCATCCGAGGGGCAATCAGGGAAACCGTTCCCGCACCTCCTGAAGGGTGTCGTCTGGGTGTGAAGCTCGACTTCCCTCCCAGACCTCGCTCCGGGCCACGGGGCCCGGAGCGGGTCACCCCCTTCTCGCGGTCGGCTGCGCTTCCCGAGCGAACGCCAATGACTTCGACCAGGACGAGACTCGCGCACGCCTATCGAGAGGACGCGGTGGCCGAAATGACTGCGCCGCGCGTCGGGCACGCCTCGTTCCATGACCGCTGTCGGCGTTCGCCCCTATCAACCCCGAGAGCTCAGGGCCGGTCAGGGACCGAGCCCGCCCCCGGGGTCCGACGTGCAGGGTGTGTGCGGCTTGTGGGGACTTGGCCGCGCCGCCCTCGGAGGAGATTCCGCGCGATCGCCGGCAAGGTGGGGACTCTGCCGGCGAAAGCGCCTCCCGCTTTCTCTGCCTACGGGGACAGAACAGATCGCGATGGGGAACGCGCCTCTCCCTGGAGCGGCGCGTAGCGATCCAGGGCTCATCTTCGGATTGAAGCCCGAGCGGGAACTCGAGGGCATGGGGGTTCGCCCCCATGCCCTCTCCTTTCCTTTTTGACTTGGCGCGCATCAGCGCGCGCCAAGGATGCCTGCGGCGCACGGCGCGACTCCGCGCCGGCGCGGCCTTCGGCCGCGGGGGGCGCGGGGCGCGGGGGGCGATGGGCGCATCGGACGCGCGGGGCGCGGAGGTCAGTCGCGGCGGAGGCGGTCCTTGAGGCGCTCGAGGAGCCGGGAGTGGATCTTGCAGACGCGGGACTCGGAGAGGCCGGTGAGCTGACCGATCTCCCGCATCGGGAGCTCTTCCCAGTACTTCAGGTACACGATGCGGTACTCCTGCTCGGTGAGCCGCTGGGCCACGAGGCGCAGGAGCTCGTCCCGCGAGAGCTGGTCTCCGGGATGGTCGGAGCGGGTGTCGGCCACCCCTTCGAGGGCACCGGCGGCGTCCCCACCACCATCCGAGGCGGCGACCGAACCCGCAGGGGCGCCCGGGAGGCCCGTTCCGAAGACGAGCTCGTACTCCTGGAGGGTCATGTCGAGGGCCCGCGCCACCTCGTCGTCCCGGGGCTGCCGGTTGGTCTCCGCTCGCAGGTGCTCGATCACGCGCTTGTGGCGCTCGATGCGCTGGCGCCACGGGCGTGGGAGCCAGTCCTGGGTGCGCAGCTCGTCGAGCAGGGCTCCGCGGACCCTGCGCTCGCAATACGACTCGAAACGCACGCCGCGCGAGGGATCGAAGCCGGCGATGGCCGAGATGAGGCCGACGTTGGCGGCCGTCTCCAGATCGCCGCGGTCCACACGTCGCGGCAAGCGGTTGGCGAAGCGCCGGACGATCTCGGCGACGTAGGACTGATAGGCGAGGACGAGGAGGTTGCGGTGTTCCTCGCAGGGATAGCGCCGGTACGCGTCCCAGACGATGCCGAGCACGGCCTCCGCGGCGGAGCGGTGTCGCGTGCCGTTGGTCTGGAGTGCCTGTGCGGTCTTGGGCGTCACGGGCGACGCCGACGCGGTCGCAGCACCGTTGCCGTTCACGTGTGCGCGCGTCTTTGGGCTCTCTCCCTGGGAAACTGCCATCGCGTGCCGCCGATGTCTCTCGTACCTCGTGCGAGACGAGGATCAAAGGCTTCCGCCCGACGCGAGGCTTCGCGCGACAGGGACGAAGCGTTTCCGCGTGCGAAACCGTTGTCCGCATTTGCAGCCCATCCCGCGAATGGGCGGCGAATTCGCGCGCAGCCGCCGAGCGACAAGGCGCGTTAGGAACCGGCAAAAAAAAATTGAAAAACCGATCCTCGAATCGACATCGCGACCGAGCGCACGGCGCTCAACGGCGGTAGCCGAGGGCGGTGAGCACGGCTGCTTCGGCGGCGCGCATCCCCTCGCGCTGCGCGTCGGTCCCGTCTTCGAGCCCGCACAGGTGGAGAGTCCCGTGAACCACGTAGAGAGCGAGCTCCCCGGACACCGCCACGCCCCGCTCAGCGGCCGTGCGCAGCGCGCACTCGACGCTCGCGACGACCTCGCCCCACGGTCCGGGCCCGTCCCCCAGCGGAAAGCTCATCACATCGGTCGGCGACGGGTCGTCCAGGTAGCGCCCGTGGAGCTCAGCCAGGGTCGCGTCGTCCACCAGCGCCACGGAGACGTCCCTGCCGGCCTGGCCCCCGTGTGAGAGGGCCCCCTCGACGAGGCTGCGGATCGCTTCGTCGTCGAGCGGTCGCTCGGCGACTTCCCAGGCGATCTCGACCGTCACTGGCCGGTCGCGGCGGGCGGTACCGCGGGCGCGCTTCGTTCCTCGCGGGCAGCATCGCGCTCTTCCCGCGGCTGCGACAGGTCGAGCGGGTGAGGACGGCCCTTCGGGAACGTCGGACGCGTGTGGTAGATGCCCATCAAGACGCGCACGCAGGCCTCTTCCACGAGGTGCAGCTCGCGCAGGGTCGCGCCGCACTCGTCGAACTGGCGGTCCATCAGGCGCTTCAAGACGACCTCGTGGACCATCGACTGCATGCGCGCACGCGAGGGGTCGGGCATCTGACGACTGATCGCCTCGATGGCGTCTGCGATCATCACGATCGCCGTCTCGATCGTCTGAGGACGGGGTCCCGGATACCGGAAGCTCTCCTCGTTGACGTTCTCCTCGCCGCGCACCTTCTGGGCGGCGTGGAAGAAGTACTCGATGCAGCTGGTGCCGTGGTGCTCGGGCATGAAGGCCAGGACGGTGCGGGGCAACCCGTAGTAGGTCCCGAGCTCGACGCCGTCGCGAGTGTGGCTGGAGATGATCAGCGTGCTCATCTCGGGCGTGAGCCCCTTGTGCCGCCCACGCGCATCGGGCGAGTTCTCCGCGAAGTAGCCCGGCTTGTTGAGCTTGCCGATGTCGTGATAGAGCGCCCCGACGCGAGCGAGCAATGCGTTCCCCCCCACGGCCTCGGCCGCCGCTTCGGAGAGCAAGCCGACGATGTAGGAGTGGTGGAAGGTCCCCGGGGCCTCGAGCAGGAGCTTGCGCAGGAGCGGCCGCTCGTGGGTGTTGCCGAGCTCGAGCAGACTCACGTCCGTCGTCACACCGAAGAGGCGCTCGATCGCCGGCAGCGCACCGGAGACGACCAGGCCAACGGCGAGTCCGGACACGGCGAGGAAGAACATGCCGCGTCCGAGGTCCGGGCCTCCGCGCGCCGCGGGCTCGAGCAGGACGAGGGAACCGTGGACGAGCACCTGGACCAGGCCCACCACCAGTCCCACTCGAACGACCGCCACTCGCCGTCGGAGGCCCTCGGCGGCCAGGCACGCGGTCAACGCACCGGCCAGGCAGACGGCATAGCCCTGGAAGGCTCCCGTGACCTCGGGGCGGAGCACGAGGAAGAGGCCGAGCAGGCCGCCGGAGAACACGGTGCAGTCGATCGCCAGCGTCCGCGACCACGCGAGAGCGATCACGAGGCTCAGGAACGCCAGGGGCAGGTAGGTCAGGTCGGGGATCTCGAGCAGCGCGAAGAAGACCTGTGCCGCGACCAGCGGAGTCAGCAGGCACAGGGAGAGCCCGACGACCTGTCCCAGGTTGACCTGTGCATGGGGCCGGAAGTCGAGCAGGTAGCGGGCGAAGAACACCTCCGCCACCAGGAGGAGTGCTGCGAGACCGACCCAGCCGCGCCCGGTGAGCTCCGCTCCGAATCCGATGCACACGACGGCCGCGGCGCCGGCGAGGAAGGCGACCAGGAGCTTCTCGCCCGACTGGGTCACGGGCAACTGCCGCATCGCGCGGCGCCGGCCCGTCTTCGCGCGCTCGGGCGAGATCCGACGGAGGCCTTTCCGGCTCCGTCCGATTCCGATGCGTGCCATCAGTCCGGTTCCTCGCCTCGCGCGTCGGCGGGCGAGGATGCCTCGTAGGCGCGTACGATCTTTCCGACGAGCGGGTGGCGCACGATGTCTCGTGTGTCGAACTCGACGACGCTCACGCCGTCGAATCCCCGTAGCCGTCGCACGGCGTCGAGCAGGCCGCTGCGGACACCGCGGTCCAGGTCGCTCTGCGTGGGGTCGCCCGTGACCACCATGCGCGAGCCCTCCCCCAGCCGGGTGAGGAACATCTTCATCTGCGATACGCTCGTGTTCTGGGCTTCGTCCAGCACGACGAACGAGTGCGCGAGCGTCCGCCCGCGCATGTAGGCCAGGGGCGCGACCTCGATCACGCCGGCCTCCTCGAGCCGCGGCACGTCCTCGAAGCGCATCAGCTCACCGAGCGCGTCGTAGACCGGGCGCACGTAGGGGTTGAGCTTCGCCTGGAGGTCTCCGGGCAGGAATCCCAGTCGCTCCCCGGCCTCGACCACGGGTCGCGTGACCACGAGCCGTCGACACTCGCCGTTGCGAAGCGCACGCAGCGCCGCGGCGACCGCGAGGAAGGTCTTCCCGGTGCCGGCCGCCCCCAGGCCGAAGACCAGGCTCGAGCTCTCGACGGCCTCCAGGTAGCGGCGCTGGTTCTCGGAGCGCGGCTCGACGGCGCGCGTCCGGAGCCCGTCGATCTCGCCCGAGGGCGGCGGGTACGTCCGCATCGCGCGTCGTTCGGGCGCGGGCTCATCGGGCCGTGACGAAGTCGCGTCGGCCCCCCCGGTATCGAGCAGGATGCTCTCGATGTCGGCGGGCTCGAGCACGCGGCCCTTGCGCGACTTTCCGAGCAGGTGCTCGACGCGCCGCTTGGCCTCCCACACGTCGCCGTCGACGCCCTTCAGCCGCAGCGTCCCCCCGCGCGTGTACAGCTCGATGTCGAGCGACTGCCGCAGGAGCTTCGCGTAGCGGTCGTAGGGTCCCAGGACGAGGATCGCCTCGTCGTTGGAGCGCAGTGGGATCGTGACCTCGGCCAAGGGGGTGGGCGGCGCCTCGCGTGGCGCGCGAATGGAGGGAGCAGGATCGCGGTCGAACGCCGCGGCGTCAAACCCGGCCGCTCGGACTACCCCAGGCCCAGGACGAAGGGCCAGGCCACGATCGCCACGGGAACCGTGAACAGGACGCTGTCCACGGCATCCAGGATCCCCCCGGAGGGTCCCAGGAGGCTTCCCGAGTCCTTCACGCCCGTGCTGCGCTTGACCCAGCTCTCCGCCAGATCGCCCGCCTGTGCGGCGAGGTTCACCAGGAGGCCCGCCAGGAGCCCGGCGGAGATTCCCCGGCCGTCCGCGAGCGGGAGGACGCCCGTCGCGGCCAGCAGGCCCCCCACGGCGACGCCGGCGACCGCCGAGGCGACACAGCCCTCGACCGTCTTCCCGGGGCTCAGGTTGGGGAACGGGTGCCGCCGGCCGAACGCGCTGCCGGCGTAGTACCCGGCGATGTCCCCCACCTTCGAGAGCGCGATCAGAGACACGAGCCCCGAGACCCCGAAGCGGTCCCACACGTGCCACAGCCAGGGGAGCGGGAGCGCGATCCAGACCGCGAGCCCCATGGCGATGAAGAGCTGGACCGGACGGCGGCCCTCGAGCTGGTACACGGCATAGCCGGTCCCCGCCGCGACGAGCGCGAGCAACAGGTCGCGGGCGACGGGCGAGACCCCGTAGAAGGCGGTCGAGCAGAGGTAGGCGAGCAGCGTCAGCAGCCCCGCGACGCCCGGCCGCGCCCAGCGCGGGTCGAGACCGCCCCGCGCGGCGAGCCCGAGGCCCACCGTCGCGACCGCGGCGAACGTCGCGACGAGCAGGGCCTCCGAGAGGTAGCTCGCGCGCACCGCCCCCGCTCCCGCGATCCGGTGGATCGCGGCGTGCGCGACGAAGTCGAGGCAGAGGAACGCGGCCGCCGCGGCAGCGGCCGGCACGGTCCACTCGAGGTCACGGCCGCGCAGAGATCCCATGCGGACGACCTCCACCAGCGCGAGCACGACGAGGACGATCGCGACGAGCGCGAGCAGAGCGCCGTCCTCGCTCCGGGAGGTGAGGTAGAGGAGCGCGACGAGGACCGCCACGAGGAAGCCCCCCATCGCGGTTCGCTGGCGAATGCGCGCGGCTTTGGTGGGCTCAGCTGCGCTCGACATCGGTCAGGCCGTCCGTTCGGTGCTGCGGTCGGGAGGGACGTCCGAAACGAGGCCGCCGAACTTCCGGACACGGCGTGCATAGCATGCGATCGCTTCCATCAGCTCCTTGCGGCGAAACTCCGGCCAGCAGACGTCCGAGACGAACAGCTCGGAGTAGGAGATCTGCCAGAGGAGGAAGTTGCTGATGCGCATCTCCCCGGCGGTGCGGATCAGGAGGTCCGGATCCGGCGTCTCGGGGTCGTAGAGATAGGCGCGAATCGAGTCCTCGTCGATGCTCTCGGGATCGAGCCCGCCGCTGACCGCGTCCGTGCACATCCTGCGCACGGCGTCGCCGAGCTCGGTGCGTGAGCCGTAGGAGAGCGCGAGACGCAACCGCATGCCGCCGTTCCCCCGCGTCAGCTCCTCCGTCTCGCGCAGCTCGCGCAGCGCATCCGCCGGCAGGTCGTCGAGCCGACCGATGCAACGGAGCTGGACGTCGTTCTCCATCAGGGTGGGACGCTCCTCGACCATGAACTCCGTCAGGAGCTTCATCAGGAAGCGCACCTCGGGCGAAGGACGCTTCCAGTTCTCCACCGAGAATGCGTAGAGCGTCAGGCTCGTGACGCCCATGCTGGCGCACTCGGTGGTGATCTCGCGCACCGAGGCGATGCCCTCACGGTGGCCCAGAACGCGCCGTAGCTTGCGCTTCTGCGCCCACCGACCGTTCCCGTCCATGATGATGGCGATGTTCTCGGGGAACGGACCGCCGAGGTCGGGGCGTTCGATCTTGTGGTCGCCCATGGTCACGCCGTGGCGCGCATTATCGAGCAAGCCTCGAGTGAAAGCCAGCCGAGGTCAGACCGAGGGAACGGGAACGACCTGGTCACGCTCCGGTCCGACCGAGAGCATCTCGACCGGCGCCCCGACCATGTCCTCGAGCCAGCGAACGTACTCGCGCGCAGCCTCGGGCAGGTCCTCGAACCGACGCACTCCCGTGATGTCCTCCGTCCAGCCCGGGCGGGACTCGTAGGTAACCTCGACCCTCGAGAGATCGGCGAGCTCCGCCGGGAACGAGTCGCGCGTCACGCCGCCGACCACATAGCCGACGGCGACCTTGACCTCCGAGAGGCCGGTGAGGACGTCGAGCTTGGTCATGATCCAGGCGTCCGCGCCCGAGATCTCGAGCGCGTAGCGCATCGCCACAGCGTCGAACCAGCCGCAGCGACGCGAGCGCCCCGTGGTGGAGCCGAACTCGCAGCCGACCTCGCGCAACCGCTCGCCGTCGGGGCCTTCGTCCTCCGTGGGAAAGGGCCCCTCACCGACGCGTGTGCAATACGCCTTCGCGATCCCGACGGCGCGCTCGATCGACCGCACGGGGAACCCCACTCCCGCGGCGATTCCATCCGGTCCCGTGTGGGAGGAGGTGACGAAGGGGTAGGTCCCGTGGTCGACGTCGAGCATGACGCCCTGGGCTGCCTCGAACAGAACGGTGCGGCCTTCGCGGTACGCCTTTCGAACGAGCGCACCGGTGTCGCACACGAACGGGGCGAGATCGCTCGCCCATTGCCTGGCGCGCTCGATCTCCTGCCCCAGGTCCAGCGGTTCCTCGCCGTGCACCCGCTCGAAGTGCACGTTCTTCTCCGCCAGGGTCGCCTGGAGTCGCGACTCGAGCGTCGAACCGTCGAGCAGATCAGCGACGCGGAGCCCGGTGCGCGACGCCTTGTCGGCGTAGCACGGCCCGATGCCGCGACCGGTCGTTCCGATGCGCCCCTCGCCCTTGAACTTCTCGGCCATGTGATCGAGCCGGCGATGGTGCTCGAAGATGACGTGCGCGCGGGCCGAGACGCGCAGCGTCTGCTCGGTCACGGCAACGTCACGCGCGCGCAACTGCTCGATCTCGTCGAGGAGCTTCGCAGGATCGACAGCGACACCGCCTGCGATCACGTTCAGCTTCCCCGGGTGCAGGATCCCGGATGGGATGTGGTGCAGGATGTACTCGTCGCCACCCACCACCACGGTGTGTCCGGCGTTGGCGCCGCCCTGATAGCGCACGACGACGTCTGCGTCGCGCGCCATGCGGTCGATGATCTTGCCCTTGCCCTCGTCACCCCACTGGGCTCCGAAAACGCTGAGGGTGGGCATGGAATCGCTTCTCCTGTCTCCGGGGCAAGTCCGTGGGACTCGGGCAACGCGGCGCGGGATTCTCGCGCGCTCCCCCTGCGGTCACAAGCGCCTAGGTGCTTTTCCGCCCCCGCCACTCCCGGTCCGGGGCGCAGCGCCGTGCCCGCCGCCGCCCGGCGTCGTCAGGAAGAGCTCCGTCCCGGCTTCGACCTCGAACGCGAAGTGGCCGTCGAGCTTCGTCGACTTCCGGCTGCTTCGCGCGAGCCGTGCCGAGCCCACCCTTCCGGGGCACCCTCCGGCGAGGCCCCAGGCGCCCGCTCGATGACGGTCGGCAACGAGGCTCACGTGGCTCGGAGCGAGGAATGCGAGTCGCCGCTCGATGCCGTCGCCCCCCCGTCTGAGCCCCCTCCCGCCGCTCCCGCGCGCGATCGTGTAGCGCGTCACACGGACCGGGAGCGCACTCTCGAGCGCCTCGATGGGCGTGTTGCGCGTGTTCGTCATGTGCGTCTGCACCGCGTGCGCTCCGTCGCCGTAGGGTCCGGCCCCGGCGCCGCCGGCGATCGTCTCGTAGTACGCGAAGGGACCACCACCCGGCAGCGTGCCGCCGAAGGTCAGGTTGCTCATCGTCCCGGCACTCGCGGCGGGGACGCGGTCGGGCAGGATCTCGGCCAACGCCCCGAACAGGACGTCGACGATGCGCTGACTCGTCTCGACGTTCCCCGCGGCCACGCAGGCGGGGTAGCGCGCGTCGACGAGGCTCCCCGGCCGCGTGAGCACGCGCGCGCAGCGCAGGATCCCTCCGTTCGTCGGCGTTCCCGAGGGAAGGAGCAGGCGCAAGACGTAGGTCACGGCCGACAGGACGACGGCCCGGGTCGTGTTGACCGGAGCGGGAGACTGGTCGTCCGTGCCGCGAAAGTCGCAGGTCAGCGTGTCCTTCTCGAGGACGACCTCGACGTGCACCGTGACCGGTCCCGTCCCCGTCTCCAGGGTGTCCGAGAAGGTGGCGCGGCCGTCGGGAGCGCGGCCCAGCTCGGCGCGCGTCAGGCGCTCGGTCCAGTCGCACAGCTCGCCGGCGCGCAGGACGAGCTCGCGCTCTCCCCGCTCGCCCGCCAGCGCTTCCAGGCGACGCTCGCCGAGGCGGTTCGACGACCACTGGGCCAAGAGGTCCCCTTCGCGTTCCTCGGGAACTCGCATGTTGGCGAGGAGCAGGTCGAACACGTCGCGCTGGGGCTCACCTGCGCGCACGAGAAGCACCGGTGGAATGCGCACGCCTTCACCGTGGACGTCGAAGTTCGGCCCCATCGAGCCGGGATGGGCGCCCCCGACGTCCGCGTGGTGGGCGCGGTTGGCGCAGTAGAAACTCGGCCGCGAGCGCCCCGCCAGGAAGACCGGGCTGACCAGCGTGATGTCCGGCAGGTGCGTTCCCCCGAGGTACGGGTCGTTGAGCGCGATGGCGTCTCCGGGGCTCATGGACGCGGGCGGGATCCGCTCGATGGCCGCGGCGACGGAGAGCGGGGCGGCCCCGAGGTGCACGGGGAGGTGCGCCGCCTGGGCGACCATCTGACCGTCGGCGTCGAAGAGCGCGCACGAGAAGTCGCGACGCTCCTTGATGTTGGCGGAGAAGGCCGAGCGCATGAGCGCGGCACCCATCTCCTCGCAGACGGAGGCGAAGAGGTGATGGAACACCTCGACGAAGAGCGCCTCTTCCCGAGCGCGGCTCCTACGGGCCACTACCGCTCCTCGTCCGGGAAGTCGAGGATCTCGTACGGCACGTAGTCGAGGACCTCCCAGTGCTCGAGCGGCACGATCTCCATGTCGTTGCCGCTCTGGCGTCGCCACACGATGCAGCGGACGGTCCGGACGAGGTGCATCCCCATCTCCTCTTCCTCTTCCACGACATCGGAGTCCCAGCGGAAGTCGACATCGCCCTCCTCGCCGGTCCGCCGGCGCGCGGTGACGAAGATCGAGAAGACGTGACTCTGGACGTCGAGGAGCTGCTGCACCTCCGCCTGGACGATCGGCTCCATGGATTCCCAGCCGTCGATCTGTCTCAGGCCGTCGACGCTGGAGAAGATCTGGCGGACGACGAGCTCCTCCTCGGAGAACTCGTCGAAGACGGGCTCGTCCTGGTCGGCCTGGGCCTCCTCGTCTTCCTCGTTACGG
This sequence comes from Planctomycetota bacterium, assembly GCA_029259655.1. GTDB lineage: Bacteria > Planctomycetota > UBA1135 > UBA1135 > OFTM220. Next base: position 21,274 of record JAJDET010000276.1, read on the forward strand.
TACTCGAGCACCGCGTCCCAGAAGTACGGGGAGACATCGCGGTCGTCCATGAGCGCGTGGAGGACCGCCGCGGGTGCGCGGTTGAGGTTGAGGAGGGGTCCCCCCGCCCCGCCGGCGCCGCCCGTTCCGCGGGGCCCGCTCGTCCCGGGGAGACCCGCAGGATCGACCTCTGGGCTCTGTTCCTGGCCCAGCGGTCCGACATCGCCGCCGTCGCCGTCGCCGCCGGCCCCGCTCTCGGTCACCATCTCCGGGTCCGACGTCGCGGGCGCGGCCGGATCGTTCGCCTGCTGCCCGGCGAGGGCTGCGTTCGCCGCCTCCTGGCCCGTGGTGAGCGAAGTCCACGTGGTCAGGAAGGAGCCTATCGAGTGCACGATGGTGCCGTTCTCGTC
>JAJDET010000277.1 GCA_029259655.1 Planctomycetota bacterium
AGGACCCACAGCGCAGGCGCGGTCGTCAGGCCCGGAGCGAACCCGAGCAGCGACCCGAGGACGCAGGCCGCGGCGATCTGAAACGGTGTGGCCTGGCCACGCACCACGGCTCCGAGCTTGCGCATCAACATGGCCGCGATCCTAGCAGCGGGGACCGCGCGAACCTCGCTCGCCAGGTCTTCCCGGATCCGGGCTTCCCCTGCTTCTAGTGCGGATCCCCCGAGAGCACCCATCCGGCCCAGTCGCGCACGGCGGCGCCCTCGCGGCGGAGGTCCTGCTTCGCGCGCCACAGGGCCTCCGCCTTCGGCAGCTCCTCCACCCATAGATAGGTGTAGAAGAGCTCCATGAGACGGCGCGTCAGCGCGTCGTCCACCTTCCAGAGCGACGTGATCGCCGTGCGCGCGCCGGCCGCGTGCAGCGCGGACTGCAGGGACTGCACGCCCTGTCCGGCTCGACGGATGCCGACGTTCGTCTCGCAGGCGGAGAGGTCGATGCCGGCGAGCTCCTCGGCCGTCATGAGTCCGGGCATGCGGCCGAGCGAGTCGCGGCCCCGGTTCGCGCCGGCGAAGGCGAGGCCGCAGAGCGTCATCGGCGCGACCCGAGCTCGCCGTCGTCTCCTCCCTCCGTGTCGAGCGTCGACGAAGCCGTCTCGGGTGCGAACCACCCGTGCGTCGCGACGTGCAAGTAGCGCTTTCCCGGTGCGAGCCGGTGAAAGGCGGACTTCGTCGCACCTTCCTCCAGGAGCAGGACTGGTTCGCGCCCGAGCTCGCTCTCGAAGAGGGCCGCCGCGTACTCCGCCTCGCCGCGCGTCTCCTCCAGCGGGACGAACTCCAGGGTGCTGCCGCTTCGCGTCCGGTAGCCCTCGGTCGGAATCGAGCCCGAGGCGAGGCCGCCGAACGCCACGTCCCCGACGGCGAGGAGACCGGGCTCCGAACCTACCTGCCGCCGTTCCGCGAGGAGCCTCGCGAACGACACCTCGTTCACGATCACGTACCGGTCGCCGACGACGTCGCCGTCCTCCATCGGCAGCGCTCCGATCGGGACGACGTGCAGGAAGTCGTCGAGACAGACATGGAGGGTCGTCGCGTCGCCGACCGCCGCGAGGACGGGGTCGAGGACGAGCTCGCGAAGTCTCCTCCCCGCACCTTTCGACGGGCCGCGCTCTTCGGGCTCGCTCGCGTTCGAGAGTCCTCGACTCGCGAGCGGCTGGCCGAGCGTGGCGCGCCAGTCGCGCGCGAGCTCCTCGAGCTCCTGCGCCGGTCCGAGGGCGAGCTCCACCAGGGTTCCATCTCCGAGGAGCACGTGCGCTGCGAGCTCTTCCGAGCTGCTACGGGTCTCCCCAAAGGTCCCGGTCCACCACCTGCGGCGTGTGCCGCAGGAAGCCGACGGCCGCGGCTCCCTCCGGCAGGGACCGCGCCAGGTCCGCGGCGCGCACGCTGCCCGTGGCCCCGCCCTCGCCCGCGAGCTCGCTGCGCAGCAGGCGCTCGAGCCGGTCGCGCTCGCGCGTGAGCCGGGAGAGCTCGGCGACGAACGACTCCACCGACTGCCCCTCGCGCGGACCGCCGGTCACGAGATCGTTGAGCCGGATCCGGAGCTCCGCGATCTCCCGTTTCCGGGGGGAGGACGGGCCGATCCCCGCCGCGGACACCGCGGAGACCGCGCGCATCGTCTCGGCGAGCTCGAAGCACAGGGGATCGGCCTCGCCCTCCGGGGTGCGTGTCAGGAGACGGATCAGGCCCTGCTGCCAGCGGTGACTGCGCGCGGTGGCCCGCGCTCTCCTCGGCGAGCCCAGCGCGGCCTCCTCCAGCCGACGGATCACCCCGCGCGCGAGCTTCCGTCCCTGCTCGCGGGCACGCTCTGGGAGGTCCGCCAGGAGGAGCATCTCGGCGAAGCGGGCCCGGGTCTCGAGGAGGTCCTTCGAATGACCCTCGAGCTCGCGCTCGAGACCCGCGATCCAGAGCTCCTGGCGAGTGAGCCATCCCTCGAGCTCGGCGTCGGAGAACAGGCTCGAGAAGCGGTTCTCGAGCTCGAGCCGCCGCGGATCGTCCGGTGCGAGCTCGGAGAGCGTTTCCCGGAGCAGGGCGGACGCGCTCTCGCGGTCGGTCCCCATCGTCAAGGCCACCAGTTCCAGGCGCGCGGTGACCAGCGTGTCCGGTCGCGACTCGTAGTCCTCCACGACGGCCTCGAGGCGGGCGCGGCCCTCTTCACGGTCGCCCATCTGGTAGATCGTCAGGGCCAGGTTCTTCTCGGGCCCGAGATCGAGGGAGTCTCCCGTCGCCCCGGGCCGGATGTCCTCGAAGAGCGCGCGCGCTCCCGCCAGGTCTCCGAGACCGGACAGGAGGGTGGCGAGGACGAACTTGACGCTGGGGATCCTCTGCTCATCAGCCGGCGGGCGACCCTCGTAGGCGCTGAGCGTGTCCTCGATGACACGGCAGGCCTCCTCCTTCTGTTCCAGCTCCACGAGCGTGATACCCAGGCGCCACCGGTTCAGGTTTCGCCTCGGATGGTCGTAGGGGAGGTTCCGGGCGTAGGTCGCCTCCGCGGCTTCGCGCAGGGCCCGCTCGCCGAGCCAGTTTCTCATGTCGCTCAGGACCCCGGCGAGCGTCATGCGCAGGTCCGCCGTCTCGAGCGAGCTCTCCGGGAGGACGCGCTCGCAGTTCTCGAGCGTGTCCTCCATGAGAGCGTGGCCGCGCTCCAGCTCGCCGATCTCGAGGAGCAGTTTGGCGAGCTCCACGCGCACCTGGAGGGCCTCGAGATCGTTCGCGGGTGCGGCGTCGAGCCCCTCGGCGGTGGCCAGGACGAGCTCTCGCACACGCTCGTGTTCGCCCAGGTCGAGGAGCGAGCCCGCGAGGGACATCCGCATGAGGAGGAGCATCTCGTGGTCCTCGGGAAACGAGCGCTCCCGGTCCTCGATGATCGACGCCTGGAGCGCGGCCGCTTCCGCCGGGTCGCCCGTCGCCGCGAGCGTCGTGGCGAGGTTGCTCCGGGCCTTGAGCACGTAGTAGTGGTCGTCGGGGTAGAGACGCTCGAAGGCGGCCAGTGTGTCCAGCGCCAGGTCGTGAGTCCGCTCGTACGCTTCGGGGGTTTCCAGGCTCCCCACGACGACGCAGATGTCCGAGCGGATCCAGGCTGCCCGCTCGTCGTCGGGAGCCAGCCGATCGACGGCCGCGAGACAGGCGTCGAGCTCGGCGTAGAAGGCCTCGTGGTCCCACACGGCGACCAGCGTCTCCAGCAGGGTCACCCAGGTGTCGAAGAGGTCGGGATCGTCGACCGTCAGGGTGCGGAGCTCCGTCGCGTGGACGGCTTCGACGTGGGGACGAGCCCGCCGGTACTCGCCCAGGCTCACGAGCATCGTGAAGAGGACGATGCGCCTCTCGAAGAGGCCTTCGTGATCCTCGGGCAGGAAGCCTTCCTCCGCGGCGACGAGGAGCTCGAGTTGCTCGCACGCACCCGCGTCGTCGCCCAGCTCGCGCAGCACCACCGTGAGGTTGTTCGCACATTCCGGAGCCGCTGGTCGTTCTCGGGAAACGTGCGTTCGCGATACAGAACCAGGCGCCCCCAGGCTTCGCGCGCGCGACCCGGATCGCCCAGGGCCTGCGCGATGAACCCGGCTGTCGACAGGATCGGGTCCGTGTCGGAATCGACGGGCAGGTCTCCGAGGAGCGAGAGGGCGCGATCGACGGCTTCCAGTGCGACCTCGGCGTCTCCCGCCTTCTCCGCGGCCTCCGCGTCCTCGATCGCGCTCCGGGCCAGGGAGACGACATCCTCCTGCGCGAGCGCGGGTCCGGCGAGACCGAGCGCGAGGAACGTGGCGATCAGGGTGCGCGTCATGAGCTCGGAAGCCGGCGGATACCGGTCCGAGCCGAGAATACCAGTCGGCGCGGATTCCGGAGTCGGGACCGGGGATCCCGACTCCGGACGGTTCCGATCAGAAGCCCGGGACCGTCGCGGCCTTGTTGTAGATCGCCTTCGTGGCGGCCCAGCCGATGACGAGGATCACCGCGAGCGTCAGGTAGGGGTTGAAGCTCGATAGGATGTAGCTCTGGTTGACGGCGACCATGAGCAGCAAGAGCGGCACCGACATGTAGGTGTTGTGCTTGCTGCGCAGACCCGCGAGCGCGGGGTCGGCCGCGTCGGGCTTCTCGCCGTTCTTGATGGCCGTGATGATGCGGCGCTGCGCCGGCCAGATGCGCATCCAGACGTTGGCCGCCATCGCCGTTCCGAAGAGCGCGCCGACGTGGATGAAGGCTCCGCGCTCGGAGCAGCCGAGCATCTCGATCAGATACCAGGCGAACCCGATTGCGATGGCGCACCAGACGACGGTTGCGACGGCGTGCTGGGCTTTTCCGAGCGTCTTGAACAGGACGTCGTAGACGAGGAAGCCGACGATGATCCCGACGAAGGCCTGGATCCAGGTCCCGAACTCGGGGTTCACGCCGTCCGTCGTCATGTAGGGACCCGCGTAGTAGTTGATGACGAGCAGGAAGACGCCGAAGATCCAGGTGTAGGCGGCGCCCCAGCGGAAGAAGAACAGCGCGCGCGGCAAGAGCTCCGGCACGACTTTCTTCTTCGTCTCCGCGTCCATGGTCGGCGCGAAGGCGCTGTTGACCCAGTTGAAGAAGTAGAGGAGGCCGATCCACAAGACGCCGGCGACGACGTGCGTCCAGCGGAAGAGGACTTCGACTCCGCCCATGACGTTGACGTCAGATTCCTGGATCAGCGCGATCATTCTCCAGCTCCTTCGGGTCTCTCCTGCCTAGGCCGGGTGCGCCCGGAGTCGTTCTCCGGCCGCGCAAGGGGGGGAAGAGCCTACGGCCGCACTCGCGCCGGAGTCAACGCGCCGTCAGTCCTCGAAGGTGAAGGTCACCTCGGCCGTTCCCGAGGGCTCGACCTCGATCTCGAGGCGCTCCTTGCCGAGGTCCTCGTGGATGGCCTCCAGGACGTAGCTGCCGGGCGGCACGCCCTCGATCACGAGCTCGCCGTCCGGCCCGCTCACGCCGAACCAGGGATGCTCCGACACGTGCACCCAGGCGCCCATCCACGGATGGATGTCGCATTTGACCGGAATCTTGTCCTCGGCCCGTTCCAGCGCGAAGTCGATCGGCGGCGCGCCCCGGGCCTGGGTCTGGTTGCGGCTCGGGTTCCGCTTGGCGCGCATGTTGACGTTGTGCGTCACCGGGTCCTGGTTCTTGACGAGCAGGTGCTGCCCCTCGCGCATGGCGATCAGGTGCGGCGTGTAGATGCACCCGACCTGTTCGAGGTAGACCGGCTCCTCCGGAGCAAGGGGGACGATCCATCCGTTGTAGCCGGACTTGATGCGGACGTAGACGTTGG
>JAJDET010000278.1 GCA_029259655.1 Planctomycetota bacterium
GCGCGATGCCGCGAGCGGAGCGCGTCGAGGCGCTCTCGCTCGTGAGCCGACCGCCGTAGGCGATGTCGGCGTGTCTCGATCGGGTTTGTTCCTCCCCCCGGAGGGGTCGCCGCGGGTACCGCGGCTTCATCGGTGGGAGTCGTGGTGCCGTGCAGTCGCGTGTCGGACCCGGGCTGACATGCCGCGGACGCTCACGGTGAGTCGTGTGCGTGTCTTTCCGCAGGGTCGCGCTCTCCGCGCACCGGCGGATGCCGGCGCGCGCGAAGTAGGCGCCTCCGCGCCGGTCCTTCGTGAGCCGACCGCCCTAGGCGGTGTCGGCGTGTTTCATCAGGTTTCTTCCGCCCGCCGGGAGGCATCGCCGCGGGTACCGCGGCTTCACCGGTTGGTGTCGGGGTGCCCTCGGACGGGTTGCTTTCCACGGGTTGCGAGTGTCGTGCGGTCGGAATGCCTTCGCGATGCTTGCGCGGCGGAGCCCGCGCAAGCGCGTCGTCGGGAGGCGTCGACCCGTGCGCGACTCATGGGGGGGACGTCGCAATGCGTACTCGCTCGCGGGCTTCGCCCGGCGAGCATCGCGACAGGGAGTGCGACCGCACGACACTCGCAACCCGTGGAAAGCGACCCGTCCGCTAGGCACCACGTCAATCCGCCGAGGATGCGCCGGTACCCGGCGCGATGCCTCCCGGCGGGCGGAAGAAACCGGATGGACAACACGCCGACACCGCCTAGGGCGGTCGGCTCACGAAGGACCGGCGCTTGACGCGCCTACTTCGCGCACGCCGGCATCCGCCGGTGCGCGGAGAGCGCGACCCTGCGGGGAGATACGCGCACGACTCGCTGTGAGCGCGGGCACTGCGACCCCCCGCGACTCGTCACTCCCCGGCACGACACGCGCCCGCGCGGCACCACGACTCCGCCGTCACTCCTCCCCGTGCCGGTAGGCGATCACCTCGACCTTCTCGAGCGTGACGAGCCCCTCACCGACCATCCGATCGAGCTCCGGGAGGATCGCGCGCACGCGGTCCTCCCGGTCGACGATCTCGACCACGACCGGCAGGTCCTCGGAGAGGCGCAGCACCTTCGTCGTGTGGATCCGGCTGTGCGCGCCGAAGCCCGAGAGTCCGCGCAGCACGGTCGCGCCCGCGAGGCCGCGCTCGCGCGCGAGGAGCACGATCGCCTCGTACAGGGACTTTCCCTCGAAGCGGTCGGACTCGCCGACGTAGACGCGCAACAGGAGTCCCTGACCTTCGATCTTCACTCGTCCCTCCTCATCCCAGGATCCACCGTGCTCCCGCCCAGCCGGCGACCACCGCCGACACGCCGATGATCACGTTCAACGCGACATTCAGAAGGACCGCGGACCACTCTTCGTCGCGCAGGAGCTCGAACGTCTCGTGCCCGAAGGTCGAGAACGTCGTCAGCGAGCCCAGGAAGCCGACGCGCAGGAAGAGCCGCGCGCTCGGCCCGAAGAGCTGGCGGTCCTCGACCAGGAAGGCCAGCGCACCGATCGCGAAGCAGCCGACGAGGTTGACCACGAACGTGCCGTAGGGGAACGTCCCGCCGTACACGCGGTGCACGAGGCCCGAGAGCCCGTAGCGCGCGAGCGCACCCAGGGCTCCGCCCGCGCCGACCGCGAGGAGCTCCCTCATTCGATCGCCACCTCGGCGAGCCGCAGCGTCACGCAGCGGTCGAGCAGCTCGCCCCGGTACACGTAGTCCGTCGCCTCGAATCGCACGCTGACGTGCCCGCGGTCCGCGATCGCGGGCGGGATGGGGAAGCGCTCCTCGAACGTCCGCTCCCCCTCGAGCTCGATCACGCCGAGCGCGACCTCGTCCGCGAAGACGCGCGTCCGGGCGTTCACGAGCTCGGGCCGGCCGAGCCGCTCGCCGCGCACGACGAGCTCCCGCCCGCCGTCGCTCGCGAGCACGAGCGAAGCGTAGGGTGCCGCGTATCCCTCGCCGTCGAGCCCGCCGTTGATCCAGGAGGCGCTGCGCCCGTCGAGCTGCGTGAAGTCGAGCCGCTTCCCGACCCCATGCAGCGCCAGGCGGCGTCCGAGCGGCCCGCGGTCGGCCGCCTCGCGCCTTCCGGCACCGTCGATCGCGTCGATCTCCGCCTCGGCCTCGGACCACGCCGGCAACTCGAGCCCGGGCAGCAACCCGCGCTCTCGAACGAGCGCGTACACGAGCTTCGCGATGCGCTCGGACCCCTCCGCGTTCCAGTGGTTGTTCTGCGGACCGCTCCAGAGCGTGCGGTCGGAGAGGAACGCGTCGGAGACGTAGGCCAGCTCGTCGTCCGAGAGCTCCGTCGCGAGCCGCTCCTCGACCAGCGGCTGGAAGTAGAGCCACATCGCGAGGCACAGGTACCGCCCGCCACCCTCCTCGACCGCGTCCGCCAGTCCCCCGAGCGCCTCGGCCGCGAGCCGGTAGCGCTCGCGGGACTCCCAATCGAGTCCGTAAAGGAGGAGGTTCGCGACCTCGATCCCCGCCGCGCGCTGCAGGGCGTCGCGCGCGATCACACCGTCCGCACGCCGGCGGTGCGCCGGCGCGAAGCTCGCGCGCTCGCCGAAACCCCGCACGCCGCGCACGTCGTCGAGGTCGTTGTTGAACACGAGCTGCACGACCAGGTCGGGCTCGACGAGCGAGAGCTGCCGCCTCAGGTAGGCGCACTCCGCGAGGATGTTCCAGGACGAGATCCCGATGTGCAGTACCTCCACCTCGGCGCCGCTCCTCTCGGAGATCCAGCGTTCGAGGAAGACCCCGAACCGCACCTCCGCCGCGGTCCCGTGCCCGAACACGAACGAGTCGCCGAGCAGCACCACCCGTGTCGTCCCCGCCGGCTTCGGTCCGAAATCGCGCTCGCGCATTCCGAACCGGTTCGACGAGACCGGCTCCCCGAGCAGGTCGCGCCCGTCGAGGTCCGGCTGGAGCACGCGCCCGACGTCCGGATCGACGTGCGAGTCCCAGACCCCACTCCCGCGGGAGACGAGCTCCGCGATCGCCTCGCGCCGCCCCTCGTCGTCCAGCCTGACGGCCGAATCCCCGCCCGGTTCGAGGGACGCGACGGTCAGGAGGACGAGGGCCAGCGTCGTCCCCGCGAAGACCGCCGCGAGCCGCTTCGCCCGGGCCAGTCTCCGGAGGGCGCTCTCGAGCTCGGGCGAGGTCACGGCGCCATCTTCTCCCGGCCGAGAGGGCCCGGCAATCGAGCGCACTTGAAGAAAGGCTCCGCGAGCATCAGCGTAGGGGCCGCCCATGCGTCAGGCGAACCCGATCGGAATGGGGCTCGTGGCCCTCCTCCTCGGCGGCGCGCTCGCCGTGCGGGGGATCGCTCCGCGCGCGATCGCGGCCCCCGAACAGCAGGGGGACGAGGTCGCCGTGGCCGAACCCATGCAGCTCCTGCGCGCCGGCGGCACCGAGCGCGTCGCGGAGCTCGAGGCCCTGGTCGCCGTCGAGCTCCGGAACGAATTCGAGACCACGCGGCTCGACCTGATCGAGCTCGACGGCTGCCCGACCCTCACCGACTGGCTCCGCTCGCGGCGCGGTCTCGCGTTCGAGCAGACCGCCGCCGCCCTCTCTCGCGACTCGCGCGTGGACGCGCTCGCGTCGCTGTCCCTCCTGTTCCACGTCGCGCGCTCGACCTCCTGGAGCCCGGGCATGTTCGGGAGCTCCGAAGGCGCCGAGCGCCTGGCCGGGCTCTTCCGTCGTTGGCTCGAGGACCGGGCCGAGGAGGCGGCCGAGGACCCGCTCCTGTACGAGCCCGCGCTGGCGGCCGCGCTCGTCTACGGCCACGTGATGCACCTCGCGTTCGAGGGCAACCTGTTCGGCGACAGCACCGCGTCGCGCGACCGCGGCCGGGCGTTCCTGCGGCGACTCGCAGGGACCGAGGGCGGGCCGCGCACGCGGCTCGGAATCGCGCTCGGCGCACGGTACCCGGGAGCTCTCGCACGTCTCGAGCGCGACGGGTCCCTGGCCGGGTTCACCGAGGAGTGCGAGCTCGTCTTCCCGAAGCTCGACGGGGAGTGCGGCGAGTGAGCGAGCTCGTCCTTGCGAAGCCGGACGAGGACGCCGGCGAGCGGAGCGCGTCGGACCAGGTCCTGTTCGCGTGCGCGATGATCGCGCTCGGCGGAATCCTGCTCGGACTGCAGCGACAGGCCGACGGGAGCTTCTGCGGCACCGGCTGGGCTTCGCTCGCGATGGGGGCCGCCATCGCGCTCGTTCCGACCGTTCTCTCCCTGGCGGGCCTCTCTGCCGACGCCTCCCCGATCCTCCCGCGCACGTGGCTCGCTTCGATCTCCGCCGTGTGCGGCTATGCAGGCCTGGCCTTCGTCGCGAGCGGAGTGCTGCTCCCCGGCGGACCGTGGATGTTCGCCGAGGCGGTCGTCCTCTTGCTCGTCCTCTCGCGCCGCGGGCGCGAGGGCGAGATCGCGGGCCTGCGGGTGAGCCGGGGAACGGTCGTGTGGCTCGCGCTGTTCCTGCTCTTTCGCCTGTGGATCACCTACCAGGGCGTGCGGCACGAGTGGGCGGCGGTGACCTTCGACGTCCCGCTGCTCTCGCGCCTGCCGTGGATTCCCGTCGAGCTCGCGCGCGTCTCGCTCGGCGACTTCACCGCGGCCGAGTTCGGCATCCCCGAGCAGGGCCTCGCCTTCGCGCACACGGTCGCCTTGTGGACGAGCGGACTCGCGCTCGTCGCGGGCGGGTTGTGGTGGCGTCACCGCGCGGGGATCGAGGTCGAGAACGATCGCGTGCACGACACGATCCAGCGGCTCCCCGGGCAGCTGGCGACGATGGTCGAGCTCATCCTGCCGGAGGACGAGTGGCGCGAGCTCGGCCTGCACGGGCTCTCCGAGCGCCAGCGCAAGAAGCGCGTCGTGTCGCTCACCAAGGAGCGCGTGCTGCGTCAGATAGAGTTCAACCGCGCGTTCCGGATCGGACCGTTGCCGACCGAGGTGACCGGGTTCGCGCGCGAGATCCACCAGGTGATCGAGGGCTACGCGCCGCCCGCGCTCCCGGAACCCGAGCTGCGCGAGACGGAGGAGCTCCGATGAGCGGAGAGCGCTGGGTCGCGGTGGGCGCCGTCCTGGCCGGGGTCGGGGTCGCGCTCGGGGCCTTCGGGGCCCACGGGCTCGCCGACCGTCTGGAAGCGGCCGACCAGCTCGAGAACTGGCACACGGCGGTGCGCTACCAGGTCTGGCACGGTCTGGCCCTGATCCTGCTGGGTGTCCTCTCCCGGGGAGAGCGCGTCCGCGCCGCCGGGTGGGCCTTCCTGATCGGGACCCTGTGCTTCAGCGGCTCGCTGTATGCCCTGGGCCTGGGCGTTCCGTCGAGCGCCATATGGTTCGTGACGCCGCTCGGCGGCCTGCTCCTGCTCGTCGGCTGGGTCCTCTTCACGCTCCGGGCATTGCGCCGGAGTAGCCCCCACCGCGGCGCCGATCCCCACGTATAGTTTTGCTGCCCGTGGCACCGCGATCCCTGCTCCTTTCGACCCTCGTCCTGATTCCCCTGCTCACGGGCTGTACCAGCCTGCGTGCCGGGGACGAGGCGGAAGGCCCGCGCGTCGAGCACCGCCAGGCCGAGCTCGGTGACCTCGGTAGCGTCTCGGTCTGCGGCGACGTCTGGCTCACCCAGGCCCCGGCTCCGAGGCACCTCGACCTCGCCCACCGCCGCGGGATCCGGACGGTGATCAGTCTGATGCCGCCCAGGTCGCCCGCCGACGACCTCGTGGCCCGCGAGTGCGAGCGGAACGGGATGCAGTTCGTGCGCGTCGGGATCGTCGCCGAGCTGCCGACCGACGCCGAGGTCGACCGGGCGATGGAGGCCCTGTCGCGGCACGATCGCGGCCCCACGCTCATGTACTGTACGAGCGGCGCGTTGACGGCGACGGTCTTCGCCATCTGGCGCGCGGCGCGGACCGGCGCACCGATCGAGCAGGTGCTCGAGGAGGCGCGCCGCACGGGCATGAAACCCGGTGCGCCCGAGAGCGTCGTGCGCACTCAGGTCGACCGCCTGCTCGGCCAGGCGACGACGACCCGCGCGCGGCCCAACGACGCGTAGGTCCTAGACGAGCTCCGCCATCACGTCGGCGACGAGGTCGCACTGCTCGTCGGTCGCGCACGCAGGCGGCATCGCGTAGAGCACGTTTCCGAGCGGGCGCAAGAGCACGCCGCGCTCGATTGCGGCTGCGCGCAACGAAGGACCCAGCGACGCGAGGTAGCCGGGTTCCTCGTCGCCGG
>JAJDET010000279.1 GCA_029259655.1 Planctomycetota bacterium
TTGGCGCGGTGCTGGAACTGGTTGAAGGACTTCTCCCAGGCCTCGTGAAGGCGGTCGCGACCGAGCCTCTCGAGGAGGTGGAGGATGGACGAGTACGTCAGGCGGAAGCGGCTGCGCACCGGCTCGACCGCGCCGTGTGCGATGCGCTCCATCGGCGCCTCGAGTAGCTCACGCGAGTCGAGGTGGGCCACGACCAGGCCCTCCTCGTCGATGCCCTGACGTCCTGCGCGACCGGCCATCTGCATGTAGTCGCGCGTCCGCAGGTAGTCGAACTGGACGCCGTCGAACTTGCGCAGCGAATGGAACACGACCGTGCGCGCCGGCATGTTGATCCCCAGGGCGAACGTCTCGGTCGTGAAGAGCAACTTGAGCAGGCCCGAGGTGAACATCCGCTCCACGAGCTCTTTGTGCACGGGGAGCATCCCCGCGTGGTGATACCCGATCCCGTTCGCCGCGAGACGGAAGACCTCGCCCTCGAGCTCGAGCGGGTCGAGCTGAAAGACCTGGACCAGCTCGTTCTGCTGGCCGCGCATCCGCTCCGACTCTTCGTGCGACAGGAGCTTCCGGTGCTGGCTCCGATAGGCCAGACGCTCACAGTCCTTGCGGCTGAACGAGAACACGAGGACAGGCAGGAGGTCTTGCGAACAGATCTGGTCGAGCAGGGCCGAGAAGGACTTCTTGCCCTGTTCCGCGCGGCGCCGCGCCTCGTCCCCGCCGTGCCGCCCGCGGCCCCGGCCGCCCTTCGAGCCGCGGCCCCGCCCCCGACCGCCTTCGCGCGCGCGAACGTGGTCCAGGCGCTTGATGGCGAACAGGCCGCTCTGCTCGGTGAAGACGCGGTGCTCGAGCGGGACCGGGCGGTTCGTGGAGCGGACCGTCACGAGGTCGTGCGGCCTTATCTCGCGAATCCAGGCTCCGAGCTCCTCGAGGTTGGCGATCGTCGCCGACAGGCAGATGAACCGCGTCTCCTTCGGAGCGAAGATCAGGCTCTCCTCCCAGACCGAACCGCGCTCGAGGTCGTCGAGGAAGTGGACCTCGTCGAACACGACGTACTCCACGTCCGCCAGCCGGCTCGGGTCCTCGAAGATCGCGTTGCGCAGGATCTCCGTCGTCATGATCATGACCTGGGCCGACGGGTGGATCGTGACGTCGCCCGTCATGAGGCCCACATCGACGTTCGGGTCGTCCCTGAAGTCGCGGTATTTCTGATTCGAGAGCGCCTTGATGGGGGCGGTGTAGACGCAGCGGCGACCCCGGCGAACGGCGTCCTCGATGGCGTACTCGGCGACCAGGGTCTTCCCGGCCCCGGTCGGCGCGCTCACGAGCACGTTCTTGCCCGAGCGGATGGCCTCGACGGCTTCCACCTGGAAGTCGATCAGGGTGTAGCCCTTGAAGCGGACCGGCTCGCCGTCCGCGTTGGCTGCGCCGGACGCGCGACCGACTTCGCCTTCGAGCGGTCTTCGCGGTCGTGCCGTCATGCCACGGTCGCATCCTGACGAGCGCTCCCCCGAAAGAAAAGCTCTCGAGCCTTTCGGGCCCGTTTCCGGGCCCGAAACCCTTCTCGCATCGCGCTTGGAATCGCCTCCTCGAAGGGGTATCAAGGACGCTTCGGGCAACCGGCGAGGCCACAGGAGTCCCATGGAACGAAATCAGAGCATCACGCGCGGCGACCACGTGGAGCGGCAGCTGTCCCACCTCAAGATCCTCTCGCGACTCCTGGGTCACGAGCTGCATGCCCAGACGGGGTCCCGGGTCACGCTCTCGCGGGACGAAGTGACCGAGATGCGGACCTGCCTGGACCTGTTCATCGAGGAAATCCTCCGCGGTCGCGGCGGCGGCCCCACGGCCGCCCGGAGCGTGGAGAGCGCCGGTCCCGAGATCGTCCCCGCGCGCGTGAACTGACCTCGGTCGGTCGACCACGACCGTCATGGGCGGTACCCGGAGACGGCGCGCACGTTCGGCGCGTAGCCTTGTCCCCTGGGCGCTCGGCGTGGCGCTCGCCGTCGCTTCGGTCTCTCTCGCGGGACTCGAGCGAAACGTGGCGGAGAGCGGCTTCCGCCGGATCCAGGCGAACCGTGTCTCGCTCGACCCCGGCAAGACCTGGGTCGACCCGCGCTGGGAGGGCGAGCTCGCAGTCCGCCTCGCGGTGCTCGGTACGGTCGACGCCTCCGACGTCGGCGCGCGCGAGGCTCTCCTGGCCGAGATCCTGTCCCTGTCCTTCGTGGCCGAGCTGGGAGAGCCGCGCGTCCTCTGGCCCGACGGGCTCTCCGTCCCCGTTCGTTTCCAGAACCCGGTCGCGTGCGTCGCGGCGACCACGGGCTACCTGGCGGTCGCGCCGGACGGAACCGTGTTGTCCGGCGAGCGCGACGCACCGCCTCAGATAGGCACCGGATGGCTGCCCGTGATCGGGAGTCACGGGACGGAGCCGCGCCTCTTCGTTCCGGGCGACGTGATCGCGGACGAGGCGCTCCTCGACGCGCTGGACGTCGCCGTCTCGATGTGGGTCTACCTCTCTCCGCCGGACCTCGCGACCCTCGGGCGCGTGCGCATCGACGCGGACTCCGCGCGGCTCACCGGGCCCGACGAACCCGGGACCCGCATTCACCTCGAGGGAGGACGCACGATCGGGTTCGGCCGCGCACCGCGCATGGGTGAGCCGGGCAGCCTGCCCGCAGCGGCGAAGTGGGCCCAGGTCTCTCGCGCACTCGAGCTCGTCCGCACGGGGTTCGAGCGCGCGGACTGGCGCTGGATCGACGTGCGCTGGGATCGCGCGGAGATGGAGCTCTTCGCGGAGGAGGAGTAGACGCCGTGGGCACGGGCGCCGCGCTCACGGCCTGGTTTCTCGCCGTCCTCCCGCTGGTCCTCGCGACCGAGCTGGAGGTGGCTGCACCCGGCGGACACGTCGCCCTCGCCCTCCTGCCGTGGATGGCCCTGGCCGGCCTGCCGCGCAGCGCGTCGTCGGAGCGATCGAACGGCGCCGCGCTCGTCCTCGCTCTCCTCCTGCCATCGGCGGTGTTCGCCGCGCGACTGGACGTGGCTGCCGGCGTGGGGCCGGGGCCGGTTCTCCTCGTCCTCGGCGTGGGGTTCGCCGTGGTCCTGCTCCTGGGCTGGGCAGCGGAGCGCGGCGCGCGGGGCGGGCCGTTCCACGGAGCGGGGTGGTGGCTCTTCGTCGCCGGACCGCCCATCCTCTCGATCGCGGTTGCGCTCTCGACCGAGCGCGACGCGCCCGTCCTCCTTCGCCGCCTGGCCGCGATCTCACCGCTCGAGCAGGCCTGGCGCCTCGCGCGCGGCGTCGGCGACACCGGCGGCCTCGCGCTGACGTGCGTGACGGCGGGACTGCTCGCGCTCCTTGCCCGTCCCGGCCGCGGGGCGGGAAGGTGGGAGCAACGACCGTGATCGCGTTCGCGCTGGCACTCGCGGCGGTGCTCGACCCGGTTCTCGTGGGCGTGGCGGAGCTCGAGGTCTCGGGGCCGTTCGAGCACGTGGTCCTGATCTCCGGGAGCGCACTCACCGTTCTGCACGGTCCGCTCGCGGCGGGGGAGTCCCGCCGCGTCGACGTGCCGTTCGTGGGGTGGGAGCGCACCGCTGCGCCTCCGCAGCACGAAGCGGAGCACGCGGTGCGGTTCCTGGGCTGGTCCGAGGACGACCGCGAAGAGCGCTGGCGCGCTCTCCCGCGCGGCCTCCGCGGCCGTCCGACACCGACGTCTGCCGGGTTCTTTCCGCGCACCAGGACCGGGGGGCTGGTGACGCTCGTCGCGGCCGGACTGGCGGTTCTCCTGGTACGGAGGAGGTCGCGTGCCGTGCTCGCGATCGGCGCGGTTGCCGCGACCGTACTCGGCATGCCTTTCGTCGTCTCACTCCCCGCGAGCGCCGTCTTCGTGCTCGAGGGCGATGCGGCCTCGGGGACCTGGGTCCGGGTCGAGGCACGGCGGGGCGAGTGTGCGGTCGACTCGCGGACGCTCCTGGCCGTCGCACTCGACCGACCCTCGCGGGGGGCACTGGAGACATCCATCGACCTCGCCGAACCGGAGCGCTGGACGCTTCGCGCTCCTGGACGGCAATGGATCGCATGGCGAGCCGGGCCGGCGGGAGGAGAGCTCACCGCCTCCGAGAACCGGCTCGGCGACCTCGATCGGGTCTGGGTGCGCTCGGCCGGTGGATTCTTCGAGGCCCGAGGTCCCTGGCCCGAGGGCACGGCCCTTCCACCGCTGCGAGCGTCCGACCCGCCACCCGGGTGGTTGGCGGCGGGCTCGCCGCCCGGTGCGGGGGTGCTGCTCGCCCGGTTCGCGGATCCCGCCGGCGAAGCTGGCTGGGTACGTCTGGTGGGCTTCACCACGGAAAGCCGTTGATGCTCCCCCGGGACGCCGGTACCTTCTCTCGCCTTCTCGCCCGCTCCTGCGGGCCCTTCCAGCCATGAGGACCACCCACGTCAAGGCCAGCGACACCGATGAGCGCTGGTTCCTGTACGACGCGTCGGAGCACGTCCTCGGCCGCATGGCGGCCGAGATCGCCACGCGTCTGATCGGTAAGGACCGGCCGACTTACACGCCGAGCGAGACGGGGAACACCCATGTCGTCGTCGTGAACGCGGCGAAGGCGCGGGTCTCCGGGCGGAAGGACGACCAGAAGGAATACCAGACCTACACCGGCTATCCCGGTGGACGGCAGCTGTGGCCCCTCGCGATCGTTCGCCAGCGGCGGGCGAAAGACATCGTCGAGCTCGCCGTCCGTCGCATGCTGCCGAAGAATCGTCTCGGCCACAGGCTCCTCAAGAACCTCAAGGTCTACGGCGAAGGCGAGCACCCGCACGCCGCGCAACAGCCCGTCGCCGTGAAGGCCACCCTCTCATGACCGAGATTCCCTTCGTCTGGGGCCTGGGCCGCCGCAAGAGTGCGGTTGCTCGCGTCCGTATCCGGCCCGGTTCCGGCGCCTTCCAAGTCAACGGCAAGGAGATGACGGACTTCTTCCCGTGCATCGAGGACCGGACGCGCGCTCAGGCGCCGCTCGTCGCCACCGAGACGCAGCAGACCTACGACGTCTTCTGCAGGGTCCAGGGTGGGGGAAACACGGGACAGTCCGGTGCCGTCATGCTGGGGCTCGCCCGCGCGCTGAAGTCGCAGAACCCCACGACCTTCGAGGCGCTTCGCGACGCCGGCCTCCTGACGCGGGACGCCCGGATGAAGGAACGCAAGAAGCCGGGACGCCGGGGCGCCCGTCGCGGGTTCCAGTTCTCCAAGCGCTGAGCGCCGCTGCAGAACCTCACGTGCAACGGCGCGGCCTTCCGGTCGCGCCGTTTTCGTTTCGGGAGCGATTGGAGCCTCCCGCGTCCCCGATTACCCTGTAGCCTCGGTCGGCACATCCGCCGGCATGCGAGCCCATGGCTGGTCACTCTCACTCCGCGAACATCGCCCGTCGCAAGAACGCGGTCGATGCCAAGCGCGCGAAGATCTTCAGCAAGTGCGCCCGGGCGGTCATGTCCGCCGTCCGGCAAGGCGGGCCCGACATCGACGCGAACTTGAAGCTCAAGTACGCGGTCGAGAAGGCCAAGGCCGAGAACATGCCCAAGGACAACATCCAGCGGGCGATCAAGGCTGCGGCGGGGGACAAGACCGGGGACGCGTTCGAGGAGCTCGTGTACGAGGGCTTCGCACCGGGCGGGGTGGGGATCCTGGTCGCCTGCCTGACGGACAACCGGAACCGGACCGCGTCGGACGTCAAGCACCTGTTCGACAAGCGCGGCGGCAACCTCGGCTCACCCGGCTCCGTCGCGTACCTCTTCGACCACCACGCGATCTTCGTCGTCCAGGCCGGCGGCCGGGACGAGGAGACTCTGATGGAGGTGGCGCTCGAGGTCGGTGCCGACGACGTCGAGGCCGAGGAGGACGTCGCGACGTTCCTGGCGCCGGCGACCGATTTCCTCGCCGTGAAGGCCGCGCTCGAGGCCGACGGCTTCGAGTTCCTGTCCGCGGAGATCGGCTACGTGCCCCAGAACCGCATCGCGCTGGCCGACAAGGCGGAGGCCAAACGGGTCGTCGACCTGATCGAGCTGCTGGAGGACAACGAGGACGTCCAGACCGTCTACGCGAACTACGACATTCCGGACGAGTGGATGGAGGAGTGGTTCTGAGCATCGAGGACGGCAGGCTCGCCGGCCGAGCTCGATTCGTGCCCCTGCCCGTGCCCGGCGGTGGCAGGGCCCAGGCACCCTTCGCTCCATCCCGACTCATGAGCGACTGCGATGTCCGGAATCGGGCACGGGCACGGGCACGTGGAGAATGGGGCGCGTCCGGGGTTTGAACGGGTTCGGAAAAGGCGTATACCCCCCGGGGAAGGTCTCGAACTCATCTGGAGCAACGAAATGGGTGAAGCGAAGCACTCGATCCACATCGTGAGTACCGACGAGGTCCTGCTCGCCTCCGTGCGAGCGGCGACGGGCCCCATCGAGGGTTGGGACCTCTGCGAGGTCGAGGACACGGCCCAGCTCCTGATCGATTGCCCTGCGCCGGGTGACGTCGTCCTGCTGGACGGCTGGGCCACGAACATCGGCGACAACGTCTACGAGACGTGCCGCCAGCTCACGGGGAAGACGCGCTGCCGGACGTTCCTCGTGGCGGCGACCGACGTCGCGGTGGCGGAGCCCATCGCCTCGTTCTGCGGCGCGAGCGCCGTGCTCGGTCGTCCCCTCTCGGCGTCCATGCTCCGGCGCCTCCTGGAGGAGACCGGACCGCCGCCCGCCCTGCCCATGGATGGGCGCGGAGGCTCCTCCGAGGAGCCGCTGCTCCCCGAGGCGCTCCTGCGCGACCTGGTCGGCGAGGACTCCGACACGATCGTCGCCGCGATCACCGACCCGGAGACGAGTCTCTTCAGCTACGAGTACCTGACGTACAAGCTGGACGAGGAGTTCAAGCGCGCACAGCGTTTCCGCCACCCGCTCTCCTGCGTGATGCTCGGCTTCGACGGCCAGGCCGAGAACGAGGTGCTGCGCGAGCTCGCGTCGATCTTCCTCCAGTCCTCGCGCGACACCGACGTCCTCGGGCGATTCGACGAGAGCTCCTTCCTGTTCTTCCTGCCCTACACCGGTCCCGACGGCGCCGAGGTCATGGCGGCGCGGATCCGCGAGCAGGTCGAGAAGCGCGGGCTGCGCGATCTGGTGGGGGACAAGCTCGACATCGCGGTCGGGATCTCCTCGTACCCGCATCCGGAGATCCGGCGCAGGGAAGACCTCTTCGCTCGCGCTCGCGAGGCCTTCCTCGCGACGTCGCCCTGCGAGAGCTGAGGGAAATCTCCCGGAGGCCGGACCGCACTCGCGCGCGTGGGTGACGTCTCCGACGCATTCGTCCTGTCCGTGGACGAGCTGGGGAGCTTCCTCGTGGTCCCGGGCAGTGACGCGGTCGTAGGCCACGTCCGAGCCGGCGAAGCCGACCTGCCCTTCCTGGCGGACGTGGGGTCCCGCCACGCCCGTCTCCACCGTGAGAGCTCCTTCCGCACGGGCTCGACCTGGCGCATCACCCCGCTCTTCGGCGAGGAGGTCGTCGTGAACGGCGACGAGGTCGGGCCGGACGGGAAGTCGGTCTCCCACGGCGACCAGGTGCGTCTGGGCGTCAACCTGGCCTTCCGCTTCCTGCGGCCCGAGCCGGCCAGCACGACCGCGGTCCTGGAGCTCGGAAGCGGTGCCGAGTGCCGCGGCTGCTCCGGAGTCGTCCTGATCGGCGAGGGTCCCGAGGGTGGGCTCCGGATCGGGCGCGGCTCCCGGAGTCACCTCGTCGCGGAGGGGCTCCAGGAGGATCTCTCGCTGGAGCTGGAGGGGGGAGTCCTCCAGCTGCGTTGCGCGGAGGGAGTCAGGGCCGGGGAGCGGCCGTGCGGGGATTCGGTCCGGCTCTCCGTACCGCCGCCCCAGCGCGTGGACGTCTACGTCGGGGAGAGCGTGGAGGGGCGTCCGCCGTTCGCGATCGCGATCCGGCCCCTCGCCTGAGCTGCTTCATCTCGTGCCCGCGGGCCGATTTCGGGCACGGAGACCACCACGCGACTCCCCGGGGACCTGCGGTACCCTTGGAAACTCGTCATGGCCGACTGGGAGCACTTCTACAACCGCCTGCGCACGCCGGACTTCCTGCCGGGCTACGAGATCCAGAACCGGCTCGGCGGAGGTGCCTTCGGCGACGTCTACAAGGCCGAGAAGCGCTCGATCGGCAAGGTCTACGCGGTCAAGTTCCTGAAGGGCACCGAGCAGGACGTCGTCGAACGCGAGCTCGAGCAGGTCTCGTACTTCGCCTCGATCGATCACCCGAACCTCGTCTCGGTCGAGGACGTCGGCGTCGTGCTCGGCGTCCCCTATGTGATCATGGGATACGCCGGCGAGGACACGCTCGCGCGGCGGATGAAGCGCGGTTCGCTCGACGAGAAGTCGCACCTGCGCTACTTCGTGCAGGCCTGCCGGGGAGTGCTCGCCTTGCACGATCGCAGGCTGGCGCACTTCGACCTGAAACCGAGCAACATCTTCATTCGCGGCGACGTGGCGCGTGTCGGTGACTACGGACTCGCGAAACTGATCGCGGACGGGCGGCAGACGCTGAGCTTCGGCCGGGGCACGCCTCACTACATGGCGCCCGAGATGCTGAAGAACCGGGCCGATCACCGGGCCGACATCTACTCGCTCGGGATCATCTTGTACGAGGGCATCGCGGGGAGGCTGCCCTACGACCTGGGCGCGGAGACGCTCGTCCGCGAGGACGACCTCCCGCCCGAGTTTCCCCCGACGTTTCCCGCGACCCTGCGACCGGTCGTGGAGTGCGCCACGCGAGTCGCGCCCGACCAGCGCTACGCGAGCGTGCTCGAGCTGCTCGAGGACATGGGACAGACCGCCCGTCAGGGCGACTCGGTCCGGCTGCCGGAGATGTCAGTCTCAGCGGCCGGGCTCCCCGCGCCGCAGCATCCGAACGAGCTGCGCGGGGACGACCCGGAGACACCGGTCTCGGCCGAGCTGAGGCGAACGGCCGCCGAGCTCGCCCGCGGGGCGCTCGGAGTCGCGCGTGGTGTCTGGGACGGCGTGGTCGCGCGGTCCTCCGAGGCCATGGGGCGCGACGTCCCGGTGGACGTCGAGGATCCCGACCCGTTCGACCAGTCGGGCGAGGTCGTCTCGATCCAGACCCTCGAGGACTCCGACGAGAAGGCGCCTGCCCGGCGCGGAATGCTGTCGATCCTCGCCCGCGAGCGGACGCGCCGTGAGGGCGGTGACGGGGTGATCGTCGATGCGAGCCGCGGGTTCCGCCCCTGGGACACCCTGCCCGGGATGGGCGCGAGCACCGCAGGTCGGACAGTTCCCGTCCCGCCCTCTGCCGAAGGCGGCGTCGTCGGCTCGCTGCTCGCCACGATCGCGCTGGGCTTCGAGGTGATGGTCGCGCTCGTCTCCGGTCCGATCCTCTACGTCCTGCGCGGGGCCGGCCGCAGTGCGGACCGTGCCCTGTCCTTCGTCCCCGGGGCCCTCGGCTCGGTCTTGAAGCTCGTCCTGTTCCTCATGCTGCTCGCGTTCCTGGGTGCGCTGGTGGCGGTCCTGCTCCTCATGCTGCGCATCGGGTGAGCGCGGCCCGCGCGATACAATCGACGGCTTGGAAGACTGGCAGCCAGACATCCCGCGCCTCCAGGCACTGGACGACTCGGAGTGGCTCGAGGTCGAGCGCTCCTTCTGCGGGAGGCTCTTCGCGTACGCGCTGCGCCGTACCGGTGACCACCAGGCCAGCGAGGACGTCGTCCAGGAGACGCTGCTCGGCGCGGTTCGCGGGATCGGCGACTTCGACGACCACTACACGTTCGAGCAATACATGTTCGGCATCTGCCGGAACCGGACGATCGATCACCTGCGCCGCAAGAAGGCGACGACCATGCAGCAGGGGGAGGACGAAGACGGGTTCCCCGGCATGGAGACCCTCGTCCAGGACAGCGAGACGCCCAGCGCGATCGTGCGCAGCAAGGAGCTCGGCGAGCGCGCGCGCGTCCTGCTCGGCGACATCCTCCGCGACTGGGTGGACGAGACCTGGGAGCTCGCCGAGTTCACACGCCTGATGGTGATCGAGGCCCTCTTCTCGGGCGGCTGGCGCAACCGCGACACCTGGGAGCGCTTCGACCTGCGCGACGAGACCTCCGTGGCCGGGATCAAGTTCCGCGCCCTGAAGCGACTGCGCCAGCTCGCCGCCCGGCGCGAGTCGGGCAACGACCTCCTGCACGTCCTCGCCTCCGCCTCGGAGGGCGGGGACACCGGCGTCTTCGACGTCGACGTCCGCGAGGTGTGGCGCGAGCGGCGCGTGTCGTGCCCTGCCCGGCACTGGCTCGCGCGGCTGCTCTCGGGCACGCTCGACACCGGGGCAGCGGAGTTCGTGCGATTCCACGTCGAGGAGATGAAGTGCACCTGGTGCAGGGCCACGCTCGACGACCTGGAGCGAGCCGAGCGCGAGGGCGACCTCGACGCGCTCCTGGAGCGTGTCCACGAGTCGACGCTGCGCTACCTGCGCTCTCGGACCTGGCGTCCGGACCCGCCCGAGGACGGCCCGCCGGCGTAGCCGACGAAACGGAAACACGGGGGCGCCGTTCGATTCGCGGCGGACCCGTTCCTCTTGGAGTAAGGGGTCGTAGGATGCGGCTCCCCGCGCTCATGTCTCCCGCGCTCCTCACCTGGGCCGCGCTCCTCGCACCGGCCGTAGCCCCCTCCTCCGGCCTGCCCCTGGAGCGAGCACTGGCCGACATTCGCGAGCGTCCGATCTGCTCGGACGTCCGGTTCCTGGCGGACGACGCGCTCGAGGGGCGCGACACGCCGAGCCGCGGGCTGCAGGTGGCTGCGCGCTACATCGCTGCGCGTCTCGAGCGTATCGGGTGGGAACCCGGCGTGGGGGAGGGCTACCTACAGACCTGGTCTCTCGAGCACATCGCGGTCGATCCCGACCGGACGTCGCTCCGCCTCGAGGCCGAGACGGGGGCTGCGCACACGCTCGTCTTCGGAGACGACTACCTCTTCTCGGGCTGGGAAGTGCAGGACCACCTGGCAGAGGGTCCGATCGTGTTCTGCGGCGAGGGCACGCGCGAGGACATCGACGGCATCGACCTCAGAGGTGCGTTCGCGCTGTGCTACGACTCCGACTTACACGCGAACTCGCGTCGGAACACCGTGCGGCGCGCCGGGGCCGTGGGGCTCCTGGTCGTGCCGAACCGGGAGACGGGGACCTTGCTGCACGAGGACCGGCTTCGCCGACTGGCCCTCCTGGCGCTCACCGGACGGGTCGAGTCCGGCGAGGAGCGGCGCCCGGACATGGGGGGGCGGGCGCCCCTCTTCCATCAGGCGTTCCTGACCGAGAGCGGAGCGCGAGCCCTGTTCGACCTCGTCGGTTCGGACCTCCGACCCGGTACGCGTCTCGGTGTCGTCGCCAGGGACGAGCGCCGGTTGCCGGGGGATGGAGGAGTCGTCGAGGTCGAGAACGTGTGCGCTCTCCTCCCCGGCCGGGATCCCGAGCTCGCGGACGAGGTGATTCTCGTCAGCGCGCACTACGACCACGTCGGGATCATCGGGGGAGAGATCCACAACGGCGCGGACGACAACGCGTCGGGAACCGCGAGCCTGCTCGCGCTGGCCGAAGCGCTGGTCGAGTTCCCGGTGCGGCGTACGGTCATGCTGCTGTTCGTCTCCGGGGAGGAGAAGGGGCTCTACGGCTCGCAGGCCTGGGCCCGGGAACCGACGCTGCCGGAGGGCTCGCGCGCGATCTGCGACATCAACCTGGACATGGTCGGGCGCAACGAGCCGGGGGAGCTGTACGTCACCCCGTCTCCCGCGCACCGCGCCTACAATGGGCTCGTCGAGCTGGCCACGCGTCTGGCGCCCCTCGAGGGGTTCGCCGAGCTCGGCAGCGCCGACCGCTACTACGACCGCTCCGATCACGCCGTGTTCGCAGGGATGGGGATGCCGGTCGTCTTCCTCTTCAACGGCGAGCACGCCGACTACCACCGACCCTCCGACACCACCGACAAGATCGACTGCGACAAGATCCGTCGCGTCTCCCGGCTCGTGATGCGCATGATCGACGCTCTGCAGGACGACGATCTCGGTTTGTGACCATGACGAAATCACTCCTCCTCGCCGTCCTGACACCCGTCCTCGCGGCGGCGGTTCCGCCCGGCGTCGCCTCGATCGACGGCGCGCTCGAAGTGATCGACGCCGCGAGGATCCGGGCGGACCTCCACTTCATCGCATCGGACCAGCTCGAAGGGCGCGATACGCCGAGCCCCGGCCTGCGCCTCGCCGCCCGCTACATCCGCGCGCGTCTGGAGCGGCTCGAGTGGGAGCCCGGCGCCGCCGACGGGTACTTCTACGAGTACGACCTGCAGTCGAAGCAGATCGACGAGAGCGCGACCGTGGCGTCCCTCGTCACGGACGAGGACGAGGTCGAGCTGACCTGGGGCAGCGACTGGATCTTCTCCTCGCGGCGCCTCCTGAACCGCGACGTCACGGCTCCGCTCGTCTACATGGGAACCGGCGGACAGGAGGACTTCGAGGACGTCGACCTCGAGGGCAAGGTCGCGCTCGTCGTCGGCAAGGCGGATGTTCCGTGGTGGGGGGCCTCGCGCAGAGCGGAGCGGTCGGGGGCCGCCGGACTGGTGTGGCTTCCGGACCCCGACGGGGACGAGGAGCTGTTCGGATCGCGCTGGGAGGAGTGGCGAGAGTCCTGCCGCAAGGGGAGCCCCGGCTGGCCGGCCGATCCCGTCGGCGAGGATCGGTTCACCTCCTGCGTGCTGGCGCGGTCGACGGCGAACCGGCTGTGGAAGCTCGCCGGGCTCGCCGAGCCGCCCGCCGCGGGGACGGAGCTCCGCGTGCGCTTCCGCGACGTTCGCTCCGTCGATCCCGGTTCACCGCGAGTCGGCGTGGAGAACGTGTGCGGCCTGTGGCCGGGCAGCGATCCGGAGCTCGCCGACGAGGTCGTCCTCGTCAGCGCTCACTACGACCACGTGGGGCGGAGCGACCGCGGCATCTACAACGGCGCGGACGACAACGGATCCGGGACCGTAGCGCTCCTGGCGCTGGCCGAGGCGTTGGCCGAGCACGGTCCCCTGCGCCGCACCGTGATGCTGATGTGGGTCTCCGGCGAGGAGAAGGGGCTGCTCGGTTCTCGCGCGTGGTCGCTCGACCCGTGGCTCCCCGAGGGTTACCGGGCCGTGTGCAACGTCAACATCGACATGGTCGGCCGCAACGCGCCCGACTCGCTCCTCGTCACGCCGTCACCCGAGCACGAGAAGTACAACGGCATGACGCGGCTCGCGGAGTCCCTCGGCGAGCTGGAAGGCTTCCCCGAGCTCGGAAACGCGGATGCCTACTACCGGCGATCGGATCACTACATGTTCGAGGAGAACATGGGCATCCCGATCTGCTTTCTGTTCTCGGACGTTCACGAGGACTATCACCAGCCCACCGACACGGTGGACAAGATCGACTACGACAAGATCCGTCGAGTGACGCGGCTCGTCCTGCGGATGCTCGATGGGCTCCAGGAAGACCAGCTCGACCTCTGAGTCGAGCTCCCACCCACTGACACGACTCGAGGACCCGATCGATGTTCCAGCGCTTCCACACCCGCCTGCTCCCCGTGATCGTCGTCGGGGCGGCACTGTTCACCACGTCCGCCGCCCTCCAGAAACGGGTCCAGAAGAAGGGACCTGCGGACTTCCCGACCACCCTGCGCGCCGCAGGTGAGGCCTGGGAGTCGGGCGCCTACGGTGCCTGCGTCCGCGAGCTGAAGGCCGCGCTGGGGCTCGCCACCGAGCGTCGGGCCCAGGAGCTGCGCGAGGCGATGCCCCCGGCGCCCGAGGGCTGGCAGGTCGAGCCCGACCGCTCGGCGAACGCCAACCAGAACCCCTTCGGAGCGATGCTGGCGGTGGGCATCGGGAACATCGTCGAGCGGAAGTACCGCCAGAAGAGCGGGCGCGGCAACGTGTCCTGCACGCTCACGGCCGACTCTCCGCTCGTGCAGATGTTCAACATGTGGCTCGCGAACCCGGCCATGCTGGACGCGAACTCGGAGCTGATCGAGTACGGCGTCCACAAGGCGGTCCTGAAGAAGCAGGGCTCCGGCTTCAACCTCCAGATCCTCATCAACGGTGCGCACACTTGCGAGGTGAACGCCCAGGGGGGCGTGAGCGAGGAGCAGCTCTTCGCGATGTTCGACCAGCGAGTGGTCGATCGCCTGGCGAAGGTACTGGGAACCTAGTCGGTCAGGAAACGTGCCCGTGCCCGTGCCCGAATCGTTCCGAATCCGGTTCCTGAACCGAACCGCTTCTGATCGCTGACCCCGTCCGCGCTGCCCGTCCCATCCATCGGGCACGGGCACGGGCTCGAAGAACAGAAGCTATTTGCTGTTCAGCGCCGCTTGGGCCGCGGCCAAGCGCGCGATCGGAACGCGGTAGGGGGAGCAGGAGACGTAGTCGAGGCCCAGGTTCTCGCAGAACTCGATCGAGGAGGGATCCCCGCCGTGCTCGCCGCAGATACCGAGCTTGATGTCCGCGCGGCTGGCGCGCCCGTCGGTCACCGCGATCTCCATCAGCCGGCCGACTCCGCTCCGGTCGAGGGATGCGAAGGGATCGGCCGCGTAGATCTCGTCCTCGACGTACTGCGGGATGAACTTCCCCGCGTCGTCGCGGCTGATGCCGAAGGTCGTCTGCGTCAGGTCGTTCGTGCCGAACGAGAAGAACTCCGCGTGCTCGGCGATCTCTCCGGCCGTCAGTGCGGCGCGCGGTAGCTCGATCATCGTCCCGACCAGGTACGGGACGCGCAGCTTCTTCTTGGCGAACACCTCTTCGGCGACGTCGCGCACGATCTTCTCCTGGAGCTCGAGCTCGCGCTTCGCGCCCACGAGCGGGATCATGATCTCCGGCCGGGGCTTGACGCCCGTCCGCTTCGCGACGTTGCAGGCGCCCTCGAAGATCGCGCGCGCCTGCATGCGCGTGATCTCCGGGTAGGTGACGCCCAGCCGACAGCCGCGATGGCCGAGCATGGGGTTGAGCTCGTGCAGCGACTCGATCTTGGCGAAGAGCCTCGCGGGGCTGACCCCCATGTCCTTGGCGAGCGCCTTGACGGTCTTGTCGTCGTGGGGCAGGAATTCGTGCAGGGGCGGGTCGAGGGTCCGGATGGTCACGGGCCGTGACCCCATCGCCTTGAAGATCCCCTCGAAGTCCTTGCGCTGGAGGGGGAGCAGGCGCGCGAGTGCGCGCTCTCGCTCCGCCGTCGTGTCCGACATGATCATCTCGCGCACGGCGTCGATCTTCTCGCCCTCGAAGAACATGTGCTCCGTGCGGCACAGGCCGATGCCCTCTGCGCCGAAGCCGATCGCCGTCTCGCACTGGTCCGGCTGGTCGGCGTTCGTACGGACGCCGAGCCTGCGCACCGCGTCCGACCACTTCATGAGCTGCTGGTAGGCGTCGAGGACGCCGCCCTTCTTGGGCTTCGACTTGCGGCCCTTCCCGAAGAGCGCGGCCGTCACCTCGGAGGGGCGCGTCGCGAGCTCTCCCGCGAAGAGCTCGCCGGTCGACCCGTCGAGGCTGATCCAATCGCCCTCCTTCAGGGTCTTCTTTCCGACCTTCATGCGGCGCTTGGCGTAATCGATCTCGAGCTCTCCCGCGCCCGCGACGCAGACCTTGCCCATCTGGCGTGCGACGAGCGCGGCGTGGCTGGTCATCCCGCCGCGGGAGGTGAGGATCCCGACCGCAGCCTGCATGCCGCGGATGTCCTCCGGCGACGTCTCGATGCGCACGAGCACGACCGGTCCCTCGCCCTTCTCGACCCACTCCTCCGCGCGCCGGGCCTCGAGCACGATCCGCCCGGTCGCGGCACCCGGACCCGCGTTGAGGCCCTTGGTGAGGATCCGGCCGCCGGTGCGCGCCTTCGCGAGCTCGCTCGGATCGAAGATCGGTTGCAGGAGCTGGTTCAGGCTCTCGGGCTCCACGCGCAACAGCGCCTCTTCCTTCGTGATCAGGCGCTCGCGCACCATGTCGACCGCGATCCGCACCGCGGCGAACCCAGTGCGCTTGCCCGCGCGGCACTGGAGCATGAAGAGCCGGCCGTCCTCGATCGTGAACTCGAGGTCCTGCATGTCCCGGTAGTGGCGCTCGAGCTTCTTCTGGATCCGCAGGAGCTCGCGGTAGGCCTTCGGCGAGCTCTTCTCGAGGGCCTCGATGGCCCTCGGGGTGCGGATGCCGGCGACCACGTCCTCGCCCTGGGCGTTCATGAGGTACTCGCCGTAGAACCGCTTCTCGCCCGTCGCGGGGTCGCGCGTGAAGGCGACGCCCGTCCCCGAGCTCGGCCCCATGTTCCCGAAGACCATGGCGACGACGTTGACGGCCGTCCCCCAGTCCGAGGGAATCCCGCTCATCTGGCGGTAGGTGATCGCGCGCTCGTTCTGCCACGAGCCGAACACGGCGCCGATCGCACCCCAGAGCTGCTCTATCGGATCCTCGGGGAACGCCCGGCCCGTGCGGGCCTTGACCACCTTCTTGAAGGTGGCCACGAGCCCGCGCAGATCGTCCGCGGAGAGCTCGGTATCGTTCTCGACGCCGCGCCGCTTCTTCACGGCTTC
This sequence comes from Planctomycetota bacterium, assembly GCA_029259655.1. GTDB lineage: Bacteria > Planctomycetota > UBA1135 > UBA1135 > OFTM220. Next base: position 16,599 of record JAJDET010000279.1, read on the forward strand.
GAGCGCGCTCGAGAACGGGTCGAAGTGCTCGCCCTCGGCGGCCTTCACCTCGAGCACGACGTCCGCGTACATCTGCACGAAGCGCCGGTAGGCGTCCCAGGCGAAACGCTCGTTGCCGGACCGCTCGGCCAGGCCGCGCACGGTGTCGTCGTTGAGCCCCAGGTTGAGGACCGTGTCCATCATGCCCGGCATGGAGACCCGTGCCCCGGAGCGCACCGAGACGAGCAGCGGGTTCGCGGGGTCGCCGAACCCCTTGTCCATGGACGCCTCGAGCTTCGCCAGGGCGGCGTCGACCTCTTTCGCGAGAGCGGCCGGGTACTCGCCGCCGGTCGCCGTGAATGCTGCGCAGACCTCGGTCGAGATCGTGAAGCCCGGGGGCACCGGCAGCCCGAGGTTGCACATCTCCGCCAGGTTCGCGCCCTTGCCGCCGAGCAGGTTGCGCAGCGTGCGGTCGCCGTCCGCTCCGCCGTCGCCGAACGAGTAGACGTGCTTGGTCGAGCGCGCACGGTTCCTGCTCGTCTTCGAACCCTTGCCCTTCGCCTTCTTCCGTGCGGTCTTGTTGCGTCGCTGGTGGAGCATGGTCATGAGTCTTCGTTCCTTCAGGGGCTCGGCTCGTCGGTCACGAGCTCGAACGAGTCGATCTTCCATTCCTGGCCGACGCGAAGGTGCGTGACGTCGACGGCGGACTTGAACGGCGGGAGCGGGAGCCAGAGCGAGGCCCCGACCACGCCGGAGGGCGCGGTGAGCTCGCGGACCACGTCGGCCATGTCGTCGACCATGGGCCCTTCGAGGAGCTCGATCCCCGCGTACAGCTCGTAGAAGTCCTCGCGAACGTAACCGATGCGGAAGCGCACCGTCTTGAACAGGGCCGAGGCCTCCGCGAGGACCTCCACGTTGCGCTCCGACAGCTCTCGCGTCTCCACGGTGCGGGCACAGGAGGCGCGCCGGAGCCACGGGTTCTGGCGCAGGAGGTCCTCGCGAAACTCCCGATACATGATCTGCGTCAGACCCCCGTTCCTGCGCCGGAAGCCGCTCGAGAGGCAGCGGTACTCGAGGTCCACCTCGTCGCCGCCGAGGGCCGTCCGGAAGGTCCGGAACGCCAGCTCGGGCGTCCTGAAGGGGGTCGCGCCGGCCGCGAGCCAGTCAGCCGGCTCCGGCTTGCAAGCGCAGGCCGTGCCGAGCACGAGGAGGGCACAGCCCAGGAGCGCGGAGCGGACGACCCGCCGGAGTGCGGGGAGAGACGTGGTCATGGAGCGCGTCGGCACGGAAGGCGGGAGAGGATAGGAGATCCCGGGTGGGATCCGGCCGAAGAACCGGGAAGGGGAACGGGTCGTACCGGCTCGCGCCCACCTCGCGCGGATCGCTCCGTAGGAGGCCCGGAACGAGTCGGCTAGGGTTCGCCGACCCCGTCCCGCCCCTTCGCGAACTCCCCGGCCCGGCCGGGCTAGGATGCGCACTTCCGATGCACCCGTCGCTCCCGATCACACTCACCCTCCTGACCCTGGCGGCCGCCTGCTCCAAGGAGGCCACCTCCGCCGCCGCGCCGCCCGATCGCGCCGCGCCCGAGGCTCCGATCGCCGACGCTCCGGCGCCGGACCTCCGTACTCCCGCGGCCTCCGATAGCGTGGCGGAGGGGGAGGGGCCCCGGCTCTTCGCGGCCGCTCCGACGCTCGAGTTCGGGTCGGTCTACGAGGGCGCCCAGATCACGCACACCTTCGAGCTCGAGGTCGGCGGGACCGAAGACCTCGTCGTCAACAAGATCAAGCCCGGATGCGGCTGCACCGCCGCGGAACCCATCGTCGTTCGTGCGGACGGGACACGTGAGCCCTACGTGATCGAGACGCCGCTCGCACCGGGGACGCGACTCCAGCTCGACGTCGTGTTCGACACGCAGGGTCGGCGCGGTCCGCAGGCCAAGTCGATCAACGTCTACTGCAACGATCCGAGCGGGGTTCAGCGCCTCGCGTTGATCGGAGAGGTCGAGCCGTTCCTGAACGCCGTACCCAACGGTATCCGGTTGAACCGGCTCACCCCGGACGAGACGCGGACCGGCGAGGTGACGCTCACAACGCGTGACGGGAACCCGGTACGGCTGACGGTCGACCCCGATCGCCTGCCTTCCGGCCTCTCGGTCGAGATGCGACCGAAGACCCCGGACGCGGACGGACGCTCGAGCGCCTGGACCGCGGTCGTGACCTTCGGCGGCGAGAACCTTCGCGAGGGCCCCTTCCAGTTCCGCGTTCCCGTCGTCTCCGACGTCGAGAACCCCCACGTCGCGCCCGACTCCGGTGGGGACCGGTCCTGGCTCTCGTACTCGATCTGGGTCCAGGCCGAGGTCCTCGCCCTCTACCAGGTCTCGCCCAAGCAGATGTTCTTCGGACCGGTGGCCGCCGACACCGCGGCGTCGCGCTCCGTCCAGATCTACGATCACTCCGAGACCGAGATCGCGGAGAGCCCCGCGTTTCGCCTCGTCGACGCGGCCGGCGCGACCCTCACCGAGAGCGACGGTTACCACGTCACCGTGGCACCCCTGGCGAACGCGCCCGGTTGGTCCGTCGAGCTCCTCGTCGACGGCCTCCCGGCCGGGCGGGGCGTGTTCGAGGGCCGTATCGTCCTCGAGACGGGGAACCCCGACCGACCGGAGGTCGAGGTCTCCTTCAAGGGCGTCGTACGTTGATTCCCCTCGCCCGCACACTCGTCCGACTCGATAGACTCGGGGGATCCCCCCCGGCGCCTTCCGACATGAACACGTCACCGAACCGCACCCTTCCGTCCACGTTCGCGTTCCTCCCGCTGGTCGCGCTGATCGCGTCCTGCGGTGCCCGCTCCGAGGCCTACGCGACGCCCGATCCTGACCCCGAGCCCCGCCAGGCGGCCGCGGAGACGCCCGCGAGCGAGCCGCGCTCCTCCGAGCCCGCGCGCCAGGCGGTCGAGAGCAAGCCGGCAGCGAAGGCGAACCCGTGGTCGGCCGAGGTCCTCGACACGGGTGTCGACCTGTCGCAGGTCAAGCTCGCGAAGAAGGTCGTGGAGGACACGACGGTCACCGTCACGAACGCGAGCCCGGACGCGCACGACCACGGCGGCGCCGAGACCCCGCAGCGGCCCGGCACCTACACCGGCGGCCCGCCCGACGCCAGCGAGCACACCGATGCGGACTCCGGCTTCATCAGCGTCTCGGAGAGCTCGGCCATCCACGACTTCGGCTCGCTCACGCAGGGCGACAAGGTCACGCACTCCTTCGAGCTCGAGACCTCGGGCGATGCAGACGTCGTGGTCGAGGAGATCAAGACGAGCTGCGGGTGCACCGTCGCTCGCACGCAGGTACTCACCGACGAGGGCGCCGTCCCCTACGAGATCGGCAAGCCGCTCGAGCCTGGCTCCCGGTTGCTGGTCGAGGCTGCACTCGACACGAAGGCCAAGCAGGGGCGCGTCCGCAGCATCGTCACGGTCAACAGCTCGGATCCGCGCGGGAACCTGCAGCTCCAGCTGATGGCGAACGTCGCGCCGTTCTTCGAGATCACGCCGCGCACCCTCGACCTCGGGAAGCTGCGGACCGATTCCGTCGTGGAGGGCGAGTTCACGATCACGAGCAATGTCGTGGACCTCTTCCACCTCGAGGCGCTCACGGACCGGCTGGCGGAGGAGGTCTCGGTCGAGCTCGTGCCCGAGTCGCCGGACGCCGAGGGACGCGCGAACGTCTGGACCGCGAAGGTGACGCTCGGACCCGACATCCCGGAGGGCCCGCGCCGGAACTACCAGCTCATGTTCGAGAGCGACCAGCCGATGAAGGGCGCGGACTCCCTGCCCGGAGGTAAACAACCCGCGCACCAGGTCCACGCCTTCGCGCATGCATCGGTCGTGGGTGTGATCGGCGCGGAACCGCACTACATCTCGTTCGGACTCCTGCGCGAAGGTCAGGAGGTCTCGCGCACCGTGACGATCGAGAACACTGACGAGGAGTTCCGGCTGGAGGAGCCGACCGTCTCCGTTCGCGGGTACAACGGCGACTTCGAGCATCCCGAGCACGTGTCCTTCGACCTGGTTCAGGTCGAGGAGGGCAAGGCCTTCGACCTGACGGTGACCATGCGCGCTCCCGAAGGCCTCATGGGCACGTTCCGCGGGGTCGTCGTCGTCCACGTGGGACATCCGTCCAAGCCCGAGCTGGAGCTCCCCTTCACGGGCGTGGTGCGGAGCGAGGCCGGTTCCGCGCCCGCGGGGAAGTAGCCGGGGGCCGGCGGAGAGACTAGGGTCCTCCCTGGGCGCGGCCGCCGCCGGCGCGCGGCCGAAGACGCTTGTGAAGAGACCCCTTGGCGAGCTCCTGGTCGAGGCCGGTGCGATCACCGAGGAGGGACTGCGGGAGGCGCTCGCCTTCCAGCGCAACCGCGGGATCGGGCTGGCCGAGGCCGTCGTACAGCTCGGCCACGCCGACGAAGGCGGAGTGACACGCGTGCTCGCCCGCCAGCAGGGACTGCCGTTCGTGGATCTCGACCGCGGTCAGATCTCCGAGTCGCTGCTCGAGCGCGTCCCGGCCGAGGTGGCGAGAACGCAGGGCATCCTCCCGCTCGTCGAGCGCGACGGAGCGCTCGTCGTCGCGATCGACGACCCGCTCAAGCGCATCGTCGCCGAGGAGCTCGAGTTCCTGCTCGGGACCCCCGTCGCCTGCGCGCTCGCCGGACCGGCGGCACTGGCACGCGCCCTCGAACGCCACTACGGAGCGACGGACGGCGGACCGCCGTCCGACGGTGTGTCCCCCGGCGTCGAGGATGCCGGTGGGGACGAGGCGCCCGTGGTCCGGCTCGTCATGCGCACCTTCCGCGACGCGGTCGCCATGCGCGCGTCCGACATCCACATCGAGAGCCACGGCGCGCGCGTCGCCGTCCGGTATCGCATCGACGGCATGCTGCGCGAGGTGGCCGAGCACCCTCCGCACCTGGCGTCGGCCCTGATC
>JAJDET010000280.1 GCA_029259655.1 Planctomycetota bacterium
TCGGAGCGGAGGTATCGACGTTCGAGAACGCGAGATCGATCTGCCCGTCACCGTCGAAGTCTCCCGCGTCCACCGACGTCGGAGAGGCGGCCTGCACCGAGCCGTTGGGGAAGAGCTGCCCGCGGTTCTCGCCGACGCGCAGCCGGATCGCGTCCGTGACCGCGACGCCGTTCGGAGCCGAGCGGTCGAACACCCCGGCCTGGAACACGAGGAACGCCCCGCAGAAGGCGCTCGGCAAGCTGCTCACGACGACCTGCGGCGGCGAGTTCCCCTCGGAGTCCGTCGTGAAGAAGATCGTGTTGAACGGGACGCCGAAGTGGAACGTCGCCATGTAGGTCGGATCGAAGAACGGCGCCTCGACGTTGCTCCACACGAGCGCGCCGGGCATGTTCGGGAGCGCGTCCTCGATGCGGATGGAGAACGGCCCTCCGCGCACAGGGGCGCCGTCGGGGGTGCGCAGCGCGGGGCCGGTCGTGCCGGACGAGAGCTCGTGGAGCAGGACCTCCTCGCTACACGGTGCCTGAGCCCCGGCGAGGGCGCCGCAGTGGAGGAGCGCAAGGAGACGGAAGACCGACCTCGAGGCCATGGGAGCTCCGTTCGTTCGGGTGGGCGCGGGAATGCGCACCATCGAACCTAGCACACCCGGGCGGCACGGCTACCCGGATCGCTCTCCTGCGACCGGGGGCCTGCCCTCAGCGCACCGCCCGCACCGCCCGCACGCCCGTCCAGGCCTCCGCGACTTCCGGGTTGCGCGACCAGCGCGACGCACAGCGCGCGCCGCTCGGCTCCTTCGTCACGTAGCTCCCGCCGCGTACGACGCGCATCGCGGCGAAGCCGTGGATGCGCTCGCCGTCGACGGGCCTCGGCTCGCCGACGCGCTCGAGCGCCGTGCCCGGATCTCCGTCGCGGCACCACTCGGCGACGTTGCCGAGCATGTCGAACAGGCCGAAGGCGTTCGGGGCGCGCGCGGCGATCGGCGCATGCGTCGGGACGCCGAGGACCTCGTAGCCGGCGAGATCCGTCGGCTCGGCTCCCATGTACCAGGCCGTGTCCGAGCCCGCGCGGCAGGCGAACTCCCACTGCGCCTCGGTCGGAAGCGTGAGGTCCCAGCGCGCGAGGACGTCGCGCGCCTCGTACCAGGTCACGCTCTCCACCGGGTGGAGGTCCACCTCCACGACCGGATCCAGGCCGCGCGCGTAGCACGCGCTCGGGTCGCTCCCCGCCGCACGCCGCCACTGGGGCTGGGTGAGCTCGAACTTCGACACGAAGAACGGGGCCAGCTCGACGCGCTGGACCGGTCCCTCGTCGTCCATCGCCTGCGGGTCGTGGTTCGGAGCGTTGGGATCGGAGCGCTGCGCGCCCTGCATGAAGGCGGCAGAGGGGAGGAGCACCATCACGATCGCGCCCCCGGGGCTGCGATCGAGGCGCCCCGTCCCGGGATCGCGCTCCGGCGCCACGCCCGAGATCAGGTGTGCGAACTCCCACAGGCCGGAGTCCGGATCGCGGCCGACGGGCAGGAGGCCGAGCTGCGGCTCGAGCTGGAGCCCGCCGTACATCGGACACTCGGCCTCGTTCTGGATCGAGGCGATCGCCTCGCTCCAGAGCGCCTGAGCTTCCGGACCGAATCGCGAGCGCTCGTCGAGCTCGCGCGCGACGGCGAGGCGTTCCTCGACGTCCGTGACAAGGCCGCCCTCGAGGAGCTCCGCGATGTCGTCCACGAGCTCCGAGATGTGCACCTGCCGTCCCTCCAGCTCCGCGTCGTCGAAGCGGTACGTGCGGCGCGGGACCTCGAAGGACTCCGAGAACAGGTCCTCGTACTCCGCGCGGTGACGTTCTGCATGCTCCGCCGGTCCGAGCTTCTCCCAGCGCGGGTCGAGGAGCTCGTCTTCCAGGAGCGAGCTTCGCCCCAGGTTCAGGACTCGCAAGTGCTCGCCGAGCTCGTGCACGCGCGCAACCCGGCGCCGCAGCTCGATGTCGCGGTCCGCTGCACGGTCGTCGTCGCTCCACGGTCGCGCGGCGGCGCGCATGGCGCCGAGTGTCGCGACGTGCTGGTCGCGCCTTCCCTCGAGCTTCTTCATCTCGGTGAGCCAGCCCTCGAGCGCGGCGATCCGCTGCGGGATCGGCGGCCAGAGCTCCTCGCGCGCCGCGCGCGCGAGCGCTTCCACTCGCTTGGCCTCGGCCAGACGCACGAGCCCCTCGGGCTCGGCCCGCTCCGCTCGCGGAGCGTTCTCGACGCGCGCTCCGGGCGACTTCCGGGACGAGGCGCCCGGCTGTGAGGGATCCGGCTCGAGGGGATCGTCGCCGCCACCGAGTCCGACCCAGGCCGCGACGAGCACGACGACCGCTGCGATCGCCACGACGGCGACGCGGTGCCCGCCGAGCCAGGTTGCGAGCCCGAGCTCCGGCTCCTCCTCGTAGACCGTCACGGGGCTGCCCGCGAGCCAGCCCCGGAGGTCCTCGCCGAGCTCGGCAGCGCTCGCGTGTCGGCGCTCGACTTCGCGCGCCATCGCGCGCTCGGCGATCGACACGAGCTCCGGCGGGGCCTCGGGCGCGAGCTCTCGGATCCTCTTCGGCGGGCCGGAGAGAACGCGCGAGAGGACGGTGTGCGCGGCCGGGCTCTCGCCCTCCTTCGAATAGGGCGCGCGCCCCGTCAGGAGCAGGTACAGGAGCGCGCCGATGCCGTAGACGTCCGCGGTCGGCCCGACCGGCTCGCCGCCGCTCTCGGCCTGTTCGGGGGGGAGGAAGTAGGGCGTGCCCACGGAGGTCCCGTCGAGCGTGAAGATCGCGGAGGGCTCGGTTCCCTTCGCGCCCTTGCGCACGCTGCGGATCTCGCTCAGGGCGATGAAGTTCGTCTTCTCGAGGCGCAGGTCGCGGACGTCCTCGCGCCCTTCGACCCGAGCCAGTCCCCAGCCCGTGACGTACACGGCGCCGTGGTCTCCGACGCGTATGTTCTCCGGCCGGACGTCTCGGTGAACGACGCCCCGCGCGTGCGCGTAGGCGAGCGTATCGCACACGCGGATGCAGGTCTCGATGCCGCGTGCAAGGGTCCAGCCGTCGGCCGCCACGCCCACGAGCGTCACGATCTGCGTCAGGTCCCGCCCGCGCACGCGGCGCATGGTGAAGTAGAGCCGGCCCCGCTCGTCGACGCCGAGCTCGTGAACGGGCGCGATCCCCGGGTGCTCGAGCTGAGCGGTGACCTGCGCCTCCTCGAGGAAACGCGTGACCTCGCGCGCCTCGGGTCCGCTGGCTGCGACCTCGTCGCCGAGGGGACCGACCTTCAGCTCCAGGGTTCGGCCCAGGTCGGGGTCGCGGATCTCGAGCAGGTCGCCGGACTGACCCTCGAGCCGGAGATCGGCGTTCTCCTCGGTCGCGTCCTCCGTCCCGACGAGGTCGACGTCGACGCCGAAACGCTGGAGGACGTCGGCGATCGAGCGGGACCGGGGGAGGAGCGACTGCAGCCTGCACCAGTCGCTGTGGAGCGTGCGCAGCTCGTCGGCGATGTCGGCGTGCGCGAGGCAGTGCTCCTCGAAACGCGGATCGTCGACGACCTCCGGACCCGCGTCGGAACGGGGGTCGGCCGTTGCCAGGTACTCCGCGTACACGCGCTCGGTCCGGGAAGCGCTCCCGGTGCGTTGCGACGTCTCGTCGGTCACTCGTCCTTGCCTACCCCTCCTTACGGGGGCGCGGGCCTTTGGGCAGGCGCGCCTTCGGGAGCTTCACGCCCTGGCTCTCGAGATACTCCGCGAGGCTGCGCCGGGCGTCGGCGAGCGCATGTCGGAGGTGCGAGTTGTTCTCGGACGCGGCGGCCTCGAGCCCCTTGTCGATATTCCGTAGGGCCGTCATGGCCTGCTTGATCGCCGGAGACTGCTTCAGCGCCTTCGCCGTCGCCTTCGCGCGCAAGCGTTTGATCTCGGCTTGGAGGTCATCGATGATTTCCTCGGGAGAGCGGCGGTGCCGCTTCTTTCCCGGAGACCCATCTGTAGAACGAGCCGTCTTCTTCTTCGCCATGGTCTTGCTATTCAAGGGTCGCGCGCTCTCGGGCTGAAGTGGCGTGGACGAGCCGTGGAAAAGGCGAGATTCGGAGGGGAAGCGCCCGAATTCCGCCGATCTCGGTCGGCGGGGAGGAGAGCTACGGGATAGGCAAGCGGGGCGGGCGATGCAAGCTCCTCGGAGGCTTTCCGCGAGTCCCGGGGCGCAAGGCACTCCCGCCGGTCGGGGCGAGTAGTCGCCTGCGAGTTCCAGGCCTTACTCTCGGAGGGGCCCGCAAGTAAGAGCGGAGAATGTCGGCGCTCCGCTTGACGCGGAACTGCGCGCGGCGGGAGGGCGCCCGCTAGGACGTTGCATTCGACCGGCGGCCGTGGAGACCGAGCTCGTCGGCGTGCGGTGCGAGGGCCGCGATCAGGAAGGCGACGTGCTCGGAGAGCTCCACGCCCAGGAGCTCGGCCCCGGCCGTGACCTCGGTGCGCTCCACCTTGGCCGCGAAGCCCTTGTCCTTGAGCTTCTTGAGGACGCTCTTCGGCTTCAGGGTGGAGATCCCTCCCGGTCGGACCAGGGTGCAGGCCACGATGAAGCCCGTGAGCTCGTCACAGGCCAGGAGGGCTCGGTCGAGCGGGCTCTCGTAGGGCACTCCCCAGCGGGTGTAGTGGGCGGAGACGGCGTGCGCGACCTCGTCCTCGCCGTTCTCGGAGAGCCAGGCCACGATTCGCGCAGGGTGCTCATCCGGCCAGCGCTCGTAGTCCGCGTCGTGCAGGAGCCCCGCCAGGGCCCAGCGGTCGACGTCGGCCTCTCCGGCCCCGTAGCGGTCCGCGGCGGCGCGCATCGCCACCTCGACCGCCAGGGCGTGCTTGCGGAGCGATTCGGACTCCGTCCACTCGCAGAGTTTCTCCCAGGCCGCCTCTCGTGTGATCGCCATCGCCAGGTCCTCCGGGCGGCGAGAGTACCGGCCCGGGGCTGAACGCGGGGAGCGCACGCCCTAAAATGACCGGCATGACCGAGCTCTCCGCCGAGCAACAGGATCTCGCCGCGCTCTTCCCGCGCTCTCACAAGGTCTTCCGCGAGGTCGAGCACGACGGCGAGTTGCTGTCGGTGCCCGCTCGCAGGATCCACCTCTCGAAGGAAGGCGAGAGTTTCGACGTCTACGACTGCTCCGGAACGCAGGGCTGCGACCCTCGCGACGGGCTGCCGAAGATGCGTGCGCCCTGGGTCGAGCGGCGCGAGCGCCGCGGCGACGAGAACTTCTCCCAGATGCACTACGCGCGAAAGGGCGTGGTCACGGAGGAGATGGCCTACGTCGCGGCGCGCGAGGGCGTCGATCCGAAGTTCGTGCGTTCCGAGATCGCCCGCGGCCGCGCGATTCTGCCGGCGAACAGGTGCCACCCCGAGCTCGAGCCGATGATCATCGGTCGCAACTTCCTCGTGAAGGTGAACGCGAACATCGGCAACTCGGCCATCCGCTCGTCGATCGAGGAGGAGGTCGAGAAGCTCCGCTGGTCGATCCAGTGGGGTGCGGACACGGTCATGGACCTGTCGACCGGCGACGACATTCACGAGACGCGCGAGTGGATCTTGCGCAACTCGCCGGTCCCGATCGGGACGGTGCCGATCTACCAGGCGCTGGAGAAGGTCGACGGCGAGATCGAGAAGCTCTCGATCGACCTCTTCCTCGAGACGCTCGAGGAACAGGCCGAGCAAGGCGTCGACTACTTCACGATCCACGCCGGCGTGCTGCTGCGCTACGTGCCGCTGACGGCGAAGCGCTTGACGGGGATCGTCTCGCGCGGCGGCTCGATCATGGCGAAGTGGTGCTTGTCGCACCACGAGGAGAACTTCCTCTACACGCACTTCGAGCGGATCTGCGAGCTGATGAAGCGCTACGACGTCTCGTTCAGCCTCGGGGACGGTTTGCGGCCGGGCTCGATCGCGGACGCCAACGACGAGGCACAGTTCGGCGAGCTCGAGACGCTCGGCGAGTTGACGAAGATCGCCTGGGAACACGACGTCCAGGTCATGATCGAGGGACCGGGGCACGTCCCGATGCACAAGATCAAGGAGAACGTCGACCGGCAGCTCGAGGTCTGCCACGAGGCTCCCTTCTACACGCTCGGGCCGCTCACCACCGACATCGCGCCGGGCTACGACCACATCACCTCGGCGATCGGTGCCGCGATGATCGGCTGGCACGGAACGGCGATGCTCTGCTACGTGACGCCCAAGGAACACCTCGGGCTCCCGAACAAGGACGACGTCAAAGAGGGCGTCATCGCCTACAAGATCGCCGCACACGCGGCGGACCTCGCGAAGGGGCACAAGGGCGCGCAGGATCGCGATGACGCGCTCAGCCGCGCGCGCTTCGAGTTCCGCTGGGAGGACCAGTTCGACCTGGGGCTCGATCCCGTCACGGCGCGCGCCTACCACGACGAGACACTGCCGGCCGATGGCGCGAAGACCGCGCACTTCTGCTCGATGTGCGGGCCGAAGTTCTGCTCGATGAAGATCACCGAGGACGTGCGACGGTACGCCGAGGAGAAAGGCCTCGCGGACGAGGCGGCGCTGGACGCGGGGCTCGAGGAGAAGCGACGCGAGTTCGCCGAGAGCGGTGGAGAGCTCTACACCTAGAGATGCGACCGACAAGTCGGCCGCTTGTGACTTGGCGCGCATCAGCGCGCGCCAAGGATGCCCTGCGGGCGGCTACGGCGCGACTCCGCGCCGGGCTCGGCCTTCGGCCTCGCGAGGCACGCCCTTCTCGGCCGCGCCACTAGGCCGCGGCCCGCTTCCGATGGAGTACGCGGCCTGGCTCGTCGACCTCGACGGGACGCTGTATCGCCCGCTGCCGGTCAAGCTCGCGATGGGGGCGGAGCTCCTGCTCGCGGGCCGCGCCCACTTGCCCGCGATCCGCGCCTTTCGCCGCCAGCACGAGGTGCTGCGCGAGACGCTGGAAGATGCGGTCGCGAGCCCGTTCGAGCTCCAGCTCGAGCGCGCGGCGAGCGACGCGTCGCTGGCCGTCGACAACTTGCGCGCGATCGTCATGGAGTGGATGGTCGAGCGTCCGCTGCGCTGGCTCCCGCGCTTCGCGCGCCGCGGTCTCCTGGCGGAGATCGCCGGGTTCCGTGACGCTGGCGGCAAGACGGCGCTCGTGTCCGACTATCCGGCGCGTGCGAAGCTCGGAGCGCTCGGTGCGGCGGAGCTCTTCGACACCGTGGTGGCCAACGGCGAGGAGAACGGACCCGGCCGGTTGAAGCCGTGGCCCGACGGTTACCTCGCGGCGGCCGAGCGGCTCGGAGTCGCGCCTCGGGAATGCCTGGTCATCGGCGATCGTGCCGACGCCGACGGCGAGGCGGCACGCCGCGCGCGGATGGCGTTCCGCCGGGTCTGACCAGAGGTCCGGCCGAAGAGCCGGACCTCGCCGAGGCCGAAGGCCGAGCCCGGCGCGGAGTCGCGCCGTAGCCGCCCGCAGGGCATCCTTGGCGCGCGCTGATGCGCGCCAAGTCAAAAGCGGCCGACTTGTCGGCCGCGGCTTCAGGCCGCGAGGTCCTGAACCTTGCGCTCGACCCGCATCGAGGCCTTCTGCGCGCGGCGCAGCAGGCGCAGCTCGGTCTGAGCCGGCCAGCGTCCGAAGGCCAGGAAGAGGAACATCAGGAGGTTCAGTCCCGGCACGAGCATCAGGAGGCCCAGGGCTCCGTGCCGGCCGGTGCGCGCGAAGATCCGGCAGCACCCCAGCACCATCACCAGGAACGAGAACCCGATCGCCATCTGGACGTTCTGGTTCTGGAGGAAGGCCAGGGCCTCGGGCGACACGTACTCGTTCAGGAATTCCATGGAGTTCACTCCCTAGCCGCGTATCGGTCCGACGGTCCAGGGCCTTGAGGGAAACCGATTCCGGCCGACCGGGAGTTGCGGGCCAGGCACCTGCGAGACGAGAATCGCGCGGATGAAGGCCCTCCTCCCCGCCGCGTGCCTGCTCCTCTCCCTCTCCTGCTCCTCGCTCTACTACGCGACCATGGAGCAGTTCGGCGTCGAGAAGCGCAGCATCCTCGCCGACCGGATCAAGGAAGGGCGCGACGACCAAGCCGAGGCCAAGGAGCGCTTCCGCACCACGCTCGAGACCTTCCAGTCCCTGACCGGGTTCGACGGTGGCGAGCTCGAGGATGCGTACAAGGACTTCTCGGGCGAGCTCACTCGCTGCGAGCGGATCGCCAAGAAGATCCACGAGCGGATCGAGTCGATCGACGACGTGGCTACGGACCTGTTCGACGAGTGGAAGGCCGAGAACGAGGAGTACAACGACGCGAAGCTGCGCCGGCAGAGCGAGACGATGCTCCACGACACGCGTCGCCGCTGCGACTCCCTGATCGCGGGCATGCGCCACGCCGAGTCGAAGATGGAGCCCGTCCTGGTCGTCTTCCGCGATCAGGTGCGCTTCCTCAAGCACAACCTCAATGCGCAGGCCGTGGCGTCCCTGGGCGACACCTTCGCCGGCGTCGAGCTCGAGATCGACGCGCTGGTCGAGGAGATGGAGCGCTCGATCCAGGAGGCCGACGCCTTCATCGAGAGCCTCGGCTAGGAATCCTAGGCGTCTCGCGCGAGCCGCGTGAGGTGTGCGCGGACCTTGCCGTCAAGGTCGCCGACAGAGAGCAGGCGCGCGTGGATCTCGTCGGGATCCACGCCGGCCTTCAGGTCGTCGAGCAGTTTCTGGAAGACGCGCTGCTCGGCGAGGCCGCCGGACAGGAGCCAGTGCACGAGGGCCCAGGACTGGGCGTAGTGCTGCGCCGAGTCCGCGTAGAAGCGTTCGTGAGGAAGCGCGAGTAGCTGCTCGTAGGGGATCCACACGGGCGACGGGCCCGTGAGCCGCGCGACGTGGTGTTCCTGGGGTGCGCCCTCCAGGACGGCGCCGCGCTCGCGCACCACGTTCTCGAAGTACTCCGCCATGCCCTCGTCGAACCACGTCGGCGGCCGGCGCCCGAGACCGTCGAGGTACTGGTGCAGGCCCTCGTGGCGCAACGTCCGCATCGTGTCGGCGCGGTCGGGCTGGCTCCACACCAGGAGCTGCTTGAGGAGCGGACTGTAGAGCCCGGCCGTGCTCTCGGGGGCCGCATCGAACAGGTCAGCCGCGTAGGCGTCGTACCCCGAGCGTCCGGAGAACAGGTAGACGTCGAAGCGCAGGCCGTTCTCGCGGCGGCCCAGACGGCCGAGACGCCGCTCGTAGAAGGAGAGCGACTCCTCGAGCACGGTCGCCGCGTCGAAGCAATCCTGGCGGCCGACATCGCTCCGCACCTCGTAGTTCCCCGAGCGGTACTCGTGAACGCGCGCCCAGGTCGGTCCCTCGAGCGCCCGTACGAGGACTCCCTGGACCTCGGCCAGGGCTTCCGGAGGGATGCCCCGCCGCAGCGCGCGTTCGGCGACCGTCCTGGCCTCCTCCGGCTCGCCCAGGCGAAGGAGCGAGCGCGCGCACTCGGCCCAGGCGAAGACGCTATCGGGTTCGGTTGCCAGCAGCTCGGCGATCTGGTCGCGAGCGGCGTCGCGCTCGCCCAGCAGAGTCAGGACGCGCACGCGCAGCGCCGAAGCCTCCGCGAACTCGGGGTCGACCTCGAGCGAGCGCTCGACCGACTCGAGCGCATGGTCGAGCATGTCGAGGTCGGTGGCGAAGACGCCGGCGTAGAAGAAGACGATCTCGGCCGGGAGCGCTCCGGGCTCGAGGCTGCCGAGAAAGCGAAGGCCCTCGGCCGGCTCCAGCTCGGAGAGCTCGCGCAGAGTCTCCATCTGGTCCTTCCGCACGGTGCGGCGAAACGAGATGCCCGCGCTCGACGGGCTCGCCTCGGCCGGTTCGGGGACGTGAGCCAGGAGCCACGCCGGGACGTGATCGCTCGGATCCCAGGTCGCGAGGAACGCGCGTCGGCGACGCTCGCGCTCCGCGTCGGCGAGCCCCTCGATCCACGCGGGGTTGGCGATGCCCGTGAGGGACACGCGCCGTACGTCGGGGCACGCGAGCAGTGCGACGCGTCCGTAGAGCTCGCGTTCTTTAGTGGCCGACAGGAAAGCCCGTCCGTTCACGGAGGCGGTGATACGTGTCGCCGTCACCTCGACTCCGACCGTGTACTCGCGTCCCAACCGGAGCGGCGTGTCCTTCTTCTCGTCGAGGACGCGCGACGAGCGTCCGTTGTGCAGAATCTTGCCGGGGATCCAGCGCTCTCCCGTCTCGCTTTCAACGCGTGGAAAGCCGAACACGACCTGGTGGCTGTCGGTCTGCGTGACGCAGGCGAGAATCTGGGGTGGCGTGAGCGTGGTCGCGGTCCTCGGCATGCGGCCCACGACCTCGATCTCGTAGGGACCGGTGAACTCGACCGGGTGGTAGGTGACCTCGCCCTGCTCCTCGAAGTCGCCGGGGAGCTCGCTGTAGGAGAGGGCGATCCGACCGGACGCGCGGTCCCATGCGAGGAGCTCGCCGTCGACCAGTGCGGAGAGCTCGCGCGGCCCGAGCTCACCGTGCTCGCCGAAGAACGTGCAGCGCTCGTAGAGCTCGACCAGCTCGACCGCGTGCGGCGTCACGTAGCCGGCGCCTCGGTGCTCGGTGAGCATCCGGTCGAGCTCGGCCCCGGCCGTCTTCCAGCGGCCGGAGTCACAGAGCTCGCGGACGCGCGCGAAGTGCGTGCGGAAGTCGGCTTCGGAGCCGGCGGTCGCAACCGCCGGGGGCAGGAGCAGGGCGAGCGGCAGGAGGAGCGGGAGCATCGGGCCTATATCGGGTGGACCCCCAGGCTAGCCATAGGGCCTACCTGGAGTGACGGTTCACCCGAGTCTGGATCGCCTCGGATGCGTCAGTCCTCGATGGCCCTGGCGGGACGCAGGCCCAGAGCAAAGTCGCGATCCTCAGGCGTCACGGGAGCCCGTTCCGCGGATCGGGCGTAGGCAGCGTGGCCGTCGAAAGAGCCTCCTCGGAACACGTGGGAGTGAGCGTCGGGCTTGCAGAGCGGGTCTCGCGCCGGACTCCTGGCGTAGAACTCCGGATCGTACCCGTCGCGGCACCACTCCCATACGTTGCCGTGCACGTCGTGTAGGCCGAACGGATTGGGGAGCAGGCTTCCGACGGGCGCGTGGAAGACGAATCCGTCGTCCACGTCTTCCCAGTAGCGAACGTCGATCCAGGTCTCGCGGTAGTTCTCGTCCGCCAAGTTCGCGTAGTTCTCCATCGCGGCGTTTGCCGGCCAAGAGAACACGCTGACCGTCCCTGCGCGGCACGCATACTCCCACTGAGCCTCGCTCGGAATCTCGAGGCCGAGGCGAAGAACCGTCTCCGCGCAGTCCACCCAGCTGACGCTCTCCACCGGGTGCGACAGGTTCAGCTCATCCGGCACCTTCTCGGGATTCCAGGACGCCGGGTTCTCGAACCTGAACCGCGACCACTGCCCCTGGGTCATTTCGTACTTCGACAGGAAGAACGGCGAAATCTCCACCTCATGGACGGGACCCTCATCGTCTTGTGCACGAGGGTCGTGGTTGGATCCGTCAGCGTCCGTTCGTTGTGCGCCCATGAGGAAGCTCCCCTCGGGAATCAACACGAACACGAGTCCAGTCTCTTCGCGCATGACGAGCCCGCCTGTCTCCGGGTCTCGTTGAGCTATCTCCCCCGTTTGCGCGTGCGCGAACTCCCATAGGCCCGACAGTGGATCGCGACCGATCGGGACGAGCCCCATCTGCGGCGAGAGCTCGAGACCTCCGTACATCGGACAGCGCTCCGGGCTCGCGATCGACTCGATCGCTCCCGCCCATGACCACTGCGCCTCCCTGCTCTCGATCGTCCGCTCTGCTATCCAAGCCACCCCCTCGAGCCGCGCTTCGACCTCCTCGATCAGGCGAATCATGCGGTCGAGGCTGGCCAGCAGATCGAAGAGCGTCTCGTATCGCCACTGCTGCTGCGGCTCAGCGCGGTCCCAGTCGGGTTCCGTTCCCTCTCGCTCGACGACCAGGCCCGCCACCACCTGTGAGAGATAGGTCTCCTGACGCACTCGCCTCAGCGCCTCCTCGTGCAGCGGACGGTGCGCCACGAGCTCGCGCGCACGCGAGAGCCAGTCACGGTAGCGCGGCACCATTTCGGGGATCTGAGGCCAGAGCGCGTCGGCCAGTTCTTCGAGTTTCAGCAGGAGGACGTAGTCCGCGAGTCGTTCCAGCTCGATCAGACGTTGTTCGGCCGTACGTTCCAGCCGCTTCAGGCGGTCTGCCGCCGACATGTGGCTCGGGACGTGGCCGGGCGGAAAGAGCGCGACGTTGCCGCCCTCATGGTCGGGGAAGTACCCCTGAAGAGGCGTCTGTCGTTCCTCCGTCCGACGCTCTACCTCGTGGCCGACGTGGTTGTAGAGCTCGCCGAAGGACACCACGCCGTCCCTGTCGAGATCGGCGTCGCCGGAAAGACCCCCGAGCAGAGCGCCGGTGAAGACCGAGTGTCCACCAACCCCCGTATCCAGTACGGTCTGCTCCGCAGTTCCCGCGCTGATGATCTGGCGTGCACGGCTAGTCAGTCCCGCGGCGATGGGCGGCGCCGCGCGCGTCACGGCCAACCCTCCGAAGCAGCAGTCGAGCAGAAAGAGCGCGTGCTTGGCTGGCATGGCCTCGGAGACGTCCTCCATGTCGTTCATGCCGATGAGCGACGACCAGCGCGGCGCACCGTCGCGCTCGGATGTGCCATCGACGGGAATCAGGTACCCGCGGTTCCCGCGTGCGCCAAGGTCGCGCGTAATGCCGTGTCCGGCGAAGAAGACGAGGAATAGGTCGTCCGCGGCCACTCGTCCGCGGTCGCATGCCCAGTCCTCCAGTGCCCGTTCGAGGGCGGCTCGAGTCGCGCCACTATCCAAGAGGAGCCGGACGTCGTCCGGTGCGAAACCGTAGGACTCGACCAGGAGCTTCGCCACGGCGCGGGCATCGGCCACTGCGTAGGTCAGGTCGGGGAAAGCCGCATCGGCGTAGGCGTCGATCCCGACCACGAGCGCATGACGCCGGCCGTAGGTCCCCTCGAGTCCGGAGAGGTCGGCTCTCTTGCCCTGAACACCGATTCCGCGCTCTGCCGAGTCCTGGAACAGAGCGGCGACGAGGACGAGCACGAGCATGGCCTCAGCATAAGAGGGAACAGAGGCCGCGACGAAGCAGCTCTAGCCGACCGGCGTCCCAGCGACGCGCGAAGGGTCGAATGCGTGGGCGGCAGGCGTGCTCGGCGGCTCGCCCGCCAGGCGTGATGCCGCCAGCTCGCCCACGCCGGCCGCGCACACCATGCCGTGGCCGCCGAGCCCGGCGACCCAGAAGAGGCCCGCGACGTCCGGGTCGGGGCCGATCGCGAAGCGGTCGTCGGGCGTGAAAGTGCGCATGCCGCACCAGAAGCTCGCGACGCCGGCGTCGGCGAAGGACGGCAGGTTCTTCGCGACTCGCTCCGCGACGAGCTCCTTCACGGCGGCGTCCTCGACGCAGCGGTCGGGATCGACCTCGGCCTGATCGCAGCCGCAGACGAGCAGGCCACCGCTCTCGGGGCGCGCGTAGAACGGCTCCGGGCCGTGGTGCCAGACGACGGGCCAGCGCGCGTCGATCGTCGCGTCGGGGGCCGTGTTCAGGAGGTGGCGGCGCCTGGGTGTGAGTGCGACGCGCGAGCCCGCGGCGCGACCGAGCACTCCCGCCCAGCCGCCCGATGCCATCACGGTCCAGTCGGCTTCGAGCTCCTCGCCATCGAGAAGGCGCACGCCGCGTACACGGCCGCCGTCCGCGAGCAGGCGCTCGACTCCCGCAGCGGTCCGGATCTCGACGCCCGCTTCGCGGGCTCCGCGCTCGAAGCCCGCCATCAGTGCCGCGATGTCGATGCGACCCTCGCGCGCGAACCAGGAGGCGACCGCGATCTCGCCCTCGTGATGGGGAGCGAGCGCGCGAGCGGCCTCCGGCCCAAGTCGCTCACCGTCCGAGGTCTCGCACCAGCGCTCGAGCTCAGCCGCGCCCGCGGCATCGGCCGTCAAGAGGAGCCCGCTGGACTCGACCAGCGGCACGGGCGAGAAGTCCGGCGGCGGCGCGTGGAGGAAGTCCGCGCTCGCGCGCGCGAACGCGGTCGTGACCGGGTCGGACGTCAGCGTCCGCAGCACGGCGGCGTTCTTGCCCGACGAGTGTGTGCCGAGCAACGGCTCGCGCTCGAGCAAGACGACGTCGCGGAGCCCACGCCGGCCGAGAAAGTAGGCCGTCGAGACGCCCGCCACGCCGCCGCCGACGATCAGGATGCGGGGCATGGCGCGGACCTAGCCCTCGAGCGTCGCTCCGCCGGCCGCGATCCAGGCCTCGATCCGCTTGCGCAGCACACCGAGGGTCACCGCGCCGTTCTCCAGCACGCGGTCGTGGAACGCCGCCATCGAGAAGGTCGGCCCGAGGGCGGCCCGCGCTTCCGCGCGCAGCTTCAGGATCTCGCGCTCGCCGATCTTGTACGCCAGCGCCTGACCGGGCCAGGCGATGTAACGGTCGACCTCGTTCTTGACGTTGTTCTCCGCGAGCAGGGTGTTGTCGAGCATGTACTCGATCGCCTGACGCCGCGTCCAGCCGAGCGCGTGCATCCCCGTGTCGACCACCAACCGGCACGCGCGCCACGCGCTGTAGGAGAGCATTCCGAGCCGGTCGATATCGCCCGAGTAGAGCCCCATCTCGTCACACAGCCGCTCCGTGTAGAGCGCCCAGCCCTCGACGAAAGCCGTCGAGCCCGTGTAGCGCAGGATGAGCGGCAAGTCCTCGAGCTCCTGCGCGATGGCGATCTGCGTGTGGTGCCCAGGGACGGCTTCGTGGAACGCGAGCACCTCGGCCTCGTAGCGCGTGCGCGTCTCGGGCAGGTAGGTGTTGACGAAGTAGCGGCCCGGGCGCGAACCGTCGGCCGCGGGCTCGCGGTAGTAGGCGACCGTGCTCTCGGGCGCCTCGTGGGGGGGGATCTCCACGATGATGCAGTCCGCCCTCGGCAGCCGGCCGAAGTAAGCCGGGACGACGGCCTCCGCGCGCGCGAGCGAGCCCTTCGCGACGGCCTCGATCTCCTCCGCGCTCGTGAAGTGCATCGTCGGGTCGCCGCGCAGCGCGTCCTGGATCTCGAACAGGTCGCGCGAGCCGATCAGCTTGGCGCCCAGAGCTTCCATCTCGGCCCGTACGCGCGCGACCTCCTCGAGACCGAACGCGTGGATCTCCTGCGGCGAGAGATCGAGCGACGTGTGTCGCCGGATCAACGCGCGGTAGGCGCGGTCCCCGTCGGGGACGTTGCGGATGCCCGGCTTGTCGTCGCCGCGAGCGAAGGGGCGGACCTCCCTCGCGAGCACCTCGCGGTAGTGGGCGAACGAGGGGTAGATCTCCTGCTCGACGGCCTCGAGCACCTCCTCGAGGAACCGGCCGCGCTCGTTCGGCGAGAGCGGATCCTCCGGCGAGGGCAGGAGCACGCGCGTCCCGAGCGCGAGCTCGGTGCCGTCCTGCAGGTGGCGGTTCACGAGGCGCAGGACGTCCTGGTGCTTCGCGCCGCCGAGGTGGCGGTGTGCGACCGCGGAGACCGTCTCTCCGCGCGCCAGCGGGACCCACGTGCCGCCCGCCACCGCGGGGGCGACGAGCGGGCTGTCCCAGATCGGCGTCGAGAGCAGGAGGTCGAGCTGGCCGAGCGCCTTCTCGACTGCTGTCGCGGACGCGATGCGTCCGGTCGTGACGCCCTTGCGGAGGTTCTCGGCGTGCTGGCGCACGTAGCGCCCCATGGCTCGCCAGCGCTGGACGAGCTGCTCGCGCTCGCGCGTCGTCTCGACCGGCTGATCGAGCGCCAGGTTCAGGAGCGAGACCTGCGGGCCGCGCAGCGGATCGACCGTCCACTCCTGCATGCCGAGCTCGGCCAGGCGCACCTTGTTCTCGAGGTGCTCGACCACCATCGCTCGCGACGTCCGCTCGCGCTCGGTGAGGAGCGCGGCATCGATGGCGGCCGCGCGCTCCAGGAGGACACGGCAGGCACGCACCTTCGTCCGGATCCCCCCGCGCGAGATGTCGGGCAGCACTCCGTGATACCGGTCGTCGTTCTGTTGCGTCGCGAAAATCGGATCGAACCGGAGCTCGTTCTCCCACGCTTCGTTGCACACGAGGGCGAGCGCGGGGTTCGCGATCGACGTCGAGGCGTCTTCCCAGCGCGCGGATCTCGGCGCGGGAGGAGCGACGTTCGTGCAGGCGGCGAGCGTGAGCGCGAGCAGCGGGGCTTTCTTCATGGCGGGACTCCGGTGGTGTGCGGGCATCCTACGGGGCGGCGGTCCTCACTCCCAGAGGTCCATCACCCGGCACAAGGCAGAGATCACGAGGCTGTGCCGCATGCGGCCGCTCGCGACCTCCGCGCGCACCTCGTCGGCGTCGAGCGTCGCGATCGCGATGTCCTCCCCGGGGTCCTGGCACGTGTCCCCGGTCGGCTCTGCGTCCTCGGCCAGCCAGTGGAAGCACAGGTTGTCGTGGAACGCCGAGTTGGGCTCGACGCACCCGAGGCTCCGCCAGCGCGGCGCCGTGTAACCCGTCTCCTCCAGGAGCTCGCGGCGCGCCGCGTCCTCGGATGCCTCGCCGGCGTCGATCACTCCGCCCGGGATCTCGGTCGTGATGCACGCCGGGCCGAACCGGAACTGGCGCACGATCACGAGCCGGCGCTCGGGGGTGAAGGCCACGACGTTGCACCAGTCCGGGGTCTCCAGCACCGTGCGGCGGAGCTCTTCGCCCGTGCGCGGGTTGGTCAGCATGTCGTACCGCGCGCGAAAGATGGTCAGGTCGGGACCGCGCTCGCTCGAGAGGAGCGGCCAGAGCTCCGGCGTGGGCAGCGCCGCGGGCGCGGCTTCGGGGGCGTGATCGGTGCGGGTCATGGGGTCGGAGTCTAAGGGGGCGTCGCGTAGAGTGAGCCGATGCTGGCACGAGCTTTCGCCGTCCTCACGCTGCTCGCCACCGCCGCCTGCGGTGGGGGAGGGAACCGCGCCGAGCTCGACGGAGCGACGCTCTACGAGCTCCACGGCTGCGCGACCTGCCACGGTGATGGGGGGGAGGGGAGGTCGCTCGGACCGCCGCTCGCCGACCTCGGTCGCCACTGGGATCGCGAGAACCTGGCGCGCTATCTCCTCGACCCCGAGGCAGTCATCGCCGAGGACCCGCGGCTCTCCGCGCTCGACGCCGAGTACCCCTCCGAGATGCGACCGTTCCGCAACACGACGCCGGAAGAGCGTTTGCGGATCGCGGACTTCCTGCTCGCGCTGGACTAGCGTGGGGTAAGGGGGCGCCGGGCGCGGGGGGCGCGGGGGACCCG
>JAJDET010000029.1 GCA_029259655.1 Planctomycetota bacterium
CCACGGGCACACGTAGCACCAGGCCTTGCCCGCGAACATGATCAGCACGACGAGCCCCCCCCACCACACGGTCCACGTGAGGAGGGGCGCGATGTTCCGCGCGGCGAGCTGATCCCCGTAGAGCCCGGCGAGGATCACGAGCCCGAAGAGCGCGACCAGCACGACCTGGCACAGGGGACGCAGGAAGCGCCAGCGCAGGAGCGCGCGCAGCCCGGGGATGCGCGTGAAGTCGATCCGCGCCGGCGAGCGCTCGCGGCGCGTCGTACGCGCGACGATCTCGAACAGACCGAACGACAGGACCAGCACGAGTCCGACCGAGATCGCGTACAGCCAGGGCGGGATGCCCCACATCGAGTGCACGAAGTAGCCCGCGGGATCCGCGCCGAACGTCGCGCGGTGCTGTGCGCTGCAGAACCCGTAGGTCGTTCCCTGCCAGGTGAACTCGGGCGCTCCGTCCGCCACGGCGACCAGGTGATCCTCGTCCACGCGGCACACGAGACAGCTCTCGCGCGCGTAGTCGTCCGGCTCCGCGAGGAAGGTCTCGCGACAGCGCTCGTGGCAGAAGAAGAAGCGCCGGCCGCCGTGGACGGCCGCCAGCTCGCCTGCGACATCCATTCCGCAGACCGGGTCACGACCGCCCTCGGCGCCCTCGTCCGCCGCGGCGAGCACGACGTCCTCCCCCGCGGTCCGTACCTCGTCGCGAGGTCCGCCGCGGTCCAGGACCACGACCAGGACGATCGCTCCGAACAGCAGGTAGGGGAAGAAGAGGCGGATCACGGCTGGACGGCGGGAACAAGGGACCCATGGCGGCGCTCGAGCTTGATGCGCGCGGCGCGTACCAGCACGACGGTGAGGAGGACGCCCCCCACCCACAGCGCGAGCGTCGCGCCGGGGCTCTTCGGGTCGCCGACGACGATCGGAAAGTCGATCTCGTAGGGCTCGCCCTCGAGGTCGAGCTCGAGGCGGATCCGGTAGTGGCCGGCCTCCCCGAACGTCGGGGAGACCTTGTGCAGGTTCTCCTCGAAGCGGGTCGCAGCCGGCCCCCAGACCACCTCGGGCCCCAGCATCCCGTCGCGCTCCACGCGAGCCTCGATCGGGCCGGAGAAGACGCGAGCGTCGTCGGCGCGCGCGATGTACGCGTGCACTTCCGCCAGCTCGCCCGGGGCGGGCCGGCCCGGATAACCCGTGACCTTGACCAGGTACGGCCCGGCCTCGACGGCGTAGGTGATCACGGGTGCCTGCGGGTAGGACTCGTCGTAGGCGTAGTGCGGAATCCCCATGATGTGGTGCGCGCCGGCCGCGCCGGCGAGCAGGGCGAGACACACGCCAGAGCGCACGGCACGCCTCATCGGACGGCCTCCTTCCGGGCGCGGCGCTCGCTCCCGACCATCCGGAACGCGAGCGCGTCGTCCGAGCAGTTGGCGACGCACTTGCCGCAGTTGTCGCACTCGACGCCGGTCCGGTCGAGCATCGGACTGAGCCCCATCTCGCACGCGACCACGCACTCGCCGCACTGCGTGCAGCTCTTGTCGTCGCGCTTCACGCGCACGAGGCGGAACGCGCCCAGCGCCGTGAAGAGCCCGCCGCCCGGGCACAGCGACCGACACCAGATGCGCGACCCGAAAGCCACCTCTACCAGCACGATCGCCAGCAGGAACCAGGAGGTGACGGTCAGACCGGCGGCGCTGAACCCCACCAGGCCGTCCTCGGCGCGGTCGAACATCACGGTGATGCCGTTGTGGACCTCGCGGCCGACGAGCGCGGGCGGATAGACGTAGCCCAGGATCGGCAGGCCGACGACGGCCGACAGCCCGAGCCCGAGCCCGAGCAGCAGGTAATTGTTCCCGTGCCAGAGGCGCACGCGTCCGGGGCGGAGCTCGAGGAAGCGCAGGACGCGCCGCAGGAACCCCGTGATCTCCAGCAGGAAGCCCGCCGGACAGATCCAGCTGCAGAAGACGCGGCCCAGGAGGATCGTGCCGAGCAGCGGGATCAGGATGCCGACGAACATCACGCGCCGTGCGGTCCGGCTGGCGAAGGCGGACTCGAGCGCCGCGAGCGGGTCGGTCAGCGTGAGGCCGAAGAGCTCGAGCGACCACGTGCTGCCGCGCACGTTCCGGGCGGCGAGGATGACCGCCTCGCGCTCGTCCCCTCGCAGTTCCACGTCGCCGCTCTCCGCACCCGTCGCGAGCCGCAGCGCCCCGTCGACCAGCGCGAGGGAGTGACCCTGGACGCTCCCGTCGAAGCGTTCGATGGCGTCGTCGAGCTGTCGCGCGGAGAGGTAGTTCGCGTAACGCGCCGCGACGGGAATGAGCACGGTGAGAGCGATCACCGCGAGCTGTACGCTCCGGCGTCCGACCTGCAAGGGCTTCGGGAGCTTCACGCGAAGCTCCTCCCGCTGACGACGCGGATGGCCTTGCGGTCGTGCACGATGCAGGCCTCCTCGCACAGCCCGCAGCCGACGCAAGCGTCCTCATGGACCGTCGGCGCGTTCCGGTTCCCCTGGGTGATCGCCTCGTTCTTCAGGGGACAGGCCGTGTGACAGGCGCCGCACACGCCGGTGCCGTTGAGCGAGACGCACAGCCGCTCGTCGACGAGCGCCGTCCCCATGCGCACGAGCGAGGCGTCCTCGACCGGGAATAGGGATCCGCTCGGACACACCTCGGTGCATGCGAGGCACAGGTTGCAGGCGCGCTCCTCGGCGACGATGAAGGGCGTCCCCGTATGCCGTCCCTCGGCCGGTCCGAACAGCCGGATGCAGCCGGTGTCGCAGGCCTCGGCGCACAGGTTGCACCGGATGCACGCGGCCAGGAACTCGGGCTCGTCGAGCGCTCCCGGCGGACGCAGCACGCCCGTGGCCGACTCCTCCAGCGGTCGCGCGAGCGCGCCGCGGCGGATGGCGGTCCCCACGACGTAGAGCGCACCGGCGGCGACCGAGAGGCGCAGAGCGCCGCGTCCTCCGGCGAGGAGCAACGCGCGCCGGTCCGGGCGTCCGTCGCCGCGCGCGATCACGTCGCCCTCCGCGGTTCCACGCTCGCCGCCTGCGGATAGTGGATGCAGGCGCGTTCGCAGAGCCCGCATCCGACGCAGAAGTCGGGGTCGATCTCGGGTCGCTCGAACAGGCCCAGCTTCAGTGCACGACCCTCGAAGGGACAGGCGCGGGCGCACACGCCGCAGCTCGCGCCGTTCCACGAGTAGCAGATGTTCGTGTCGATCGAGGCCGTGCCCATGCGCACGCGGCGCTGGATCTCGTCGGGGTCCTTCTTGATGACCTGCAGCGCACCGGAGGGGCAGGCACTGGTGCACAGGAGCTCGTCGCCGGGAACACCCTGGCAGAGCATGCAGGCCTGGCGGCGCGGGAAGATGACCGGCGTGCCCGCCTCGGCCGGCCCGGGCTCGCGCGAGAAGTCGCGTCCGGTCCGCACGTTCAGCGCGACGATGGCCCGGTTCGGACAGGCGTCGCCGCAGCGACCGCAGCGGATGCAACGCGAGAGGAACTCCTCCTCGTCGACGGCTCCCGGCGGCCGCAAGCCGACGGTCTGCGTGTTGCTCGACCGCCCGCCCGAGACCATCGCTGCTCCTCCGCCGCAGACAGCTCCCAGGGCGAGGACGTTCTGGAGGAAGATGCGGCGGTTCATTCCCGTCCTCCTAGATGCGCTCGATGCGCGCAGCGATCTTCTTGTAGTCCGCCTGGCCGGACACGGGGTCCCAGGCGCGGTGCGCGACCGCGTTCACGAGCCAGCGGTTCTTCTTCGGGTCCGCGCTGTCGGCGACGGAGAGGTTCCAGGGGCTGAAGAGGTAGCCCGGGAACGTCACGCAGCGCGACGGCCGCACCATCGAGCTCGTGCCCACCGTGACCCGCCCCTCGTAAGAGCCGCGGCGCGAGACGATCCGCACCTTCTCACCGTCCTCGAGGCCGTAGCGCTCGGCGTCCTCCGGGTTCAGCTCCACGTACTGCTCGGGCACGAGCCGCAGCGTGCTCGGACCGCGGATGGTCTTCGCGCTGTGGAAGTGCTCGTAGACGATTCCGAGTCCGAGCCAGAAGGGGTACTTGTCGTCGCGCTTCGCGTCGTCGATTCCCTTGTCGTGGTCGCGGTAGTACTCGAGGTCGGGGACCTCGGGCGTCAGCGCGTTGTCCCGTGCCCGGATGAGCAGCTCCTGGTTCTCGTAGAGCCACGGGCCCTCGCCCGAGTTCGCGCCGTACTGCGAGAGCTCGCCGCAGACCTCCTTCAGGAGCGCGCCGTCCGCTCCGCCGTAGTCCTGCTCGCAGAGCTTGAACTTGGCCTTGCCGCCCTGCTTGGGGAACAGCGCGTAGGGAGCCTCTTTCCAGCCCTCCTGACCCATGTAGCGGCGCGGCGTGCCGCCCGCCTTCGCGATCTCGTAGGTCGGTGCGGGCCACTGGATGCCGCGCAGTCGCCGGAGCTGCTCGTAGAGCCCGGTGCCGTCCTTCTCCTTCACCTCGAGCATCCCGGTCAGGTCCGCGTCCGAGCCGCGGCTCGCGCGCACGATGTCCTCGAAGACCTCCTCGGGATCGAAGCTCCCCGCGAAGGGTCCCTCGGTCCGTCGCTTGTAGGGGAAGATCTCCTCGACGTTCAGCCCGAGCAGGCGCCCGACGCTGATCCCCTTGTCGATCGCCATGTCCAGGTCCGGCCGCGCCTCTTCGATCGTGTTGCCCTGTTCGTCGAACGAGCGCCCCACTCCGTCGTTCACGTAGAGCCGTCGCTCCGACTGGATGTACACGCCGCCGGGCCACTCGCCCCAGGTCTGGGCCGGGAACACGACGTCCGCGTAGAGCAGGTTCGGTGCGTGCCGGTAGATGTCCTGCACGACGCAGAAGAGCTTCGTCAGCGCCGGCCTCACGAGCGTCTCGACGTCCGGCAGGTGGATGTGCGTGGTGTACATCCAGAACATGGCCTTCAGGTCGCCGGCCAGCGCGCGCTCCATCATCCCGATCACCATCGGGTTCTCGAGCGTCGCCGTGTGCGCCAGGCGCTCGCGCGGGATGCGCCAGCGGTCGGCCATCCAGTCGCGCCACTCGACGTTGTCGAGCGACTTGTTGAAGGGCAGCCGGCCGGTCAACCCGCCCATGAGACGCTCGCTCATCGCGTTGGGCTGTCCCGTCTGCGAGTGCGTTCCACAGCCCGGGCGCCCCAGGTTGCCGGTGAGCAGGTGCAGGTTGATGATCGAGATCGTGTTGTGCTGGCCGTGGAGCATCTGGTTGTAGCCGATGCCCCAGATGGTCAGGCAACCCCCGCGGCCGCGCTCGCGGCCCTTGATCGAGGCCTCGGCGAACAGCTTCGCGATCTCCTCGATCTGCTCGACGGTCACGCGTCCCTGGTCGACGTAGCGCAGGCGCTCGACCACTTGCTCGGGCGAGTAGCGCGTCCGGATGCCCTCGATGTACTCGCGCCAACCCGTCGAGTGCTGCTCGAGCCACTCCTCGGGCATGACCGCCTTCGGGTACTTCTCGAGGATCACGTGGGCGATGGCGTTGAGGTAGGAGATGTCACCGTTGAGCGTCTGGAAGTGGTGCGAGTTGCGCGGATCGATGTCCTCCAGACCGGTGACCGTCCCCGTGCGGCGGGGATCCGAGACCAGGGTCGGGACCCTGTTCTTCTTCTTGTGGTCGGCGACGCGCCAGAAGAGCACGGGGTGCGCCGCTCGCGCGTTGTGGCCCCAGAACGAGATGAAGTCGGCCTCTTCCACGTCGTCGTAGGACGTCGGCGGCGTGTCGGAGCCGTAGGAGTGGAAGTAGCCCGTGACGGCCGAGGTCATGCACATGCGCGCGTTGGCCTCGATCGAGTTCGACCCGATCACGCCCTTCATGAGCAGGTTCTCGATCCACTGTGCCTCCATCGTGAGCTGGCCCGAGCCCGTGAGGCCGATCGAGTTCCCCCCGAACTCGTCGATGTAGTGGGCGGTGCGCTCGGCGACGATCTCCTCGGCCTCCTCGTAGCTGGCTTCGCGGAAGACGTCGTCGTCGAAGCGTCCCTTGGTCGAGGACACGTGGCCCGTCGCGGGATCCGACATGTCCTTGCGCACGAGGACCTTCGTCAGCCGGTCGCGGTAGGTCGGCTCGTGGGCGTTGAGGCCCTTGATGCACTGCACGCCCTTGTTCGTGGGGTGCAGCTTGTCGGGCGAGATGCCGACGATGCGGTCGTTCTCGACCTGGATGAGCGTCCCGCAACCCACGCCGCAGTACGGACACTGCGCCTGCAGGACGCGGCGACCCGACTTCCTGGCCAGCTCGTCGGCGCCGTACTTGGCGGTCGCGAACTCCCCGGCGAAGGCCGGCGTGCCCGCGCAGGCGGCTACCGTCGCCCCGGAGAGCTCGAGAAAAGTGCGACGGGGGAAGGCTTTTCGGTCGACCATGACGAAACCTCGGTCGGGGGGAGTTCTGGATCGCGGCCACCGGCGGCGGCCTGTTCGTTCGGTTCCGCGTCCTCCCAGGAGCGGATGAAA
Organism: Planctomycetota bacterium; assembly: GCA_029259655.1. Lineage (GTDB taxonomy): Bacteria > Planctomycetota > UBA1135 > UBA1135 > OFTM220. The sequence goes on from JAJDET010000029.1 coordinate 6,460, forward strand.
GCGACGATGGCACGCAGCTCCTCGTGGTCCAGGACGGCGAGGCTCGCCGGGCCCGGACCGAAGGGGCGCATGGGCGTTTCCTTGCGGCCGCGCGCGATCGTGGCGACGAGGAACCCGTCGCTCGCCGCGGCCAGGAACTCGGCGTTGTTCAGCTCGGGCGCGTAGCCGCCGCGCCCGCCCACGCCGTGGCAGGCCGCGCAGTACTGTGCGAAGAGCTCGCTGCCGACGGCGATGCGGTCCTCGGTGGCGGCGTAGCGCCGCCAGCCGGCGCGGCCCTCCGGCTCGCGCTCGGCGAGCGTCCGCACGTAGGCCGCGACGTCCATGAACTCCTCGGTCGCGAGCTCCGTGATCCCGCCCGACGAGAAGCGCCGCATCTCGGTCCCGTGGCGGCCGAGCACCATCGTCCCGATGAGGAAGCCCTCGCTCGCGGTCGCGAGGAAAGCGCGATTCCCCAGTGCGGGCCCGACGCCGCCCTCCCCGTTCGCGCCGTGGCACGCGATGCACCCGCCCGAGCCCTCGTACAGCTCGCGGCCGCGCGATGCGCTCCCGAGCACGGCGTAGCGGACCTCGTCCGAGGGCCCGGCGTGCTCGAGGAGCCGCAGCCACGCGACGAGGTCGGCGATCTGCGCGGACCTCAGGTCGGCGATGCCCGCTGCGCCAGGCACGCGCTCGCCCGCCGCGTCGAAACCACCCCCGAGGAAGCCGCGCATGGCGGTCCCGGAACGGCCCTGAGCGATCGTGCGGTACAGGTAGCCGTCGCTCGCGTGCCGCAGGAACACGGGGTTCCGGAGCTGCGGCCCCATGCCCCCCACGGCTTCCTGGCCGTGACACGACGCGCACATGCGGTGGAACAGGAGGCCACCGTTCTCCGGATCGCCCTGAGCGACGGGATCGGGCGGCGCCTCGAAGGACGCGTCCGACAGACCGCGCAGGTGAGAAACCAGATCGGCCGTGTCCTGTGCGGTCAGGTCGCGCCAGGCCGGCATGGCCGTTCCCGGCCGGCCGTCGCGAATGGCGTGCGCGAGGTAGGAGTCGGAGACGATGCCCTGGAAGGCGTCGTTGTCGAGGGACGGACCGACGCCGCCCTCTCCGCTGCTCCCGTGGCAGTCCGCGCATCGGGCGCGGAACAGACGGGCGCCCATGTGCGCATCCGCCTCGCCATCGGCGACGAGCGCGAGCACGTCGTCCACCTCGGTCCCGGCGTCGGCCCAGGTCCGCAGGTAGGCGAGCAGGTCCGACACCTGGACGGAGTCGAGGTCGCGCCAGGAGGGCATGCCCGTCCCGGGTCGGCCGTCGAGGATCGTGTCGCGCAGGAACTCGTCGGACGCCATCGCGAGGAAGTCGGGCGAGGCGAGCCGCGTCCCGATCCCGCCCTCTCCGTCCAGGCCGTGACAGGAGGCGCAGTTCCCGCGGTAGACGGACCGGCCGTAGAACGGGTTCCCGTCGCGCCGCGAGATGTCGCGCTCGTTCGCGCGGTCGGGCGCGAAGGAGAGGACGTGGTCGACGATCCGCTCGATCTCCGGCTCGGTCAGCCCGCCGGCACGCCAGCCGGGCATCTCCGTGCCGGTCTTCCCGTGCGTGACGATGTGGGTCAGGTAGTCCCGGTCCGCGACGGAGAGGAAGTCCTCGTTCGAGAGGGACGGCGTGCGGATCTCGGGCACGTCGCTCCCCGCCAGGTCGCGGCCGTGACAGGCGACGCAGAAGAGGTCGTAGAGCTCGCCGCCGGAGAGCTCG
>JAJDET010000281.1 GCA_029259655.1 Planctomycetota bacterium
GGCCGGAAAGGAGCCGAAGAGGATAGCGACGGGGAGGCTGCTCGGAGCCTCTATGCTGGGTCGAATGGCCGGGCGACTGGAACACCTCACGCTCGAGGGCGATCGCGTCCTCGTCCGGCCCGTGGACCCCGCGGACGCCGCTCGCGCCTTCGAGCTCCTCTCCGGCAAGGAGGAGATCCTGCGCTGGCTCGTGTGGCAGGGCCCGGCGAACGATTCGGAGCTCGAGCTGCGTTTCGCGCGCTGGCGAACGGATTCCGACGACGAGGAGGCCGAGACCGCCGACGACTTCAACCTGGCGATCTGCGACCGCGAGACGCTCGAGCTCGTGGGCGGGATCTCGGTCCGCTTCCGCGGCCATCCGGGGCAGGGCGACCTCGGCTACTGGATCGGACGCGACTCCTGGGGCCTGGGGTTCGCCACCGAGGCCGTCCGGCTGGTCACGTGGTTGTGCTTCCACCACCTCGGGGCGAGCGTCCTCTACGGGTGGGTGTTCGTCGGAAACGACGCGTCCCGGAAGGTGCTGGAGAAGAACGGCTACGTGCTCACCCACACGGCGCGGGGCAAGATCGAGAAGGGGGGGCGGGTCGTGGACGAGTGGTACCTCGCCCTGTCTCGATGGGACTGGGAGCACCTCGAGGAGAGCTTCGTCCCGCGCACCGTGGAGCTCCGGCCCGAGAGCCTCCCGGGGTCCGGGCACGGCCCGCGGTGACCGCGGGCGGCACGCGCGCTATTCTCCTGCTCGGGCCATGCACTCCCGACAGAACTACATCCTGATCGCGGCCATCTGCGGCCTCGCCCTCCTGGGCGGCGGCCTGTTCGTGGTCCTCGGCGCGAAGGACGACGGAGGTACGGCGGTCGAGTTCGCCGGGGTGGACTGGCCCGCCGAGGACCGCGAGCTGGACTCGTGGACGATGATCAAGACGCCTCGCGTCCTCGCCGCGACCACGAGCTTTCCCACGCACGTCCTGTGGCCGCTCGAGGTGAAGCTCGACCTGGTCGAGCCGAGCTACCTCCCGCGGGCGGAGGACGGCGCGATACCGGGCACGGGGCGCCGCGCGCGGATCGCCGGCAACATCGCCGACGAGGAAGGGAAGCCGGTGCGCGCCACGATCGAGTTCGTCGCCGGCGCGAACCAGGGACGCGTGCTCCTGTGCGACTCGACCGGTGCGTTCGGCGCGAACGACATGTATCCCGGGCTCGCCGTGGTCGAGGTCCGGGGGCGCGGGGTCGTCGGCTCCCGGCGCGAGGTCGTGCTGCGCCAGAACACCGAGTACCTGCTCAACATCGGCTACGGGTTGCCCGGTGCGGTGCAGGGCGACGTCGTCGACGCCGAGGGCAACGGAATCCCGAACGCACTCGTGATCGTCGACGGCCAGGCGACGCGTACGAGCGACGAGGGCTACTTCTACATCGGCGGGCTCGCTTCCGACCGCGCGCTGCTCGAGATCGAGGCCAAGGGCTACGCCGGCGTTCGCGAAGTTGTCGGCATCACCGCCGACTTCACGATTCCGCGCGGGCGGCTCGTCTACCGGCTCGAGAAGGGTGCGAGCATCGAGATCGCGCTGAACGGCGAGGTCGGTGCAAGCGGCCCCGCGCAGGTGATCTTGCTCCCCGCAGACACGAAGCAACAGCGGCGCTACCCCTGGTATCGGCTCAACCCGATCGAGGCGATGCCGGGCGGCGTGATCCGCGTCGACGACCTGCCCCTCGGCCCGGTGGCGGTGCGCGTGTTCCACCGCGGTGCACTCGCGAAGCCGGGCGAGCGCGTCGTCAATGCGCGTTCGGGCATCCTCAACCGCGTCGAGATCGATCTAGAGCCCGCACCCACGCTGCGCGGCGTCGTGACGATGGGCGGCAAGCCGGTGCCCGGTGCGCGCGTGCGGCTGGAGGCGCCGGACCGCGTACGCGCGACGCTCATGTACTTCCGGACGGCGCACTGGTTCCTCGAGAGCGAGATCCTGCCGCCCTTCCCGTTCACCGTGCAGGAGGTCGAGGCCGACCGGCGCGGTCAGTTCGCGTTGACCTCGTGGGCCGACCTGGTCGAGACCCGCTACCTCGAGGCCTGGTCGCCCGATCGCTCCGCGTGGGCCGGTGTCCTCGTCGGACCCGATGCGGAGGAGATCGAGCTCGTTCTCGAAGCCGACGACCGCGGCAGCGGCGAGCTCGTCATCGAGCTCCCGGGGCGAACGCAGGGCCTGGACATCCAGCTCCAGATCAACGGGACACCCGCGGAGCCCTTCACGCTCGCCCCCGACGAGGACCTCCGGATCGACGACCTCCTCGCGGGCATCTGGCGCGTCGAGGCGCTCTGGTACACCGATCCCGTTGTCGACGAGGAGGCGGTCGCGATCGAGGACCTCGCGACCCTGAAGGGAACCCTCCCCGAGGCGGCGATCACCGGGCAGACGGACGAGGAGTGGGGCCGCGCGGGGCGGGAGTTCCCCGCCGTGGACTGAGCCTCCGGACCGACCGGAGTTCGCCGGCCGCGGGGTAGAATGCGCGGCTCGCTCTTCGGCCATGTCCCACAAGATCGTCCTCGACGGCACCTCGCTCGTGCTGGAAGACCTCCATCCGCTCCTCGCCGGCGCGGAGGTCGAGCTCTCCATCGCCCCGCAGGCGATCGACGCGGTCCAGCGCGCGCGGACGGTCGTCGACGCGCACGTCGAGGCCGGGGACGTCGTCTACGGGCTGACGACCGGATTCGGGAAACTGAAGAACGTCGCCATTGCCCGCGAGGACCTCACGGAGCTCCAGGAGAACCTCGTGCTCTCGCACTGCTGCGGGACCGGCCGCCCGATGCCGATCCCCGAGGTGCGCGTGGCGCAGGTTCTGAGGCTGAACGGCCTGGTGCGCGGACATTCGGGCGTTCGCGTCGAGCTCGTCGAGCGACTGGTCGCGCTCTTCAACGCGGGGTTCGTGCCGTACGTGCCGCAGCAGGGGTCGGTCGGCGCGAGCGGCGATCTCGCGCCGCTGGCTCACATGGTCGCGAGCTACATGGGGCACGGTCGGGCCTACGTCCAGGAGAATGCGGGCGACAGCGATCGTCGCGAGGCGATCCCCGCCGCGGAGGCGCTGCGGCTGGTCGGGTTCGAACCGCTCGAGCTGGCGGCCAAGGAGGGGCTCGCGCTGATCAACGGGACCGAGATCACGAAGGCCGTTGCGGTCGGCGTCGTCGCCCGGGCGTCGAACATCTCGCGCGCGTCGGATGCCATCGCCGCGATCTCGATCGAAGCGTTGTTCTGCAGCGTCCAGCCGTTCGACGCGCGGTTCGCGGAGCTCAAGGGCCATGCCGGCCACGCTCGCACGGCGGCCAACGTTCGCACATGCCTGGCCGACTCCAGGGTGATGGAGAGTCACGCCGACTGCGATCGCGTGCAGGATCCCTACTCGCTGCGCTGCGTCCCGCAGATCCACGGCGCGTACAAGGCGGCTCTGGAGCACACGCGCGAGATCCTCGCGAACGAGATCAACGCCGTCACCGACAACCCGATCCTCTTCCCCGACACGGGCGAGGTGATCAGTGCGGGGCAGTTCCACGGCGCGCCGGTCGCCATGATCATGGACTACCTGGCGCTGGCCCTCTGCACGATCGCCAACGTCTCCGAGCGGCGCACGGAACAGCTCGTGAACCCCGATCTCTCCCACCTGCCGCCCTTCCTCGCGACGAATCCGGGGCTGCACTCGGGCCTCATGATGGCGCAGGTCGCGGCTGCGTCGCTCGCGAGCGAGAACAAGGTCCTCGCGCATCCGTCCTCGGTCGACACGATTCCGACCAGTGCGAACCAGGAGGACCACGTGCCGATGTCGACGGCGGCCGCCCGCAAGGCGCGCACGATCTGCGACCATACCGAGCGCATTCTGGCGATCGAGTTCCTCGCCGCGGCGCAGGCGCGCGAGTTCAAGAAGGAGATCGCGGCCGGCGCGGGTGTCGACGCCGCGCGCAATCTCCTCCGTACACGCGTGCCACCCATGGACCGCGACCGCTATCTCGCCGACGACATCGAAGCCGCGAACGAGCTGCTCGTCTCCGGCGAGCTCGTCGCCGCGGTCGAGGCAGCCGTGGGCGAGCTCTCGGCCTGACGGAGACCCGATGTTCATCGTCCTCGCCCTTCTCGCAGGCAGCCTCGCCCTCGGGGATCCGCGCGAGGACTCCGACCTCGCGGCCGCGCGCGCGCTCTTCGAGCAGAACGTGCACGCGATCCAGGAGCGCGATCACGACGCCTACCTCGGTTGCTACCTCGCGAGCGAGCGGCTGGTGATGACCGGCCCCGAGGGGTTCCGGCGCGGGTTCGACGTGCTCGCGGAAGGGACGCCTCCGACGGGGAGTGAAGAGTGGCCGGCGGCACTGATCGCGAGCGATCTCCGGCTCGCGTGGATCCGCGCGGGCGTGGTGTACGGCACCTACCGCTACCGCGTCTCCTACGACGGGAACGACTGGGCTGCCGGGATCTCGGAGCGCTTCTTCCTCGAGACGGAAGAGGGCTGGCGCATCGCCGTCTCGACCGCATTCGCGTCGACTGCCGGAACACCGGCACCGCCGATGGCGCTCGTCGGCGCCACCTTGCACGACGGCTCGGGCGGCCCTCCGCTCGAGGACGCGGCCGTCTTGATCCGGGGTGGGAGGATCGAACGGGTCGGACGCAGGAACGAGGTCCTGATCCCGGTCGGGGTCGACATCGTCGACTTCACGGGCAAGCACCTGGTTCCGGGCCTCGTCGACACGCACGTGCACTACTCGCAGACCGGGTGGGCGGACGGGCGACCCGACGCGTTCGACGTGCGCTCGATCTCACCCTACGAGGTCGCGATGGCCGAGAACGAGGCGCATCCCGAGCGCTTCCACCTCGCCTTCCTCGCGAGCGGTATCACGGCCGTGTTCGACGTGGGCGGGTATCCCTGGACGCGCCGGCTGGGCGAGGCCGTCGAGACGGATCCGTTCGCACCGCATGTCGCGGCCTGCGGTCCGCTGATCGCGACCTTCGATCCCGAGGTCCTGTCGCTCCCCGATGCGAAGCAGATGATCGTCCCCGACGACGAGGCGCAGGCGCGCGCATTCGTGCGAGCGCACGCCGCGGCGGGGAGCGACGCCATCAAGCTGTGGTTCGTCGTTCAGAGCGACGACGACGTCCGCGAGTGGGCTGGGATCGTCCACGCCGTCGGGCGGGCGGCCGAAGAGCTGGGGCTCCCGCTCGTGGTCCACGCGACCAACCTCGAGGCCGCGCGAGTCGCGGTCGACGCCGGAGCTTCACTGCTCGTGCACAGCGTCGAGGACCGCACCGTGGACGACGCGTTCGTCGAGAGCTGCCGCGCGCGCGGGACCTTCTACTGTCCCACGCTCACGGTTCGCGCCGGGTACCGGTGGCTCCACGAGCGCGTCGTTCCCGACGAGCTCCGGAGCCTGCTCGACCTGGTCCACCCCTCCGTACGCGAGCGCGTCGAGCGCACCGAGGCCCTGGAGCGCGACGTGCGCAGCGCGGAGGTCGCGCGTTCCCTCGCCCAGCGCGGCGCGCGCGAGCGCGAGATCACCTATTCCAACCTCCGGCGGATGAGGGACGCAGGAGTCCGCGTCGTGCTCGGGACGGACGCCGGGAACCCATTGACCCTGCACGGTCCCTCCGTCTTCGCCGAGCTCGAGGCCAAGCACGCCGCCGGACTGACGCCTGTCGAGGTCCTGGTCGCCGCGACGTCGCACGCCGCGGCAGCGATGGGTCGCGAGGACGACCTGGGTCGCGTCGCCTCCGGATACGTCGCGGACCTCGTCGTGCTCGACGCCGACCCCTCGGCCGACGTGCGCGCGCTGCGCTCGATCACACACGTGATCCGCGCCGGGACGCTTCACGAGCGAGAGCACCTGCTCCCGCGCTGACGTCAGGGAGTGATCCAGCTGTAGCGCGGATCGAAGGGGCGCTCGATGCATCCCGATGCGAGCTCGACGAGCGCCTCGTCGTGGACGTAGGAACAGGCGGTCCAGTTCCTGAAGACGCGCTCTGCTGCCCGCGTCGCCAGGACCTCCGAGAAGCCCGTTCGTCGCGGGCGTCGCTGGACCTTGCGAATTCCGTCGTTGCAGATGGTCATGGCGTGCTCCTCGTCCAGGGCGAGGCAGACCGCATGGCCGTCGTCCTCGGTGAACATGCACAGCACGCGCGCCTCCGCGCCCGCGCGTTCCAGCACGTACCACGCGAACACGGCCCAGTCCTCGCAGTCACCGCGTTTCGCTTCGAGCGTGTGGTGCGGGTCCTGCCAGTGATCCGAGAGCCCGTGGTGCTCCGCGTCGCGCACGTAGTCGAAGCAGACCTGCATGAACAGGTCGATGTCGCGCGGCGTTCCGAAGCGACGGACTATCTGCTCCATGGAGAGTTGCGACCAGCTCCGGCGGAACAAGAGGCGCAACCCGGTTCGACGGAATCGCTTCCACGTCATCGCAAGCTGCCGCGGAGTATAACGGAGACCGAACAGCCGTCTCGTGCGCCCGAAATTCCCGCGGACTTTGGTTCAATGTCGCCATGAAGAAGCTCGTGATCCCGGTCCTCGCTCTCTCGGCTGCGTGCCAGTCGCCGGCCAGGCAGACTCCGGACGAAGTGTCCGTCTCTGCGAAAGAGACCACCGTCGCGGCCGCGTCCTCGAAGGGGTTCGCGCGGGAGCCCTCGACGGTCTGGGAGTACCTGCACGCGAAGTACGACGCGAACGGAGACGATGCGGTCGCGCTCGAGGAGTACGACCGGGGAGAGGGCGCGTTCGCGCGTCTGGACGGCGACCGAGATGGCCGTATCACCGCCTCGGACTTCCGGACCGGGGGCGGGATGATGGAGGACATGCTCGCCTTCATGGCACAGATGCTCGTCATGCAGCTCTTCGATGACGGTGTGGACTCCGATTTGCTCCACATCGCGGAGCTCGAGGAAGCCGTCGGAATGCTCGACGTGAACTTCGACGGTGCCGTCGATGTCGAGGAGCTCTCCGGGAGGATCGCCGCCCTGGGCGACTCGGACGACGGGATGTTGCGCACGATGCTCTCGAGGCGCGACCCCTACGAGACCCTGGCCTCCGTCATCGACGAAGACGGGGACGGCGCTCTCGGACGCATGGAGCTCCTGGACTATTTCATCCGGAACGACGACGGGGACATGCTCTGGGAGAGCGAGGGTCGGAGCTCCGATGCAGAAGAGGGCGAGCGCCCGCCGATCACCAGCGGCGTCGCCGAGGGTGAGTGGGCGCCCGACTTCGAGCTCGCGCCGCCGACCGGAGGCGATCGCATACGGCTCTCGTCGTTCCGCGGATCGAAACCCGTGGCGCTGATCTTCGGCAGCTACACATGACCGCCCTTCCGGAACTCAGCCGGTCGGCTGAAGCAAATGTGGCGGACCTACCGTGACGAGGTCGAGTTCTTCGTGGTGTACATCCGCGAGGCTCACCCGCTCGACGGATACTCACCGCTGGGTGGAGACGGGCACCCGATCGTCGAGGACCCCCAGGACCTCTCGGAGCGCAACCGCGTGGCGAAGACCTGTTCGACGCGTCTCGCGCTCGAGCCGATGCCGATGCTGGTCGACGACGTGGACGACGTCGTCGGCGACGCCTACGCCGCGCACCCCGACCGGATCTACCTGGTCGGGCGCGACGGGCGCGTCTCCTACCGCGGCGGTGAGGGGCCGTTCCTCTTCGACCCGGGCGAGCTCGAAACCGCGATCCGACTCGAGCTCTCCACCTTCTAGCCCGGGCTAGCCCGTTTGCTTCTCGCGCGTCGCCAGCACCAGCCCGACGGCGAACCCGGTCACCATGCCGATCGCATGGCAGATCGAGCTCACCTGCGGGACGGACTGGTCGAACACGAGCTGTAGCGCGGCGATCATCGCGAGGCTCGAGAGCTGTCGCCGAACGAGCCGACTATTGCCGCGCAGTCGCCCGACGATCGTGCGCGCGAGGAGCGCGCCCAGGAGCCCGAGCACTCCTCCCGACGCTCCCACGAGCATGCGAAGAGGATCCCCGGGCGTCAGAGTGACGAAGTACGGGAAGAGCCCGGTCGAGGCGACGAGCGCGACCGCGTAGACGAGCACCAACCGCCCGTGGCCCCACGCTCGCTCGAGCCAGTTGCCGAGCAGGAGCAGTCCGAACAGGTTGAGGAAGACGTGCAGGTATCCGAAGTGCAGGAATCCGGCCGTGATCGGTCGCCACCACTGCTCCTCGACGGCCTCGAACGCGGCCCGCGCCGGGCTGCCCTCGAGCGTGACGATCATCGCACCCAGATCCGTCAGGTTCTCGTAGTCGGTCGCACCACCGGGGAGCTCGAAGCCGAACACGACGAGCAGGATCGCCGCGATGGCCCAGGTCGCGATCGGACGGCTCCGCTTTCCGGAGGCGACGGCGTACTGACTCTCGTGCTGGATCTCGTTCTCCATCGACTCGAGCAGGGAGCGCCCCCCGTCCGAGAGCTTCTCGCGCGGAAAGGGCGACAGGGGCGAGGCGATGTGGCGCCGGCTGCGAGCCTTGAGCGTCTCGCCGGAGCTCTCGTCCTCCAGCACGGCGCGGAAGTGGACCTCGGCGCGATCCGGGTGTCCGGCGACCTGCTCGGCGACGCCGGTGTGGAATGCGCGCGCTGCCGCAGGGAGCGATCCGAGCGGTCCTTCCAGCAGACGCCGGAGCATGGCGACGCTTCCGGTCTGCACCGCGATGCTCATCCGCACCAGTGCGGCGACCGTTCCGCCGCTCCGCTGGACCATCGGGTCGCCGTACTGCTGGTAGACGCGGAACATCTCCTCGTACGCCCCCAGCCGCCCGAGAGCCGTCAGGTAGCCGTTGAGCGCGCTCGCATCGCGCAGCACGGCATCGCGGTTCGAGAGGCTCTCGATCCAGGCGCGGAAGCCCGCCCAGTCACCGGTCAGGCCGACGGCCATGACCACGGCGGCGTTCGCGAAGGGCGTCTTTCGCTCGCAGATGCGCCGGACGAGCCCCGCGGCCTCCTCGGCGTCCCCCGTGTGCAGTGCGCGATAGAGCCGCACGAAGCTCGGGTACTCCCCCCAGCCGTCCATCGGATGCAGGATCGCGATGGTGCGGGCCGTGAACGCGGAGAGACCGAACCAGCCCCAGTGCAGGGACTGGACGACGAGGAATGCGCCGAGGCTCGGAAGCAGGGCGAACACGGCCCACAAGAGCCCCGCGATCAGGCCCGCTCGCTCCGGCGCGAGTACGAACAGGATCACGAGGACCGCGAACAGCGCGGCGTAGACCCGGAACCACCCCCGGGTCGCCCCTCCCCGCTGCCGTCCGAGCTTCACGAGCCCGAGTCCGCAATTCAGGCCGACGACCCAGATCAGGATGAGGTTGGTGTCCACGTGGCGGGGAGGCGGGGCCGCGGGACCTTACCGCTGTTGGGCGCCCGCCGCCATCGCGCGGCGGGCGTCCAGGAGCGGCCTCTCGAGCGTCTCAGTCGTCGAGCGCGTCGATCTCGCCGAGGATCGTCTTCCACGTCGCTCGGAAGTGGATCAGCATCGGGAAGACCTGCCGCACGATGCCCTTCTCGTCGATCAAGTAGGCGGTCGTCCGGTCGTAGGCCTTCGAGTGTTCGCGGTTCAGGTCCGCCGCCAGCTCGAAGCGCGGAGCGGGATCGAAACCCGAGGACTGGAAGCGCGCGAACTGCTCGAGCGTCTCGTCCTCCTGCGCGATGGCGATCACGACCGTGTCGCGACTCTCGAGCTCGTCGTAGGTGTTCTGCAGCTCCACGAGCTGCCGCTTGCAGAAGGGTCACCAGTGGGCGCGATACGTCAGGATGACCACCTTCTTCTCGCCCAGATAGTGCGAGAGCGAGAGCTCACTCCCGTCTGCACGCGGCAGCGTGAAGTCCGCCGCGCGATCGCCGATGTGCAGGAGCTTCGCGTCGTCGCCCCAGCGCGACGTCGATGCGGGAACCTCGAGCGCGGCGGCGCCCGGCTCGAGCGCCAGCTCCAGCCGGCGGCGCAGGAACGAGTGCTCGCCGTTCGCTCCTCGGACGTATCCGATGATGTTCAGTCCGATCGTCTCGTCGCCCTTCGGAGCCGAGAGGAGCTCGAAGCTCACGCGCGCCGGGAGCTCTTCGAGCATCCGCTCCCAGGGCTCGGCGACGAACTCGTTCTCGGCCAGCTCCTGGTAAGTGGTGAGCACCCGGCCGGTGAGCTTCACCGACGCCGGCACCTCGATCTGGAGCATCGGCGCGGGGATGCCCGAGTCGGCCAGCGAGAGGCCGTCGGCGAGCGCGACCTCGATCGCGATCTCGTAGCGCTCTCCGGGCGTGAGCTCGGAGGCCATCAGGTATGCGTTCACCTGAATCGCGTCCGCCGCCGAGCGCAGGTCGTCGTCGTTCGCGGGAGGCGGGCTCGCCAGAGCTACGCCGAGAGCCAGGGTGGTGATCATGTTCGAAGCTTCCCGGGTTGGGGTCGAGGGCGAGGATACGCGGAGAAGGCGCTCGCGTGTCGCGCCTTTCCCGGCGAGGGTCAGCGTGCCGAACAGGCTTCGAATCTCAGGGGGGGCGCGAGCCGCGCCGCGGCGTCCTCGGCGTTGAAGTCGACCGCGACCCGGACCCGACCTGCTGAAGTGAACATTACGGCGCGCCGGAGCGCTGGGGTTCGCGGAGGGGGCATGGGCTCGCGAGTGTTACGCCACGCGCGTGTACACTCCGCGGCCCGCTTCCTCCCGCTACGCGGAGCTCCTCATGTCGAACGTGCTCAAGACCGCCCTCGCCCTCGCGCTCATCGCTCCCGCCGCTGCGGCCCAGGAGCTCGAGTCCGCCGTCGTCAAGCTCCACACGACGCGTCGCAATCCGGACTTCCTGCAGCCGTGGACCAAGCGCGCCCCCGAGGAGCTCTCGGGCAGCGGGGTCCTGCTCTCGGACGGGCGCATTCTGACCAACGCGCACGTCGTGATGTACGCGCGGCAGGTGTACGTGCAGCCGTACCAGAGCTCCGACAAGTTCTCCGCCGAGGTGGAGGTACTCGCGCCCGGTATCGACCTGGCCGTGCTGACGCTCGACGACCCGAGCGCGTTCGCCGGCGTCCAGGCGCCCGAGATCGAGGCCGCGCTGCCCAGGGCTCAGGATCCCGTCAGCGTGTACGGATACCCGATGGGCGGGAGCGAGCTCTCGATCACCGAGGGGATCGTGTCGCGGATCGAGTACGACGACTACTACTTCGAGACCGCCGCGGCGCGCATCCAGGTCGACGCGGCGCTCAACCCCGGGAACAGCGGGGGGCCCGTCTTCTCGGACGGGCGCGTGATCGGCCTCGTCTTCAGCGGGATCCGCGAGGCGGACAACATCGGCTACATCATCCCGTCCGAGGAGGTGTTGCGCTTCCTCGACGACGCCGCCGACGGGACCTACGACGGGATCCCGCGCGTGACCGGCGAGTTCGTGACGCTCGAGAACGACGCGTTGCGCGCGCGGCTCGGGGCCGGGGACGACGTGACGGGGCTCGTCGTGCGGCGTGCCGGCGCCGGGAGCCCGCTCGAGGAATGGGACGTCGTGATGCGCGTGGGCGACCACGACATCTCGAACGACGGCAAGGTTCAAGTGAGCGCCGGCCTGCGGATGAACTTCCGTTACATGGTGCCGCAGCTCGCCGTCGGAGGCAGCGTGCCCGTCACCGTCTTCCGCGGCGGCGAGAGCGTCGAGGTGTCCCTTCCGACGCCGAACCGTCCGGACCTCGTGGCACCCTCGCTGGCCGGCGACTACCCGCGCTACTTCATCTACGGCCCGCTCGTCTTCACGGCGGCGACGCAGGAGTTCATCGGGGGCACGTTCAACGCGTTCGGGCCGGGCATGGCTCTGAAGCAGAGCCCGATGCTCGGTCGCTGGCGCGACGCGCCGCAGTTCGAGGGTGAGGAGCTCGTCGTCGTGACGTCGCGCATGTTCTCGCACAAGATCACGAAGGGCTACGACGACGCGATCTTTGCGACCGTGGCCGACGTGGACGGCATCGCGGTCAGGAACCTCGCGCACCTGGTCGAGATCCTGCGCGACGGCACGTCCCGCTTCGTCGAGTTTCGCTTCCACGACAACGCCCAGGAGACGCTCGTCTTCGAGCGCGATGCCATCGAGGACGCGACCGAGGACATCCTCAGCGACAACGGCATCCGGCACGAGTGCTCGGAAGATCTGCGGGAGCTGTGGCGCGGCGGGGAGTAGGCGTGGGCGGGAGCGCCGTCGAACCATGCCCGAACATAGGGGCTTCTGAGAAGCAGGAGACTCGGGAACCGAGTGTGTCGAAGCGCTCGACCTGCGGTCCTGGTGCGACGCGGCGCCACATCCGAGCGAGGAGGTCGGCCAGCCGTTCGGGGTCGGCCGTGGCCGGCCCTGCGCTGCCACGCCTCTGCTCGCACCGGCCGACCCGCTGCGGAATTCCTGAGCCCCTCCCCGCTCTTTCGTCGCTTCGGGGGGAGCCCGTCGGCCGCGGTTAGAATCCCCGGATGGTCGAGGAGGCGCCAAACCCGTCGTCGAGAGATGAGGCTACCGCCTCGCTCCTCCGCTTCGCAGGTGGCGACCGGAGCGCACGGGACCGGCTGTTCGACATGGTCTACGCCGACCTCAAACGGCAAGCGCAGGCGTTCCTGAGCCGGGAGAACGTCGGACACACGCTTCAACCCACGGCGCTCGTCCACGAGGTGTACATGCGTCTCATCGATTCGAGCCAGGTCGACCCCGCGAGCAAGCACGGATTCCTGGAGCTGGCCGCCCAGGCCATGCGACGGATACTCGTCGACCACGCCCGCGCCAGGCTCCGGGACAAGCGCGGCGGCGGTCGAAAGCGCGTCGAGGTCGACGAGGATCTGCTCGGCTCGAGCAACGACGTGGACGAGGCCGCCTTGCTCTCGATCGATGACGCGCTGACAGAGCTCCGCGGGCAGTCCGAACGTCTGGCCCGGCTGGTCGAGATGCGTTTCTTCGCCGGCCTCGGAAGGGAGGAAATCGCTGACGTCCTGGGCGTTTCGCGCGCGACGGTCGCGCGAGACTGGAGGGTTGCACGCGCTGCACTCACACGGATTCTCGACGTGCCGGAGACCGACTGACGGTGAGCTCGATGGACGACGCGTTCGAGCAGGTCGGCAGGCTCTTCGAAGAGCTGTGTGACCTCGAACCCTCGGAGCAACGGAGGCGACTCGACGGAATCGAGTCCGCCGAGCTACGGAGCCGCGTGAGCGATCTCCTCGCGGGGGATCGGGGCGCGGACGAGCGTCTCGATCGGCTGGCCGTCGACTTCGTCTCGACGAATGCACTCTGCCGTTCGCCCGAGGAGCTCGATCGCGAGACCGACGGCCTCTTCGAGCGGCTCTCGGGTCGCCACGGGTTCTCCGACCGCTATCGCAAGCTGGGCGAGATCGCGCGGGGCGGCATGAGCACCGTGATGGAGGTCTGGGATGAGGATCTCCAGCGCGCGCTCGCCATGAAGATCGCGCGCGTCGAGGGTGTTCGCGGTGATGCGGAGAACAGGGCGTCGGTCTTGCGGAGATTCGTCCAGGAGTCACGGCTGACGAGCCAGCTCGACCACCCCGGGATCGTGCCGGTCCACGACCTGGGCCTCGACGACGAGGGGCAGCTCTTCTTCACGATGCCGCTCGTCGGCGGCATGGATTTCGGCCAGGCGATCGCGGCCATCCGCCGCGGGGACCGGGCGTGGACGCTCGTGCGCGGGCTGGGCGTGGTGCTGCGCGCGTGCGAGGCCGTCGCCTTCGCGCACGACCGGGGCGTCCTGCACCGCGATCTGAAGCCCGCCAACATCATGGTCGGCGAGTTCGGCGAGGTGTACGTCGTCGACTGGGGTCTCGCCAAGGCGATCGAAGGCCTCGTTCCCGAGCCCTCCGCGGACGAGGTAAATGGCGCGGCGCGTTTGGACACTGCGCTCGGCGCCGTCCTCGGAACGCCCGCTTACATGCCTCCGGAGCAAGCGCGCGGTGAGCTGGACAGGATCGGTCCGCAGGCGGACGTCTACGCGATGGGCGCGATCCTGTACCACCTTCTCTCGGGACAGGAGCCTTTCCAGGCCGAGGGAGGAGGCGCGGCCGAGGTGGTGATGGCCGTTCGCGACCGGCCGCCCAGTTCACTCGACACGATCGCTCCGGATCGTCCGCCGGAGCTGGTCGCCATCTGCGAGAAGGCGATGGCACGGGAGCCCGAACACCGCTATCCGGACATGTCGGCGCTCGCGACCGACCTCTCCGCCTTCCTCGAGGGCCGCGTCGTGCGGGCCTACCGCACCGGCGCGCTGGCCGAGCTCCGGAAGTGGGTCCTCAGGAACAAGCTCGCGGCGGGGGTGTCGCTGCTCGCGGCGGCGACGGTCGTCGCGCTCCTGTTCGTCAGCCGCTGGGCGCTCGAGGAGCGTGAGGCTGGGGCCGAGAATCGACGACTGCAGGCCATCGAGTCGGCTCGTCTCGAGCGCGAGCGTTACCTCGAAGAGGGATCGCTGCTCCTCGCGTCGGACAGATCCGCCGAGGCAGCCAGCGCGTTCGAGGCCTCGATGAGCTTCGGACTGGACCTGCTCCCCGAACAGCTCGCGGGTCTCGCTTCCGCCCGCGGTCGCCTGGATGACTGGGAAGCCGTCGAGGCGCTCTTCGATCGGCATCTCGAGCTCACCGAGCGACACGCGGTGCTGGGGTTGCTGCACGAGGACGCTCGCCGGCGGACGGGCCGGAGCTCCGACACGACCTCGATATCCGTGAGGTTCGAGGACCTGAAGACCCCGGCCGACTTCTACGTGGCGGGCCGCTGGGCACTCGACCGCGGCGAGCGCCAAGGGGGTCTCGCTTCCGACTTCGAGGAGGCGGCCGTTTTCCTCGGGAGGGCCGTCCTCCGCGCCGATTCCCCGCGCGCGCTGTACTACCTGGAGCTCGCTCACGCGCTCGCCCACGTCGGAGACGACGACGCGCGGATGATCGATCTGCTCGACGTGTCCCACGAGCGCTGGGACGTGTCCTACGCGACCGAGTACTACGCTGGGCTCTGCCTGAGGCTCCGCGAGCGCTACGACGACGCTCTGCCGCACGCCGAGAAAGCGGTTCGCCTCCGTGCGGACAGCGAGGCGGCCCTGGCGCAACTCGCGGACATCCAGAGCAAGCTCGGGCTCTACGAGGCCTCGATCGAGACCAATCGTGCTGCTGCGGCGCGGAGTCCCGGCAACCCGCACTACCCCGCCGAGCAGGGGTTCGCCCTCCTCGAGCTGGGACAATGGGACAGGTCGCTCGCCGCCTCGCGACAGGCGCTCGACCTCGATCCGAGGAGCATCCAAGCCCGACACAACGCAGCCCTCGCCCTCATGGGGCTCGGTTGGAACGAAGAGGCGGAGGAGGAGCTGCTCGCCGCGCTCGAACTCGATCCCGACTACAGCGAGGCGTACTACGACCTGGGCCTCGTTCGCGAGATGCGCGGAGATCTGGACGGTGCGGCAGCGGCCTACGCTGCAGCGTTCGCGCGCGACCCGTCGCACGGCAGGGCGCGGACGAATCTCGGCACCATCCTGATGGACCGGGGGGAGCTCGACGAGGCCGCGCGGCTGTTCGAGGAGGCCATCGAGGCCGAACCGTACATCGGAGAGCCGTACGACAACCTCGCCCGGGTGCTGGTGATGCTGGATCGGGTCGAGGACGGGATCGAGACGTGGCGCCGTGGGACGCGGGCCGCCCCGCGGTTCTACCCGAACTTCACGGGCCTGGCTGTCGGACTGCAATGGACGGGGAAGCTCGCGGAGTCCGAGCCATACGCCCGCGAAGCGACCCGACTCGCTCCCGGTGAATCGCACGCCTGGAAGACCCTGGGCTCGATCCTCGGGGACCTGTCGCGCTTCGGCGACGCTGCCGATGCGTTCGGCCGCGCGACGGAGCTCGCCCCGAACGACGCCTTCCTGCACTACGCCCTGGCCAACCAGTTGCGCGAGTTGCGCGACTTCGACGGAGCGATCGCGGCCTACGAGCGTGCGATCGGCCTCGACGCGAGCTATGCGGAGGCCTACTGCAATCTGGGGAACACGCTCAAGCGTGCCGGCCTGTTCGAGGACGGCGCGTGGGCGCTCCGGAAGGGACACGAGCTCGGAATGCAGCGGGAGGACTGGCCCTACGACTCGGGCGCGTGGATCGAAGAGTGCGAGGCTCTCGCGACTCTCGAACACGCGCTCCCGGAGTTCCTGGCAGGAAGGGTTCCGACCAGTATCGAGGAGACGAGACTGCTCGCACACCTGACGTTTCACGAGCAGCGCTACACGGCGTCCGTGCGCTTCTTCGAGATGCTGGCCCACGATGGAAGTCTCTCCTACGAGGCCGCCTGCGCCGCCGCGTGCGCCGCCGACCGCCCCGATCACGCGGGCGAGCTCCCCGCCGAGGCCTCGCGAGTTGTGTGGCGGCGTCGATCCCTGGAGTGGTTCTCCGCCGCCGCCGCCGCCACGGAAGCCGACTACCGAGCGGGACTCGAGCCGGGAAGCCAGCTCGCGCGGCAGATCCGCTACTGGCAGAACGATCCCGACCTCGAGAGCGTGCGCGGTGACGCTCTCGCGGTGCTCACGCCCGATCTGGGCCACGAGTGGCGGTCGATCTGGGCCCACCTCGACGAGCTCCTGGACGAGGTCGCCGAGTAGTTCCGAGGTTGTCTCGCGGGCTCCCGGGGCTCTCCGACTTTCTCTCGCCGAATCGTGAGCCCTCGCCACGCCGGAAGTCGCTGAGAACTCCGAGGCGTTCGCCTTGGAGGGCCGTCGGGTCCAGGCGAGCGCGGACCACGAGGGCCACGACTACGAGGAGTCGAAGAATGAAGAAGAGCATCGTGCTGGGACTGACGGCGATCTGTTGTTTCCCCTTCTCCGTCTTCGCCCAGTCAACACTGGGCGTTCAGCAGGTTCCGATAATCAGAGAGGACTCCCCAGGCCCGGAATTTCAGGAATCCAGCCAGGCTCTCCCGGATCTCTCCCCCTTCTTCGAGGTACGCGAGGACAGAGATGACGGCCTCCTGCTGAAGGGCCTCAAGGTCAGCACGAGCGACCCCCTTCCGGCGGAGCTCACGACCTGCGAGCTCGTGGGCGTAGCTCGCGAGCTCGTCACGGGCGTCGGCGTCCCCGGAGGCGGCGCGTGTCCACACGTCCGTGGGAGCGATCTGCGGATCCATGAGCGTGCTTGAGTGTCTCGCGGGCCGGGCCCACACGCAAGTCGAGCTTTGTTGGAAACGCCCCCCGTCCTGGCTCCTCATTCGAGACGGATGAGAGCGAAAGGGAGGGTTACCCGAAGTGGGGCCGATTCGAAACACACCCTCTCGGCAGCTCGATGAACGGACCACAACACGATTTCACCCTTCGGAAGCGAGCGCCGCCGCACACGGAGAACCCAAACGGAGAATAGAGATGAAGAAGACCGCAGTTCTGGGAGTCCTGATCGCCCTCCACGCCCAATCGAGTCCTTCCGCACAGACAACGATCGATGCCACGTCCGGCTACGTCTGGTCGCAGTCCGGCGGCCCCGCCGACCCTCTCGAAGAGGAGTTCTTCCCGAGTCTGCAGTCGTATGCCGACTCGGTCGGGACGAGCGTGACCAAGAGCTTCTCCAGTGGGACCGGGACTGCGGCGAGCGACGCCAGCGCGCGCATCGATCTTCCCGGCTCTCTCCAGCTCGGCAGCCTGACGATGTCTGGCTCGGCGAAGGGGGTCGGAGGGGCATGGTCCTCGGGCTGCTGCAACCCCCCTGGGAGAGCCGCAGCTCAGCTGACTGCATCGCTCACCGTCACAGGGCCGGCGGGTGCGCTCGTGATCGCTCGGGTCTCGAGCGCCTACGAGGCCTCCACGTACCTCTACGGGATAGATGCCAGGGTCCAAGTGAGCCAGGGTTCGCAAACCACCATGATCAGGAGCTGGCCCTACGACACCGTGCTACCGGATCGCTTGAGAATGAACCTCTCGCCGGGATCCTACACGGTATCGGGATACGCCGAAGGAGGAGGGGCCTTCACGTCCTCCGGGGCGGCGGCGTTCGACGTCCAAGTCCTGCCCGGGTCCCAGAGCTCGTCGGTGGGCGCCGGTTTCGGAGTCGTGGTCGGTTTCGGGGGAAGCGCGGCCCATCTCGGGTACGAACTGGCCTTCGACGCTCAGGGCCCGGGTGACTTCTCGTCCGCGGTGATCGCGGCGTTCGACGACGACTACGCGAGCGCTCTCTCTCCGGGCGAGCTGGCGAGCCTCGACTTCGCCGTACCCACGAACGTCCTCTACGGGATGGACCTCGGCTTCACGGGGCAATGGACGTCGCTCCCGGCGATGACGCTCGGCTACGGCGAAGACCTCCTGGCGCCTGGATTCGTAGAGGAGGACCTTGCGCTCCATCACTTCGACGGAGCTTCCTGGGTCCAGATACCGGGAGTCGTCGACGCCGCCACGAACACGATCTCGGTGGCGAACGTCCCGATGGGGAGGCTGATCCTCGGCGCTACCGACGTCGAGCTGATCGGCAGCCCTTTCGCGGTCTCCGTCGGGAGCGCCGGGAGCCAGGTGCTCTCCGTGGATGCGGGACAGGGCTTCGCAGGCTCCATCTACCTCATCCTCGGCAGCGCCTCGGGATCGGTGCCCGGAGTCGCGTTCGGAAACGTCGTGCTGCCTCTGAACCAGGACGACTACATGACGGCGACCTTCAATGGCGCGAACTCGGCGATCTTCACGAACACGTTTGGTCTGCTCGATGCTCAGGGAAGAGCCGCTGCGTCGATCAACGTCCCCGCTGGCCTTGCACTCGATCTGGTCGGATTCGAGCTTTTTCACGCGGCCCTGTTCCTCGCCCCGACGACCGTGGAAGTCCTCGGCGCGAGCAACGCGGTTCCTCTAACGCTCGTGCCTTAGGGGTTCCCACGCCTACTGGCAGATTGACCTGACCCGTAGGGTGCGCAAAGTCGACCGATCCCCAAGTGACGCCAAGTACACGGCTCAGCGGTTGCCGACAATGGGTCGATGACGGCCGACATCTAGCTCGCTCCCGTACTCGTCGATCCCGATGACGCGCCATGGGGTTTCTCGGACCCATGGGGCCCACACGCAAGTTGAGCTTCGTTGGAAACGCCCTCCGTCCTGGTTCCTCCTTCGAGACGGATGAGGCAGCAACGTGCTGTCGGAAGCGGAGGCCGGCCAGACGTCATGGCCGCCTCTCACGAACTCGATGAACGAACGACTACAGGGAGTCAGAGAATGAAGAAGAACATCGTGCAGGGATTGGTGGCGGTTTGTCTGGCCTCGTCTTCTGGGTCCGCTCAGTCACTACCCCCCGTTCAGACCGTCGCCACGAACCCGACCACGGGGAGTGCGTACCTGCTCCTCGAGGCTTCGAACTGGTACGACGCCGAGGCGGCCGCCGTTGCCCTGGGAGGGCACCTCGTGACGATCAACGACCAGGCCGAGCAGCTCTGGATCAAGTCCACCTTCCAGTCGTGCGGTGTCCCGATCTGGATCGGAATCACGGACGCGGCCTCCGAGGGAAGCTGGGCGTGGGTGAGCGGCGAGCCCGTGTCCTTCACGAACTGGTGGCCCGGTGAGCCGAACAACTACATGGGGGGGATCACGTCATTCAGGACTGGAACGGTGGATGGGGCGATCTCCCTGGCTACTTCACGCTCGCGGGAGCCTTTCCCTGCACCAACAGCAGCATCCGCGGCCTCGTCGAGCTGACACGCCCGGTCATGCAGGCCTCGCCGGCCAGCATCTCGCTCTCCGCCGGCGGAACACAGGACTGGACCCTGGACGCCAGTGTAAGTCTCGCGAGCTCCATCTACTTAGTGCTGGGCACGATGTCTCCGAGTGCGCAGACGACCATCGGCCATACCGCGATCCCGCTGGTCGCCGACGCGTACTTCTTCTTCACTGCAGAGAACGCGAACGGAGCGATCTACTCACAGTCGCTCGGCTTCCTCGACGCCTCCGGTGACGCGAGCTCGTCTCTCCGCGTGGCCGCGGGAACCGATCCCGGTCTCGCTGGATGGGACCTCTACCACGCGTTCGTCGTGTACGACCCCGTCACGCTGGTCGTCGTTGCGGCGAGCAACCGCACGTCCGTTCGCCTGGATCTGTAAGGAGGAAGGACCATGCACAACCGACGCGATTCCGGTTGCAAGTGATCTGTTCCTCGGTGTTGGTCTTTGTCTTCGCGGGTTGCCGGGCAATGTTCCCGGCACCCGCAGCCGAAGACGAAGACCGCGCCCAGGAGACGCTCGTCTTCGAGCGCAGCGCCATGGAGGACGCCACCGAGGAGATCCTCAGCGACAACGGCATCCGGCACGAGTGCTCGGAAGATCTGCGGGAGCTGTGGCGCGGCGGGGAGTAGGCGCGGGCGTCAGCGGTCGAGCGCGTCGAAGCGTTCGACCAGCGCCCTGGGCGCGATGCGCCGCCACGCCCGGGCCAGGAGGTCGGCGACGAGCTCGGAGCTCGCCTTGGCGAGCTCGACGCGCACGCCGGCCAGGCGCTTGCCCCAGTGGAGCTCCTCGAAGGCGTCCGGCGCGGTGCTCACCGCCATCTCGGTTTCCTCCGCGTCGAGCATGACGTTCACGTGATCGCCGTCGGGGAGCGTGGCGAAGATCTTCCCTCGTATGCGGAACGAGGGCCGGCCGTGATGGTCCTCCTCGGTCGCCTCGGGGAGCGCCAGCGCGAGGCGTCGAACTTCGGAGAGCTTCATCCCGGCCATCTTCAGTGGATCATGAACCGCCAGAAGGGAATGCCGACGGCCATCGCGGTGTCCAGGAACGCGGCCATTGTCCTCACGACCGAGCCCGGGCGTCAGCCCTCCGCAAGCATCTCCGACAGCCGGTCGAGTCCCAGCTCCACGTTGTCCTTCGGCGGGCCGAAGGACAAGCGCATCCACTGCAGGAAGGGCGAGGCCGCCCGGCGCTTCTTGCCGGGGTTCACGTCGAAGAACTCGCCCGGAACGGTCATGACCTTGCGCTCGAGAGCGCGGCGGAAGAACACGTTCGCGTCGTCGAAGGGCTTGGGGAGGTCCTTGATCGACGCCCAGCAGTAGAAGGTGCTGTTCGGTTCTTTCGCGAAGGTCAGGCCCATCTCCTTCAGGCGTCGGACCATCAGGTTGCGCTTCTCGCAGAACGCGTTGCGCAGGGCGGTCGTCTCCTGGTCGGCTCGGGCGGGCTCGAGGGCCTCGAGCGTCGCGCGCTGCACGATGCGCGACGGGCCGCCGTCGATCGAGCTCGCCGTGCGGGCATTCGCCTCGACCATCTCGGGCGGTCCGACGACCCAGCCCATGCGCCATCCGGGATAGCGGTAGCTCTTCGTCAGACCGTCGAAGAGCAGGATCGGGTCCTCGTTCACGTCCTCTACGAAGTCGGCACCGCTGACCGGGCCGCTTCCCGGAACCGCGGCCTTGCGGCCGTCCTGAACGTACGAGAAGTGCGAGTAGAACTCGTCGAGCAGCAGCGCCGTGTCGGTCCGGCGCGCGATCGCGACGAGAGCCGCGAGGTCATCGCCCTCCACCGCGACGCCGGTCGGGTTGCAGGGGTTGCTGAGCACGAACGCGTCGAGCTCGCGCTCGACCACCTTCTGCTCGAAGAGCTCGGGTGTCAGCGCGAAGCCGTCCTTCTGCCGCGTCCGGACTCCGATCGGCGTGATCCGGTCGAGGTGCAACCCGAACATGTCCTCGTAGGCCGTGTAGTCGGGTCGCTGATAGCCGACGCGGCCGCGATCGAGCGCCGCCATCGCCCGCGTCAGCGCGAGCCGACCGCCCTGAGCCACGGCGACGTTGTCCGCGGTGTACTGCGAGCGCTTGCCCTGGCGGAAGAGCCGGTTGTAGTGCGCTGCGATCGCCGCGCGCAGCTCGGGCGTTCCCTCGAGCGGACCGTAGGCATGGTCGCCCGGTTCGATCGAGACCGTCTTGATGCGCGGCGGCGCGCCCTCGAGCTCGCCCACCTCAGGTTGCCCCTGGCCGAGGTTGCACCAGTCGGGGTGGCCGTTCTCGAAGCCGAGCTTCACGGCTTCGGCGACGACGTAGATCACGCCCATGTAGGGCACGGTGCGGAACGCGCTCTTGCTTTGGAGCGCGACGTCTCGGAGATCCATGGGCGGGAGGGGCGAGCGCGGCCTTGGGAGGGTAAGGGCTCCGCACGCTATCACCCGCCGGCCTCAGGCGGACCTCCGTCCCCGCCAAATAAGAAGGAGCCCCGCGCCCGTGGGGGAGGAGGACCCGGGCGCGGGGCAAGCGGCGCGGTGAGGAGGAGGCCGCGCCGCCCATGGGTTCGGAGTCGGGCGGCGGCCGTGACGGACACACGGGCCGGAACTTCCTCCGCTCGCCGTCCGGCGTAGACGAGCGTGGCCGCCCCCGAGGCGACGAGGCAGCCCGACAACACGACCGTTCTCCTGCTCATTCCCGGCCCGAGAACGGCGGTATCTCAGCCGCAACGACCGACTCCATGACCGGATCGTAATCGCGAATGACGCGGCCGTAATCGCCCTCTCCTCTCACACCAGTCGAGACTTCGGTCGGCGCAAGACCGCAAGACACCGGTGCGCCGATCCAGATGATCCGACTCCTCGAGCTTCTCTCCTGCGCCGTCCTCCTGCTCGCCGGATGCAACACCGTCGAGTTCTACGAGAAGGCCGCGTTCCAGGACCCGGTGATGTCGCTCCTCGACTCGCCGACGAAGGCGCACTTCCACCAGAAGTGCTTCTACTCGATGGAGGGCAGCGCCGGCGGAATCGGGACGAGTGCCGGTGGAGGCTGCGGGTGCTACTGAGGTCGAGCCTCTCCCCGATCGCCGCACTGCTCACGCTCGTCGCCTTCTCCGGCGCCGTTCGAGCTCAAGACCCTGCGTCCGGTGGATCCGAAACACGCAACCCGATCGCGGACGCGGTCGAGCCGGGGCACGGCTCGGTGAAGTACCGGCTGGGGTTCTTCGACGCGGAGGACTCGGGCGACGGCAATCCCTTCCTCGACGAGAGCCTGACCGTCATCGAGCCGGTGATCGTGTTCGACCGCCAGATCACGGAGAAGACCGGGATCACTGCCACGCTCTCCTACGACTACGTCTCGTCGGCCTCGATCGACCGGCTCAGCGGCTTTTCCGAGCAGTCCGGGGCGAGCGGCGACAATTATGTCGGCGTCGACCTGGGCGTTCGCTACCTGTACTCGAAGCGCGTCAATCTCTCCGGCCACGTCGGCTTCAGCACGGAGTACGACTACCAGTCCATCGGACTGGGCGGCGCGGTCGCCGTGGACTCGGAGGACGGCGACTACCGGCTGACCTACAGCCTCGACGCGTTCTTCGACAGCCTCGACGTCATCCGCGGAACCACGGCCTCGATGGGCGCCGAGGACGGCAACGACAGCCGGACATCGTTCTCCGGAACGGTGAAGTGGTATCAGGTCCTGTCGCCGGAATCGCACGGTGAGCTCGGCGTCACGCTCGGGCACCAGACGGGGTTCCTGGAGACTCCCTACAACTTCGTCGTCGACGAGAACAACCCGGTCGCGCCCTTCATCCCCTTCGAGAACGGCGCGCTGGGTGAGGACGTCGTCGAGATCCTGCCGGATTCGCGCACGCGCGTGGCGCTCTTCGGCCGCTGGCGGAAGCGGCTGAAGCCCGGTCGAGCCGTGGAGCTCGGCGGGCGGCTCTACTACGACGACTGGGGCATCACGAGCTACGCCTTCGAGCCCCAGCTCCACCAGCGGCTCTCCGAATCGTGGCTGATGCGCCTGCGCTATCGCTTCTACGACCAGACCGCGGCCGATGCCTTCTACGACCGCTACCTCGGCGAGCCGGGCGATCGCACACAGGACTCGGACCTCGGGGACTTCAGCTCCAATCTCTTCGGGGTCGAGTTCACCCTGCTGAAGAGCGAGTCGAACGTGCTCGACTTCGGCCTCGACTACGTCCTGCGCAGCGACGGCCTCGACCAGATCATCGCCAGCTTCGGATGGGACCACTACTACTAGGTCACGACATGAGACGACCGCTCACGATCCTGTTCCTCCTCACAGGGGCCTGCGCGGCGCCGGGC
>JAJDET010000282.1 GCA_029259655.1 Planctomycetota bacterium
GGGCTCGGTCCGGCTCGAGGGCGTCGAGCTGGTCGGTCTCTCGCGTCGGGCGTGGCTCCCGCACAGACGGCGCATGCAGAGGAGCATCCAGGACCCCTATGCGTCGCTGGATCCGCGCCAGACCGTCAGCTCGATCCTCGCCGAACCGCTCGCGATCCACCGGCTGGGCAAGCCGCGCGAGCGGCGACTGCGCGCGCTCGCGCTGCTCGACGCTGTCGGGCTCAACCCGCGCCACGTGAACCGCTACCCGCACGAGTTCTCGGGCGGACAGCGCCAGCGCATCGGGATCGCGCGCGCGCTCGCGCTCGAGCCGGAGGTCCTGATCCTGGACGAGCCGGTGAGTGCGCTCGACGTGTCGATCCAGGCGCAGATCGTGAACCTGCTCGGGGAGCTCCAGGAGCGCTTCGACCTCGCCTACCTGTTCATCGGGCACGACCTGGCGGTGGTGCGGCACATCTGCCATCGCGTGGCGGTGATGTATCTCGGCCGCGTCGTGGAGATCGCCCCGAAGGACGAGCTCTTCGGCGATCCGGCCCATCCCTATACGCGTGCGCTCCTCTCCGCGGTCCCGCACCCCTCTCCGGAGGTCGAGGCCAGGCGCGAACGCATCGTGCTCACGGGCGACGTGCCCTCGCCCCAGGACCCCCCCGGCGGCTGCGCCTTCCACCCCCGCTGCCCGGAGAAGGGCGGAGTCGAGGGGGAGCGCTGTGCGCAGGAGATACCGGAGCTCGAGGAGGCGGGCGAAGCCCGCCGAAGGGCGTGCCATCTTGCTTGATTCTTCTGTTGCCCGTGCCCGTGCCCGTGCCCGTGCCCGCTCCTGCGTCCGACTCTCTGTCCGGCGCCCTGTCCCGGGTTGCTGTCCCTTCGCGGGTTGTTGCCACCGCCGGGCACGGGCACGGGCAACAGAGAGAGTAGAGAAGCGGGTGAAGACTGCTTCGCGGTATTAGACTGCTAGCGTCATGCAGAACATCGTCCGCACCCTCACGCTCGTCGCCCTCTCTCTCGTCGCCTGTCACCACGCCCCCGCACCGCCGGCCGACGAGGTCTCGGACTGGCCCCTCTTCGGAGAACAGCTCGCCGCGCAGGAGACCGTGGCGCTCGCCGCGCTGTTCGACGAGTCCGGCTCGCGCGCGGGCGGGACGTACACGGTCGAGGCGACGGTGGACAGCGTGTGTCCCACCAAGGGTTGCTGGATGCTGGTCGGCGAGGGGGAGCAGTCGATGCGCGTGACCTTCAAGGACTACGCGTTCTTCGTGCCCAAGGACATCGCCGGACGGACGGTGCGCTTCGCGGGCGTCTTCGACGTCGAGGAGGTGCCCGTCGATGAGGCGCGCCACTACCTCGAGGACGCCGGACGCCTCGAGGAGGCGGCCCTGATCACCGAGCCCCAGCTGAGCTACGTCTTCAAGGCCACCGGCGTCCGAGTCGCCCCGGCCGCCGGAACGCGCTAGCGAAAGGGCCGAACCGCCCGTACCCCGCGAGGCCGAAGGACTCGCCCGGCGCGGAGTCGCGCCGTGGCCGCCCGCAGGGCATCCTCGGCGCGCGCTGATGCGCGCCGAGTCAATCCTCGGCAGAATGCTCGGCCCTTCTGCCCGCCTCACCCATGATCCGCGTCGAGAACGTCTCCAAGCGCTACGGCTCCACCCTGGCCGTCGACTCCGTCTCTTTCGAGATCGCCGCCGGCGAGATCGTGGGCTTCCTCGGACCCAACGGGGCGGGCAAGAGCACGTTGCTCAAGATGATGAGCACCTGGCTCCCGCCCACCTCCGGCAAGATCGAGATCGCGGGTCACGACGTCACGAAGGATCCGCTCCTCGTGCGGCACCAGCTCGGCTACCTGCCGGAGCACAACGCGCTCTACGACGGGATGCGCGTCGACCGCTATCTCTCCTTCATCGGGAAAGCGCGCGGGCTCTCCGGCTCGGAGCTCGCCGACCGCATCGCCTGGGCCGTCGACAAGTGCTCGCTCCAGGCCGTCACGAAGAAGCTCGTGCGGCAGTGCTCCAAGGGCTACCGGCAACGGATCGGCGTCGCCTCGGCGCTGCTCCACGACCCGCCGGTGATCCTGCTGGACGAGCCGACGCACGGGCTCGACCCGCTCCAGGTCGTCGCGTTCCGCGACTTCCTGCTGGGCCTGTCCGAGGGCCGCGCGATCTTCTTCTCGAGTCACATCCTGGCCGAGGTCGTCGCCATCTCGGAGCGCATCCTGATCATCAACCACGGGAAGCTCCTGTGCGACGCGCCCCTGTCGGCGCTGGAGGAGAGCGCACGGGTGAACGGCGGCGACCTCGAGCGCACGGTGCTCGAGATCGTCAAGTCGGAACGGCGCTTCGGCGATGCGGCGCCCGAGGAGGTGCTCGCTTGAGCGCCCTGCGACCCCGCAAGTCCGGGGGCGTGCTCCTGATCGCGGGACGCGAGCTCTCCGCCTACTTCGACTCGAGCATCGCGTACGTCTACACGATCGCGTTCGTGCTCCTCGCGAACTCGATCTTCATGAACGAGTTCTTCCTGGTCGGGACGGTCGACATGACCGCCTTCTTCGACCTGATGCCGCTCCTCCTGGCATTCTTCCTGCCGGCGATCACGATGCGGCTCTGGGCAGAGGAGCGCCGGCAGCGCACGATCGAGGTACTGCTCACGCTGCCGATCCGCACGATCCAGGCCGTGCTCGGGAAGTACCTCGCCGCGCTCGGACTCTTCGGGCTCTTCCTCGTCGGGTCGCTGCCGATCCCGATCATGCTCTTCGCCCTGGGCGATCCGGATCCGGGCCTGATCGCCAGCGGGTACCTGGGCCTGGTCCTGTTCGGCGCCCTGTTCCTCGCGTTCGGCGCCTTCCTCTCGGCGCTCTCCGGCGATCAGATCGTGGCGTTCGTCGTGAGCACGGTCCTGGGCTTCGCCCTCGTCCTCTCCGGCAACGATCAGGTCACGGCCGTGATCGACGGGCTCGCGCCCGAGCTCGCGATCGGTACGTTCCTGCACGAGTCGGTGTCGGTCCTGCCCCACTACGACACGTTCGTACGCGGCGCGATCGACCTGTCCTCGCTCTTCTTCTTCGGCGTCCTCTCGGCCCTGTTCCTGTGGGCCAACGCGCTCGTGCTCGACGCGAACCGGGAATGAGGATCCGAGACGTCCTCCTGTGCGCCCTCTTCGTCGTCCTGTCGGTCGGCGTCGCTGCGTTCGGCGCGCGCATCGCCGGCCACCACCACGGGACGCGCCTGGAGCTCGGGCGGGTCAAGCTCTCGGTCGTCGACGACCGGCTGCGCGAGCGCCTGCACTCGCTCGAGGACCCGGTCCTCGCGACCTATTACGTGTCGCCGCGGGCCGAGATGCCTTCGGACCTGCGCCGGCTCGAGGCGCAGGTCACGGACGTGCTCTTCGCTCTGAAGGAAGCCTCCGACGGGAGCTTCGACTACCAGATCCTCGATCCGCACGTGCGCGAGGCGGAGGAGGAGCTCGACGACGGCATGGCGAAGCCCGTCGAATCGAAGAACGCGCGCTATGCCGCCCGGCAGGGCATCGCGCCCTTCCGGGTGCGGAGCATCACGCGCGATGCCTGGAGCGAGCGGACGATCTGGTCGTCTTTGACCCTCAGCTTCGGCGCGCATCCGCCGGTCGTCCTGAACGGCGTCGTCCCCGAGCACCTGCCGCGACTGCAGGCGACGATCCTGGCGCACCTCGATCAGATGGAGCAGCCGCGGAGGCCGGTGGTCGCGCTCGCCGCTCCCGAGCGAGGGTTCGACCTCCTGCGCGCGAGGCTCGAGCGCAGCACGGACGTCGTGCGCTTCGACCCCTCGACCGGAGCGCCCTTTCCCGGGGAGGCGGACCTCCTGTTCTGGCTCGATCCGGGCGCTGTCGAGCCGGGCACGCTGCGAGAGCTCGACCGGTTCCTGGAGAGCGGCCGCAGCGCGATCGTCGCGGCGAGCCCTCTCGCCGTCCGGATCGGCGATCGAGCACCGGACGGATTCTTCGACGCCGCGGCGTTCCGGGTCGGACCGTCCGGATTCGATGCCGAGACCCTGTGGCGTCACTTCGGGCTCGAGCCCGTGGGCGGTCTCGTGTGCGACCAGTTCGCGGTCGTTCACCGTGCGGGCGAAGGAGAGGACGCCGTGGCGACCCCGCTGCCCTTCATGGTCCGCTGTATCGCTCCCAACCAGCGCTTCGCGCTCGCGATGAACGGCATGCCGAACGGCACGCTCCTCTTCGAGGCACCGACGCCCTTCGCCCTCGACGCGGATGTCCTGGCCGACCAGGGTTGGACCCCGGAGGCGCTCGCGCACACCTCCGACGGGACGTGGATCGAGGCCGTGCCCGACACGCGCGAGCGCCCCGCGGACGCACGGGCTCTCTCGCCCGAGAACGGCACGCCCGTCTCGCGCCAACCCCTCGCGGTGCTCCTGTCCCCCACCGATCCCTGGCACGGCTCGGTCGTGGCGATGGCATCCGCCGCCTGCTTCCGCGACGACTGGTTGCGCATGGAGGGCGTGGCGCACGAGCGCCTCGTCGACGTGCTCGTGCGCAACCTGACCGGCGACGAGAGGCTGGTCGTGAATCGCACCGAGGTGGCGCGCTCCGAGCCGGTCCCCGAGCTCTCGCCGAAGAGCCGCGGCCTCGTGCGCGGCCTGTGCGTGTTCCTCGTGCCGGCACTCCTCGCGCTGGTGGCGCTCTTCCGCGGCACGCTCGCCCTGCGCATCGGCCCGACCGGGAGGCGCGGGCTCGTCGCGAGCGTCGCGGGCGCATTGGTACTGGGTCTCGTCCTGGCACGCGCGGTGGGTGCTCCGGGCTGGCGCGTGGACCTGACCGACGGCGGCCTCAACCGCCTCGCGCCCAAGACGGCCGAGCTCGCGCGCACCTTCGAAGGCAAGGCGAGACTCCGGGCCGAGCTCCTGGTCTCGCGCCGCGCGAAGCTGCCGCCCGTGCTGCGCCCTGCGATCGCCCGGCTCGAGGCGTTCCTCGACGAGCTCGAAGGCGCCGGCGCCGAGCTCGAGCTCGTTCGCATCCCCCCCGAGGAGCTGTCCGACGAGGAGCGAGACGCGCTCGCCGCCGAGGGCGTCCTCCCCGTGCGCACGACGAGCCGAGAGGAGGGCGTCACCACCGTCCGCTCGGTGTACAGCTCGCTCCGGCTCTCTGCCGGAGACGCGCAGGAGCTCGTGCACCTGCCCGACCCGGCCGCCTTCGAAGACCTCGAGTTCCGCGTCGCGTTCGCCCTCTGGAAGCTCGCGACCGGGAAGCAGCCGACCCTCGCCTTCGCCTCGGACGCGCCGCGTCTCTCCCCCGCCGAGGCCTACACGGACTACCAGACGAAGGGGTTGTTCGCGCCCGTCGGCGACGACGTCTACAGCCTGGCGCGCCAGCGGCTCTCGGAAGTCGGCTTCCGCGTGGTCCACGTCAACCCGCGCAATCCCTCCTTCCCGCCCGAGCTCGACGCGCTCGTCTGGCTCCAGCCGCGACGCGAGACGCGCCCGATGATCGACGCGACGGCGCGAATCCTCCACGGCGGGGGTCGCGTGCTGCTCGCCGCCCAGTTCTACAACCTGCAGGCGCGACAGTACCGGGGGACGAACTTCACCACGGTCTACTGGCCGCAACCGCAAACGCCCGACCTCGACTTCCACTGGTTCCCCGAGCTCGGGATCGAGCTCGTCCGGGAAGTCCTCTTCGACGACCTGAAGACGCGCACGCGGATGGAGACGCAGGTCAACCGCAACTCGGCGCAGAGGGACTACGAGGACCAGGAGTCGGCGCAGCCCTTCCTGATCCGCGCGGCAGCGGCCAACTTCGCGGACGGCCCGCTGACGCGGGGACTCGGGGACCTCGCTTTCACCTGGGCCAACCGCATCCGGTGGGACGCGGAGCGGCTGCGCGAGCTCGGGCTCGAGGCCGAACCGGTCGCGACCACGTCCGAGCGCGCCTGGTCGTTCGCGTGGAGCGGCGGCTATCTGCCCGACGAAGTGCTGCTCCACCCGGTCGAGGGAGAGCTCCCCGAGAAGGTCGAGCTCCTCTCGCGCGAGGCGCTCGCCGTGCGTTTCACCGGGAACTTTCCGCTCCCGATCGAACCGCTCATCGAGGGTGAGCGCCCCGACACCGGACTCGTCGAACGCGCCCCCGCGCCCGGCGAGCTCGTGCTCGTCGGAGCCAGCGAGCCCTTCAAGAACGGCGCGCTCCTCGACCGGGAATATCGCTCCGACCACCTGCTCGTGAACGCGGCCGCCCATCTGGCGTTGCCCGAAGATCTCGCCGCGGTCGCGGGCCGCCGGCGCGTGGCCCGCGGGTTCGACTACGTCGGTCCCGACACGCGGCGCGACTGGCGAACCATCGTGTGGACTGCCGGTCCCCTCGCACTGCTCCTCTTCGGAACCCTGCGCCGACTCGTGAGACGGAAGGGAGTCGCCTGATGCTGCGCGGGATCGCCGTGCTCGCCGCGACCCTTGCCGCGCTGGTCCTCTGGGACCGCACGCTCTCGGAGCGTCACGCCGTCGAGCGCGAGGAGAGCGGGCGCATCCGGAAGCTCATCGAAGACGAGTTGCGGGAGGAGCTCGTCGTGGCCGGGATCCGCGTGCAGACCTCGGTCGGCGAGGACTTCCTGTATGCCCGCTCGCGCGGCGTGTGGCGGCTGGTCGAACCGCCGGTCGGCACCTACGCCCGCGAGAGCGTCCTGCTCTCGCTCGTGGAGAGCCTGATCGAGGCGGAGGGAGTCGTCCTCACCGACGACAAGCTGCGCTCGAAGAGCTACGGGTTCGGCAGCGACATCGCGATCCGCGTGACGCTCCACGGGACCCAGCTCCGGAAGGCCGAGGACGAGGACGTCCTGTTCTGCGTCGACCTGGGCTATCCGATACCGGCCACGCAGGGCGCCTACGTCCGCCCGCTCGGGACGCACGAGGTCTGGGCCATCGACCGGAACCCGCGCACGGCGCTCACGCGCGATCCGGGGTCGAGCTTCCCTCCCATGCTCGATCCCTACGTCATCCCGGGCTCCGCCGGCGCCGTCTACGGGGGTTTCGAGCGGATCTCGATCACACGCGCGGGCGGAGAGAGCTTCGCGCTCGAGCGGCAAGCGCGGACCCCGCAGGCCGAGGGCGAGGCGGACCACGAGTGGGTGCTCGTGGGCCAGGACGGGAGCCGCGAGGTCGGCCACGAGATCCCCACGACGGGGTACTCGCTCTTCCTCAGGCGCATCCACTACGACCGGATCATCGGACCGGCGGACCTGGACCCCGACGTCGCCGGCTCGCCCTCCGTCCGGATCGCGCTCGTGCCACTGCGCGGAGAGCCCTTCGAGCTCCTGATCGGCTCGCCCACGCGGAGCGGCGGCCGCACTCTGGTCAACACCGGAACGGGCACGGCGTTCGGGGTGAGCCAGGAGGTCTTCGACCTGCTGGTCCCGACGACCGGTAGCTTCTCCGAGCTCGAGGAGGGCAATCCCTGGCACGAGTACATCCAGGTCAACCCGCTGGCGGGGATGGACCCGCTCTTGACCCCCATGGAGACGCGCGATGAATGACGCGATCACCGTCCTCGCGTTCCTCGCCCTCGCCGCCGGATGCAGCTGCGGCGAGGAGCCTCGACCGATCGTCGAAGAGGAACCCACGCGACCCGTCGACCGGTTCGCCGACACACCGCTCCCACCGGTGCGCGAGGGCATGCACAGCGCTCTCCTCGCGCCGCAGCTCGCGCGGGAAGAGGCACCGGAGAGCTTCCGGGTCCTCGTGCAGACGTCGAAGGGCGAGATCGAGATCGAGTGCGTCCGCGCCTGGGCGCCCCGCGCCGTGGACCGGTTCTACAACCTGATCCGGATCGGCTACTACGTGGACATCCCGATCCACGGCCGGGTGAAGGGTCACTTCGTCCTGTTCGGGTCCCACACCAACCCCGACGTTCAGGCGGCGTGGAAGCGGGCGACCATGGTCGACGAGCCCGCACGGCAGTCGAACCGCCGGGGCTACCTCTCGTTCTTCAAGAAAGAGAAGCGGGACAACTCCCGCACGATCTCGATCGTGATCAACCTCTCGGACCACCCCGAGCTCGACGAGCACACGGCCCCCTTCGGTCGCATCACCCGAGGCCTCGGCGTCGCGGAGAAGCTGGTCACCTTCAATGCCGACGACGGCTCGGACCTCGAGGCCCAGGAGAAGCGCTCCGTCCTCCACCTGGTCCTGGGGGGCAAGGTCAACCTGATGAAGCTCGACATGATCGA
This sequence comes from Planctomycetota bacterium, assembly GCA_029259655.1. Taxonomy (GTDB): domain Bacteria; phylum Planctomycetota; class UBA1135; order UBA1135; genus OFTM220. The sequence goes on from JAJDET010000282.1 coordinate 8,195, forward strand.
GAGCATCTCCTTCCTCGAAGAGGAGGAGTAGGCGGTTATCCGGTACGTTCCGGGCCCCGTGGGCCCTGTTCGGCTTCGGGGTTAGGATCCCGGATCGGCTCCTGCCGGAGTGACCCCAGCGCCGCCCTCCCCTACGGGAGGAGACTCGCCCCCCCCCTGAGCCCCCGACCCCCGCCATGCACGCCTCCGCACTCCTCCTCGCCGCGCTCACCGCCGCCCCTCTCCCGAACGACGAAAAGCCGGAGCTGGACTACGGCGCCCTCGCCCAGGCGTTCCTCGACCGGCACGGTGTGACCGGAGCCCGGTCCGGGATGATCGGGCTCGCGGACGTGCTCGACGACAACGAGCACTACATGGCCGTCCGCGTGGGGCTCTTCGACGTCCGTGTTCCGCGCGCGCCCATCGCCGAGGACACGGACCGCGCCGCCATGTTCGGGGACTGCGTCAGCGCGCTGGTCGAGCTGCAGCGCCACTGGTACGCCTGGAACGCGCGCGAGGATTCGGACTTCGGCGCGCGGATGGACGACTTCGACACGCTCGCGGGATGGATCGACTCGTGGAACGGGCACAAGATCTCGTCCTTCGCGAAGAGCGACGACAAGGACTTCATGGACCGGCTGCGTCCGGGTGACCGGCAACGCGAGGCGCACGGCCGAATCGAGGAGCTCATGTCGACGGGCGAGTTCCTGGGCCTCGCCCTCGAGGCCGAGCCCACGACCCAGATCCTCTTCCTCCCCGGACGCATGGACTTCCTCGAGTTCATGTGCTTCTCGGGCTGGAACGACGCCAACGCACGCGCGACGTACTGGAAGAGCGGCATCGAACAGTGGACGAGCTTCTGGAACGAGAACACGCAGTGCGTCGCGATGGAGTACCCCACGTACCCCGTCGACATGGAGCATCCCGAGAAGGGCGCGGACATGAACGAGCTCGAGAAGACCGGGCTCCTGCAGCACACAAGCGAGAAGGCGGCTGCATCGATGTTCTGGCGCTACTACGGGACCAACGACGCCTTGTTCCTCGAGGCGGCGCTCGCGCAGAACCTCACGATCGCCGCCTTCGGGGAGAACAACGTCCGCACGGGAGCCCCGGTCTACAAGAACGCCGGCGGCTCGACGTCCGCCTACGAGGTCTTCGTCCCCGGCGGGAACTCCACGGGTGGAACCCTGCCTGCGCGCGGGGCGATCACGATCATCGACATCCCGCTCTGGCGCGAGGACAAGGGTGACGACTACTACGTCGCCGCGCTGAAGAAGGCGATGAAGTACGGGGTCAAGCACGCCCGGAAGGCACACGACGAGCGCAAGGGCGACGACCGCATCCACTTCCAGATCCACGGCCCGAAGAAGGCCGACAAGGACTACGTCTCCGCGCCGTTCTTCGGGGCTGCCGCCGCCAATAAGGAGCTACCACCGACGGAGTACCTGGAGGACTACGAGGAGTTCTTCCGGGCCTACCGCGCCGCCTTCTTCCACTGGCTGCAGACGCGCGCCGTCGACGGCGAGGAGGAGTGCGCCAGGCGGTTCGCGGCGCTCACCCGACGCCTCGCCTCGCGCGATGCGGAGACCACTCTCGAGCAGGTCGTGAGCGAGCTCTACGCCGCGCCCCTCTCCTCAGCCGACATGGAGGCGGACACGCTCGAGTCGCGCTTCCTGACGTGGGTCAAGAAGGGCGGTCGCTGACCCGCCCGCGATTCGGGCGCGAGCGTTGCCCGTGGACCGGTCGCGCTCTATGACGGGGCCGCCTTGTCCGCACTCCGCCGCACATCAGCGCTCCTCGTCGCCGTCCTGGGACTCTGCCTCGCGCTCCGGCTCGAGGGCCTCGACGCGCGGACGCTGACGCACCCGGAGTGCTACGTCCCGCGGCTCGACTTTCGCGAGCCGTTCGACTCTCCCGCGCCGCGGCGGACGCTCTTCGAGACCGTGCAGCGCACGATCGACGACGACAACCACCCGCCGTTCCACCTCGCGTTCATGTACCTGTGGACGGGGGTCTTCGGGACGGGGCTCGCGGAGATCCGCATGCCGTCGGTCGTCTTCGGCCTGCTCGGGGTCCTGTTCACCTTCCTGCTCGCGCGTCGGACCGACGGCGACCGCGGGGCGCTCTTCGCGGCGCTCCTGCTCTCACTCAACGGATTGCACGTCTTCTGGAGCCAGCACGTGCGGATCTGGGTGCTCGTGTGCGGGATTGCAGCCGCGACGCTGTGGCTCCTCCAGCGGTACCTCTCGGCCCCGTCGCGGGGACGCGCGCTCGCGTACGTCCTCGCCTGCGCGCTCGGGTTGTGGACGGAGTACTACTTCTGGGTCTTCTTCCTGGGTCAGGTCGTCTACGTGCTGGCACGCGCGCGCGGTTCCGGCTTGCCCCACGCGCTGCGGCTCCAGGTCACGGCTCTGCTCCTCTCGACACCGATGGCGGTCTTCCTGTGGAGCCACCTCACGCTGCGACGGCAGTTCGTGATGCCCGAGACCCAGCTCCCGCGACTGGTCGAGGTCGCCGCCGGCAACGGACTCCTCGACCTCGGGATGGCGGATGGTCTGCTCGGCTCCGGCGGAACGGTCGCCCTCCACGTCGCGGCGGGTGTGGGCCTCGTACTCCTGATCGTCGGCGCGCTGCGCTCGCCCGGAACCGCGCAGGACGGCACCGCGCCGCCGCCCTCGCGCGGCATCTTCCCGATCGCCGCTGGAGCGAGTGCGCTCGCGCTCGTCGGAATGTGGGGAGCCGGGCTCGGGAAACCGCACTGGGTCGGGGCGGCGTTCGCCGTGGTCTTCGGAGCGCTCGTCGGGGCGCTCTGCCTCGGCCGCGCGTGGTCCATTCTCACGACGGTGCTCGCGCGCGTCGCGGCGACGCGTCTCGGGCAATGGCTCGGCCGCACGATGCTCGCGCGCTTCGCGGCGATGCCTCTCTGGCGATGGCTCGGCCGCGACCTCGTCGCGACCTCGTTCTGGGTCTCGTTCGCGGTCTTCGCCGCGCTCTCGTCCGTGCAGCCGATGCTCATCGCACGCGGGCTCCTGATCCTCGCGCCGCTGGCGACGATCCTCCTCGTGCGAGCGGTGCTGTCGTTGCGTCCGCGAGCCGTGTCCATCGCGGCCGCATCCGTGCTCGTGGGCCTCGCCGCGTTCTCGGCGCACTACGGGAAGACCCGCCCCAACAGCCCGAGCGACTTCGCTGCGCTCGGAGACGAGCTGGCCGGGCTACTTCTTCCGGGCGAGACGATCGCTGTCGACAACCGCTGGTTCGCGCAACCCGTTCTGTACTACGTCGACCAGGACCGGAACCCGGCGACGACGCCGGAGGTGCTCGAGGCACGCCTCGGGGACGGAGAGCGCCCCGAGCGGTTCACGGTCGCGGTGTTCCGGAAGGACGACGCGAAGACGGACGCCGCGTTCGCGGAGCTCGACGAGCGGTTCGGGAGGTTCGGGTACCAGCGCGGGGAGAGCACGCGGGTGTTCGGGGCGGCGGCGGTGGGGTTCGTCCGGGGGCGGTAGCCGTGGCGTCTCGCGGGGTCGTGTCGTGCGAGGGGTCGTGTCGCGGACGCCGGCGGTGAGTCGTGCGGTTCTCTCCCCGCAGTGCCGTACTCTCCGCGCACGGGCGGATGCCCGCGCGCGCGAGGAAGGCGCCTCAACGCCGGTCCCTCGTGAGCCGACCGCCCTAGGCGTTGTCGGCGTGTTGCATGTGGTTTCTTCCGCCCGCCGGAGGCATTGCCGCGGGTACCGCGGCTTCACCGGATTGGGGTCGGGGTGCCCTCGGACGGGTTGCTTTCCACGGGTTGCAGGTGTCGGGGGTCGGAATGCCTTCGCGATGCTTGCGCGGCGAAGCCCGCGCAAGCGAGGCGTCGGGAGGCGTCGACACGTGCGGGAGGCATGGGCGGGACGTCGCAATGCGCACTCGCTCGCGGGCTTCGCCCGACGAGCATCGCGATACTGGGAGCCTGACCGCATGCGGCTCGTCACCCCTGGTGCGATACGCGACTTCGGGCACCACGGCACTCCACCGAGGATGCGCCGGTACCCGGCGCGATGCCTCCCGGCGGGCGGAAGAAACCTCATGGCACACGCCGACATCGCCTAGGGCGGTCGGCTCACGAGCGGGAGCGCCTGACGCGCTCCGCTCGCGGCATCGGGCCCGCGCGAGACGACGGCTTGCCGCGGATTACGAGGTACGCGGTGCCTCGCAGTCGCGTGTCGTACCCGGTGGATGCCCGCAATGAATCGTGCGCGCTTCACCCCGCAGTGCCGTACTCTCCGCGCACCGGCGGATGCCGGCGCGCGCGAGGAAGGCGCACCAGCGCCGGTCCCTCGTGAGCCGACCGCCCTAGGCGGTGTCGGCGTGTTGTCCATCTGGCTGTTCCGCCCGCCGGAGGCATCGCCGCGGGTACCGCGGCTTGATCGGTATGGGTCGGCGTGCCCTCGGACGGGTGGCTTTCCACGGGTTGC
>JAJDET010000283.1 GCA_029259655.1 Planctomycetota bacterium
CGGGCGCCAGGTCGCGGATCTCGCGGCGGAGCTCGAGCGCGGCGAAGCTCGCTATGCCTCGGCGCTGCAGCTGCGCGACTGGGGCCCGGAGAACAACCGTCACAAGCACTTCGAGAAGTCGAGCGCGACGTTCTTCCGCTCGGCACTCGCGTTCCAGAAGCGCTTCCTCGGCGCGTTCCACGAGGCTGGCGTCCCGATCCTGCTCGGTACGGACTCCGGCGGGTACGGCATTCCGTTCGTCTTCGCCGGCTTCTCGGCGCACGAGGAGCTCGAGCACCTCGTCGGCTGCGGGCTCTCACCCTACGAGGCCGTTGCGGCCGCGACTCGCGAGCCGGCACGCTACCTCGGAGTGCTCGACGACGTCGGAACGATCTCCCCGGGAAAGCGGGCGGACCTGATCCTCGTCTGGGGCAACCCGCTCGACGACGTGAAGAACGTCGCGTTGCGCGCGGGCGTCATGGTGAAGGGGCGCTGGATCCCGGTGGACGAGATTCACGCGCGGCTCGATCGCATCGCGGAGCAGGCGAGGCGCGAGGTCGATTTCGTTCGCGCCGTGAAGCAGCGCGGGGACGCCGGCGCACGCGAGGTGCTGACACGATCGCTGGCCGAGGAGCCGGGGCTCTTGCCCTTCCGCCGGCGCACGTTGAACGAGCTCGGGTACGAGGCGCTGAAGATCGACGGCGATCCCGGGCTGGCCGCGGCTCTGTTCGAGCTCGGCGTCGAGCTCTTCCCGCTGAGCTGGAGCGCGCACGACTCCCTCGGCGAGGCGCTCGTGGCGCTCGGAGAGCTCGGAGCGGCCGTCGCCAGCTACCAGCGTTCGCTCGAGCTCTTCCCGGGCAATCGCGAGGCGGCCGACGTGATGATGGAGCTGCTCGGTCGGCTGGAGGGGAGCAACGAGTAAGGAGCCTCCGGCGAGAACCCGTCGACGGGTGGGGTGAGAGGGGAATCTCCCCATGCCGGTGGTTCCGTGGATCTGGAGAGTCCGGTGACGGTCAAGGCCATGGCCCGTGCACTCGACGTGCGGTTGAATGACGTTGTTCGTCACGCCTCGAGCTCGAGTGAGCCCGGCTCCCTCGTCGGAACGCGCGTCGCGCTCCGAGGAACCTGTCACCCTAAGTCCGGTGTCCACGGAAACGGGGGAGGGTCAAACCCGCCGTGCGGAACGCGCGGCGCAGGCGAATCAGGCCCTCGCCGGACTGCGCGCGGCCGAGACCGGTCTCGCAGGCCGACAGCGTCCCACTGCGTCGATCCGCAACAGGGCGAGGTTGCCGAGCGTCGTCGCCGTGCCCGGACGGTCGAGGGGGGCCGGGCTGGATCTCAGATCGGCGCCAGCGTGTGCCTGCGACCGCGGTTCTCCTGCTTCAGCCACTTCATCAACGGCGCGAAGTAGTCGACCATCGGCCGAGCCGTGAGCTCCGAACCGGTGGCCCGCTTCAGGAGCTCTTGCCCGTCGATCGTCGCTCCCGGCGTCAAGAGCCCCTCCAGGAACCGACCGACTTCCTTGCGACCGAAGTAGTTCGTGTCGTGCGCGTCCTCGTGGAGGAGGTTGTTCGCGATGTGGTCGTGCAACTGGAATAGCAACACGAAGGACAGCGCGTAGTCGTAGTACTCCGCCGGATCGTTGTTGACGTGCGTCTTCGTGGCGGCGTCGCACCACTCCTCGCCGCGCGCGGTGGGGGGCGTGATGCCCTGGTACTTCTCCGCCAGCTCCCACCAGCGCGCGTTCCACCGCTCCGAGGGCAGCTCGTCGGCGTAGAGCTCCTTCTCGAAGTGGCTCATCGTTCCCGTCGACCACGGGATGAACACGACGTAGTTGAGCGCCTCCTTCAGGAGCAGCTGCATCGGGTCCGCCGCTGCGCCACCCGACGGACCGGCCAGGCCGACCTCCTTCACGAAGCGCGGCTGCATCGCGGCCAGCCCCATGAGCGAGCCCACCGCCTCGTGGTAGGCGCGGTCCGCACCGCCGCGCAGGAGCGGCGGCACGTCCGGGTTGGTGTAGGACAGGTAGTAGTAGATGTGCCCCAGCTCGTGGTGGGTCGTCTCGTACCAGCGCGTGTTCGCCTCGACGCTCATCAGCGAGCGGACGTCTCGCTCGAGGTCGAGATGCCAGGCGGAGGCGTGGTTGTTCTTCTTGACGCCGCTCCCGTCCGGGAGCGGATAGAGGGACGACTTCTCCCAGAAGACATCGGGCAGCGCCTCGAAGCCGAGGCTGATGTAGAACTCCTCGGCCTGACGCACGAGCCACTCGGGGCCCTTCGCACCCAGCGCGCCGTCGAGGTCGAAGCCCTCGACCTCGACCAGGCCCGCCCAGTCCTGCCCCCAGCGGTTCGAGAGCCAGTGCGCCGGGATCATCTCGGGCACCGGTTGACCGTAGCGCTCGGCGAGCTCGTGGCGCACCCACGTGTGCAGCTCGCGGAAGAGCGGCCGGAGCTCGCGGTTGATCTGGTCGAGCTTGTCGATCATCTCGGCCGTGGACATCCCGTAGTCGGAGACCTTGTAGGCGAAGTAGTCGTCGTAGCCGAGGTTTTGGACCGTCGCGTTGCGCAGACGTCGCAAGTTCACGAGCCCGTTGCGCAGCGTCGGACCGACCTCCTTCGACACCTCCCACACCCTTCGCCGAGCGTCGAGATCGGTCTCTTCCTCGAGTCGCTCGTCGATTTCGTTCGTCGAGATCTCCACACCGTCCAGCTCGTAGGTGAAACCGTAGAGCTTCTCGACCTGCGCGGCGTCGGCCGCGATTTTCTGCTTCACGAGCTCGGGTACGGTCTGAGGATTGCTCGCCGCCCAGTACAGGACCGCCTCCATCTCCAGCTCCTGCAACGGCGTGAGCGCGTCCCGCCCGTCCAGGAACCGGCGCGCGGCCTCGATGTTCTCGAGACTGCCCGTGAAGTTCGCCAGCGCTTCGTTCGCCTCCTCGACGCGTTTCGCGTTGGTGTCGTCGCCCTCGACGATGTGGGTGTTGGCGGCCCACTCGGCCTCCGCGGACGCGTAGTAGAGCGCCTGCATGCGCGGCGTGTAGTCGTCGAGGAAGGCCTGGGCCTCGAACTGGACGGGCGTCGTGATCGCGTTGGACCGGATGTCCTCCGTCGCCGCACAACCGCCCAGGAACAACACGCCCGCGACCGCCACCGATAACTCCAGGTTCTTCATGGGGCAGGGAGCGTATCCGGGGTGTGCCTCTCCGGTCACCCCCTTGGGCGGGACCGGTCTGCGGCGGTCGGCCTGAGTGGTGGCGCGAATCGCCGGGGATGGTTTAGGGTCTTGCCCCCCGCTGCCGCCAGGGACCGGGATCCGGGCGGATCCGCGCTTCGCTACAGAGCCCCGACGCGTCAGCAGGACCGCCCGACACCGGAATCAGGAGACCGACGTCGATGAGTCAGGCCGAGACAGGGAAGCAATTCTTCGGACACCCGCGAGGGCTCGCCACGCTCTTCTTCACGGAGATGTGGGAGCGCTTCAGCTACTACGGCATGCGGGCGCTCCTCATCCTCTTCATGATCGACTCCGCCCGCGGCGGGTTCGGCATGACCGAGGGAGAAGCCGGCGCGATCTACGGCCTCTACACCTTCGGGGTCTACGCCCTGGCGCTGCCCGGCGGCTGGATCGCGGACCGGTTGATCGGACAGCGCCAGGCCGTGCTCTGGGGAGGGGTCATCATCGCCCTCGGGCACTACGTGCTGGCCATCCCATCGGAGGTGAGCTTCTACGGCGGCCTGATCCTGGTCGCGATCGGCACCGGCCTGCTGAAGCCCAACGTCAGCGCGATCGTCGGCGACCTGTACGCGGACAAGGGTCCGAAGCGCGACGCGGGCTTCTCGATCTTCTACATGGGGATCAACATCGGCGCGTTCCTCGGGCCGTGGCTGTGCTCGCTTCTCGGCGAGAAGGTCAACTGGCACCTCGGCTTCGCGGTTGCCGGCGTGGGCATGACGTTCGCCGTGATCCAGTACGTTCTCGGCAAGCGGCACCTCGAAGGCTGCGGGGAGCTCCGAGAGGAATTCCAGAAGCCCGAAGCCTTGACGCAAGCCAAGAGCAACTTCGTCAAGGGGCTCCTGGGCGTCGTCGGTCTCATCGTCCTCATGGTCGTGTTGAACAAGATGGGCATCACCTCGATCACCGTGCAGAGCTTCGCCGAGGTCAGCTCCTACGTGGTCGTCATCCTGGCCGTCTTCTACTTCGCCTGGGTCATCTTCTTCGTCTGCCGCGACGCGGGGGAGAAGAAGCGAGTCGCGCTCATCGCGCTCCTCTTCGCGGGAGCGGCGTGCTTCTGGTCTGGGTTCGAGCAAGCCGGCTCGACCATGAACCTGTTCGCGAAGAACAACACCGATCTCGAGATCTTCGGCTGGGAGATGCCGGCCGGGTGGCTCCAGAACGTCAACCCGTTCCTGATCATCGTCCTGGCTCCCGTCATCGGCATGGTCTGGGTGTGGCTCGGCGACCGGAACCCGTCCCTCGGCGTGAAGTTCGGGTTCGGCCTGGTGCTCCTGGGCGTCGGTTTCCTCGTGATGGCCTGGGGATCGCAGTACATCCAGGACGGCAAGGTCAGCCCGATGTGGCTCGTGACCACGTACTTCTTCCACACCGTCGGCGAGCTGACCCTGAGCCCCGTCGGGCTGTCGAGCGTGACGAAGCTCTCTCCGTCGCGACTCGTGGGACAGATGATGGGCACCTGGTTCATGGGTGCGGCGCTGGGCAACCTGATCGCGGGCCTCATGACGGGCAGACTCGAGACCATGTCCGAGGGCGACCTGTTCATGAACGTCGCCATCTTCGCCGGTGTCTCGGGCGCCGTGTTCCTGGCCCTGGCCATCCCCACGCGCAAGCTGGCCGGAGGAATCAAGTAGGCGCAGAGCCTCGAGACCGGAGCCATGTCGAACGAGCACTATTCCGACCACGTCGGCACTCGTCGCTCCAAGGCCGAGGAGGCCCTGGCTGCCACGGGCTTCGATGCGCTCCTCCTCCACGCCGGAACGCCTTTTCGCTACTTCGCGGACGACCAGGACGCACCCTTCCACACGACGCCGCACTTCGCGCACTGGACTCCGCTCCCGGGACCGCACCACCTGCTCCTCGTGAAGCCGGGCGCGACGCCGCGGCTCGTGTGCGTCGTCCCCGAGGACTACTGGTACGAGCAGACGCCGCTGGGCGATCCCTTCTGGGCCGGCGAGTTCGAGATCGACGTCGTCGGGACGGTGGACGAGGCCTGGCAGATGGTGGGCGCGAACGGCCGCACGGCCTATGTCGGCGACGCACCGGACTCGGCGCGCGCGCACGGGTTGGGCGAAGACGCGCTCAACCCCGCCGAGCTGACCGCTCGCCTCGACTGGGACCGGAGCTACAAGACCGCCTACGAGGTCGGTTGCATCGAGGGCGCCACGGTCGCCGCCGCGCGCGGACACCACGCCGCTCGCGCGGCGTTCGAGGCCGGTGCGTCGGAGCTCGAGATCCACCAGGCCTACGTCGCGGCGGTGGGCTGCCTCGACAAGGAGCTGCCCTACGAGAGCATCGTGGGGCTCGACGAGAAGGGTGCCACGCTCCACTACCTCGGCAAGCGGACGGTCAGGAACGGCCGCGTGCTCCTCATCGATTCCGGGGCCACGCACCAGGGCTACTGCTCGGACATCACGCGAACGTGGACGCGCGACGGCTGTCCGCAGGCGTTTCGCGAGCTCGTAGAGGGCATGGACCGGCTCCAG
>JAJDET010000284.1 GCA_029259655.1 Planctomycetota bacterium
GGTCCCTTGTGCTCGACCTCGACGAGCGGGAGGAGCCGGCGCATCTCCACCAAAGGCAAGAGCACTTCGCGCAGCCGCCCCTCGGGCAGGTCGGTCGCGAAGGCGATCGGACGATCGGTCCGGACCTCGCTCGTTCCACCGCTCCCGTTGCGCCACGAGAGTCGCCAGCCCAGCTCTTCCTCGGAGGCGAAGAGCGACGAGCCCGCCCGGTGCAGGCGACCGTCGAAGGTGTCGTAGAACAGGGCGCGGCGCGTGCCGCCCGCCCCCTCCCGGCACCGGAAGCGGTCGAGTGCGGCCAGGACCGCGTCGACCCCGATCTCGGGGTCGAGGACGAAAGCGACTTCGTTGCGGGACATGATGCGGAGGCAACCCATTATGCGTTCCCGCGCGGTCCCCTCCCCCGGAACCTATCGACCGTTCCGCAGGCCTGGGCGAGCCGACGGATCTGCGCGAACGCGCTCGCGACCGCTGCCGGTCGCGAGGGCTCTCCTCAGCGGTCCAGGAGCCCGCGTATGGCGCCCAGGAGGGCGCTCGGAGTGAAGGGCTTGGAGACGAAGCCGATCGCCGGATCGGCCAGGAGAGCGCGCAGCTCGGCGTTCGTCGAGTGCCCCGAGAAGAGGAGGATCGGGACCCCGGGCAGACGCTCTCGCAGGTCGACGGCGAGCTCCGACCCCCGCATCCCCGGGAGGACCACGTCGCTCAGGACGATGTCGGGAGGGGGACCGGTCTCGATCGCCTCGAGAGCCTCTCGGGCGTCGACCGCCGAGCGCGACCGATAGCCGTTCCCGTGCAGGATCTCGGCCACGAGGTCGCGGATGGAGTCCTCGTCCTCGACGACGAGCACCGACTCGCGACCGCGGACCCGGTCGCCCACGCGCGCGGGGGCTTCGGAGCCTTCCGGGCGGTCCCGGGCGGGGAGCTCGATCCGGAAGGTCGTACCCTGACCGAGCTTGCTCGTCACGGCGACCCGGCCGCCCGCGTCGGTGACGACGTCCTTGACGATCGCGAGCCCGAGCCCGGTCCCCTCTCCGATGCCCTTGGTCGTGAAGAACGGCTCGAAGATGCGCGCGACGGTCTCTTCGTCCATGCCCACGCCGTCGTCCTGGACGAGGAGCACGATCGTCGCACCCTCCCGCCGCGTCTCGATCCGGACGCACCCGTTGTCGGACAGGGCGTCGCGAGCGTTCAAGACGAGGTTCATGAGGACGTGCTCGATCTCTCCCGGATCGAACCGGACCCACATGGGCTCGGACTCGGTGTGGACCTCGAGCGTTCCGCTCCCCAGGAGCCGGGAGAGGAGGCCGCGCTGGACTTCGAGCACGCCGTTCAGGTCGAGGATGCAAGGCTGGAGAACGCGGCGCCGGCTGAACGACAGGAGCTGCTGCGTGAGCGAGGAGGCGCGCAGCCCGGCTCCTCGGATTCCGTCGAGCCTCTCGCGGACGTCAGGATCGAGGCCCTCGCGAGCCAGCAAGAGCTCCACGAAACCGAGGATCGCGGTCAGGTCGTTGTTGAACTCGTGCGCAACGGCACCGGCGACCCGGCCGACGGCCTCGCGCTTCTGCACCTCGCGCAGCCTCCTCTCGGCCGCGTGGAGCGCCTGTCCCGCCTCGACTCGATCCGTGACGTCGCGGTACTGCCACAAGTGCCCGCTGAAACCCGAGTCCGGCGGGAACGGGGTGTAGTCCCACTCGAAGACACGCCCGTCGACGAGCTCCAGTCGCCGGACATCGCTCTTGCAGCCGGTCGCGATGCACTTCTCGATGTCGGCGAAGAACGTTGCAGGATCCGCGACGAGGGAAACGGCGGCATTCGCGACCGAGCTGTAGTCGATGCCGACGAGCTCCTCGGGCAGGGCATCGATCTCGAAGATCCGGCAGAAGCTCCGGTTGGCGTAGTGAATGCGGCGATCCTCCGACTCGACCAGGATCCCGGTGTCGAGCTCGTCGAGGAGTCGGGGGAGAGGAGGACTTCGGAACTCGGTCGGTGCGTGCTCCCGGGCGGGTGCGGGTGCCGGACTCCCGAGGTCGCGGACGACGACGCACTCGCTCCCGTGTCCGACGACACGCGCCTCGAACCGATGAACGGCGCTCGCCGCAGGCGCGACGAACTCGAAGCCGGCGGGTCGTCCCTCGCGCAACGCGTCGACGACTTCCGTCGCGACACCGCGCGGAATCAGAGATGTGAGGGCGCGCCCGTGGCCGTCGGCGAAGACGGCGAAGGCCCCCGACGTGCCGCCCACGAAATTGCGGACGACGCCGGATCGATCGACGAAGAGGAGGAGGTCGGGGAAGAGCGGGAGAGCCCGCGCGGTCGCGGATTCCTCCAGGAAGGCTCCCCCCTTGCCTGTCGGTACGTCTGGCATCCGGGTTCTCGGTACCAATACGGACCCCCGAATGCACGGGCGTCACTCCCCTGAATCCGCAAGACGCGATGCACGGTCCCAGCGACGGGACGGCAATGAGGTAGTTGCCCCAGGAACCGTTACGCGCGTTTCGACACTGTTGGGATTATTGCGACGCGGTAGCGCGCTCGCGATTTCCCGACTCAGCCGCTCTGCGCAGGCGGGGTCACGAGCTCGCCTTCGGGCGTGAGGAACGCCTTCATCCGCTCGAATGCCGTCGCCAGCGCATCGTCCTTGCCCCCGAGCTCGAAGTAGATCGCGTAGTGGCGCATCGCGAGCCGGTTGCGCTCCACGAGCTTGTAGGTGTCCGAGAGCGTGTGGCAGAGGATGCCGAGGTTCTTGTGCGCGTCGAGGAACTTCGCGTCGCGCGTGAGCGCGAGCTGGTAGGAGCGAATCGCGGCGTCGTCCTGCTCGAGCTGCTCGTGGACCAGGCCCCTGAGGAAGTAACCCATCGGGTGCTCCTCGCGCACGATGGCGAAGTCCTCCGCGACACGCATGGCGTCCGGCGCGACCTCCATCCGGATCAGCACGTCGACCAGCGAGCGCGCGCTCATGGGGTCCTTCGGGTTGCGCTCGAAGACCTCGATCAGGAGCTCCCGCGCCTCGGGGAGGCGCTGTGTGAACATCAGGAGCTCGCCCTTCGCGCGCTTCGCCGCGAGGTCGCCGGGTTCCAGCGCCAGCGCGCGCGCGAGCGGTTTCTCCGCCTCCTCGAGTGCGCCGCCCAGGATCAGCGCGCGGCCGAGCCCGACCAGTGCCGGCACGGCCTCGGGGCGCGCCGCGACGACGCCGCGGAAACTCGCTTCGGCGGCCTTGGCGTCGCCGAGCACGAGCTGCGTCTCTCCGACGAGATACTGCGCTCGCGAGTGGTCCTCGGAGCCGGGCTCGACCTCGCCGAGGAGCTCCAGCGTGCGCTTGTACTCTCCGGCGCGGAACGCGCTGAGCGCGTCGGAGAGCGCACCGCCGGCCGCGAGGGACGGGACCGCGAGCGCGAGGGTGGCGAGGAGGACGGCGAGGGGCTTCGTGTTCATGGCTTCCTCCGTGTCGTCGATGTTCGAGAGAGAGAGAGAGAGAGAGAGAGAGAGAGAGAGAGAGAGAGAGAGAGAGAGAGAGAGAGCCGGGTCCGGTGCGGAGTGCACCGTCCCCGGCCGCGTCTGCATCGTCCTCAGATTCTGGCGAGGTTGGCCTCCAGCGCGTCGGCCAGGTCGGCACGGGCCACCGTGGAGGTGACCACAGCCTCGTAACCGTAGGCGCGCAGGATGTTGGCCTTCTTCGCCAGAGGGCAGGCGTTCTCGCAGCGGAAGGAGGCGAGCGTTGCACAGGAGCTCTTGGCTTCCGTGTACGACTCACCCGCCACTGCGGGAATCGCCAGCCCGGCGAGGGCGAGGGTTGCAAACAGCTTTTTCATGGGAGTTCCTCCTTTTGGGTGGGGGTTCCCATTCACATCTCTCCTGACAGGACGTCTTGCCGCGCCCCTCAGGGAAAGTGCGATCAATCAGCTCGACCAGTCGAGCGGCGGAAACTCGTGCCGGGTCTGGATGCACCGGAGAACGCCCTCGATGTCGTTCGCGTGCGGTGTCCCGCGGAAGCGCTCGAGCGCGGCTGCGAGCTCGTCCTCCGCGGCGTCGAGGTCTGCGAGAGCCAGGGTCCGCACCTCGATCAGGACGTCCCTCGCGGCGAGGGCGATGCGCAGGATCCCGCGCTGGCCCGACTCGACGAACCCCCCGCTCGTGCCGCTGGCGACGAGCTCCTCGTAGAAGCGACGCGCGTCGCCGAAGCGGCCCTCTTCCTCGCCGGCGCGCGCGCGGGCGTGGAGGTCCGCCAGGTCGCGTGAGAGCGACCAGGGGATCGGGGAGGTTCCGTCCTTGCGATCGTCCAGACCCTCGCGCAGGACCTCGTGGAAGTTCCAGGCACCCACGTCTCCCGGGTAGTCGCCGGAGAAATTGGAGATGACGGTGCCCTTACCCTCCTGCAGCTCGAAGAACGGGTACCCGTAGGCCAGCATCTTCTTCGTGTCGTCGGGTAGGAAGCCCTCGATGTCGACCTCGCACGGGACGCATTCCTCCGCCAGCGCGAGCACGCGATCGTCGATGAGCGTCGTCTTCCGGAGCCTGTCGGCCACGGGGCACACTTCGTAGCGCGCGAAGACGAGCAACGGACGGTTCGTCAGCCACGCGATCTCGCGCGCTTCGTCGAGCTCGTGGATCCACTGGATGCCTTCTTCGCGGACGGGGTGGAAGCTCGCGAGAGTGGCCGGGATCGGCAGGGCCTCGATGTAGCGATCGGGATCGACTTCGAGCGGGATCGAGGCGAGGGTGACGGGCTCGAGCGGGCCCAGTTCGGGCTCCGAGCGGAACAGGCCGCGGGAAACCAGGGCCGCGCTCGCAAGGACCAGGATTCCCGCGGCCAGAGCCGCGACGCGACGCCAGGGCCGTGTCGGGCTCATTCTCCGTTCGATGTTTTCGAGACTGGCCGCGCAGTCGGGAACGCCCTCGTCCAGTGCGGTCAGGGCGTGGACGTCGCGGTAGGCGTGGGCGAGCTGGGCGAGCTCGGGGTCGGAAGCGAGATCGCGCTCGAACCGGAGCCGCTCGTCGGGCGCGAGCTCGCCCGCGGCCCAGGCGCGGATGCGTTCGAGTGGGTGTCGGGGTTCCATCTCGGATGGGGTCACGTGGGGCGCACGTGTTTCTGGTAGGCGTGGAGCTTCTCGGAGAGCTGCAGGGTTGCGCGGCGGACGCGGCTCTCGACGGTCTTGACGGGCGCGTCGAGGGCTTCGGCGATCTCGACGCAGGTGAGCCCCTCGTAGCGGAACAGGACGAAGGCCTCGCGCATGGGTCCGGGCAGCGCGTCGATGGCCTCGCGGACGCGGGCCGCCAGGAAGGTGCGGGTCTCGGCGAGCTCGACCTCGAGCGCGGCCGACTGCGCGAGACGCGGGTCGCTGTCGACGAGCGCGAGGAGCCCGGCGCGCCGCTCGCGCTTCTCGCGCGCGTTGAGGAAGAGCCGGTAGCCCGTACGTCGCAGGTAGCCCGCCGCGGCCCCGCGCCCCTCGAACTGGTGTCGCTTGCGCCACACGGCGAGGAACGTCTCCTGGAGCAGGTCCTCGGCGTCCGAGGGGTTCCCGCACAGGCGGTAGAGGAACCGAAAGAGCGGATCGCGCTCGGTATCGAAGAGCGCCCGCAGGGTCCCGCGATCGAAGGCGCCGATGGTCATGGCGCCGCGGTCCCAGGGCGGGGTCGGTTCGTCCAGCGGATCTCGGGGGGTAGCGAACACGGGTACGGTGTCATGAGCGGGGGGGCCGGCTCCCCCATCGTCTCGCCAGACAGCGCGCGGAGGGCCCGCCCTTCGAGAAAGTAGCGGAACTTTCGCGTTCCACCGCTTCCGCCCGCCGGAGGCATCGCCGCGGGTACCGCGGCTTCATCGGAAGGGGGTCGTGGTGCCTCGCAGTCGCGCGTCGTACCCGGCGTGACGTGCCCCGGACGCTCGCGGTGAGTCGTGCGCTCTTCTCCCCGCAGTGCCGTACTCTCCGCGCACAGGCGGATGCCTGCGCGCGCGAGGAAGGCGCTTCAGCGCCGGTCCCTCGTGAGCCGACCGCCCTAGGCGGTGTCGGCGTGTTGTCCATCAGGTTTCTTCCGCCCGCCGGGAGGCATCGCGCCGGGTACCGGCGCATCCTCGGCGGAGTGCCGTGGTGCCGCGCAGTCGCGTATCGCACCCGGGCCGACGAGCCGCATGCGCTTCGGCCCCCAGCCTCGCGATGCTCGCCGGGCGAAGCCCGCGAGCGAGTGCGCATTGCGACGTCCCCCACCGACGTCCCGCACGTGTCGTCGCCTCCCGACGTCTCGCTTGCGCGGCGCAGCCCGCGCAAGCATCGCGAAGGCATTCCGACCCCCCGACACTCGCAACCCGTGGAAAGCACCCCGTCCGCGAGCACCCCGACCCCAACCGGTGAAGCCGCGGTACCCGCGGCGATGCCTCCGGCGGGCGGAAGAAACCTCACGAAACACGCCGACACCGCCTAGGGCGGTCGGCTCACGAGGGACCGGCGCTGGGGCGCCTTCCTCGCGCGCGCGGGCGTCCGCCCGTGCGCGGAGAGTACGCGACTGCGAGAGAAACGCGCACGACTCACTGCAAGCGCCCGAGGTTCGTCACCCCGCGTACGACACGCGACTGCGAGACACCACGTACCTCGTACTCCGCGGTCAAGCCGTCGTCTCGCGCGGGCGCGATGCCGCGAGCGGAGCGCCTCATGCGCTCCCGCTCGTGAGCCGACC